>JBDKTK010000213.1:0-7663 GCA_039680225.1 Syntrophaceae bacterium
CCACGTTCTTCTCCGAAGAGATTTTCCGGACCTCTTCCTCCCGCTTCTCCCTGGATGTCAGCTCTGATATATTCTGAAGCTCGGTGAACACATCCGCGCTGAGGCAATAGTCGACAGCACACTGCTCAAGGTGTTCGTCAATGACGTGCAGCAGGACCACTTTAGACTTGTAATTTTCAGCCATCTCCAGGGCGTCTTTCAAAGCCCTGTCGGAAAATTCTGAAAAATCGGTGGCCACAAGAATTTTTTTCGGTGCAAACATGATCGTACCTCCTTTCAGGTTTGTTCGTTTAAGTGCAGAAATGCTTCCGGGTTGAATCCGCCCGGGCCGATGTGCCGGCCGGCACCAAAGCGCGGAACGCCGTTGATTTTGCCCGGGCCCAGGGCCTCCATGGGATTGACGACCACTTCGCGCCCGCAGTGCGGGCAGCGGAAATACATATCTCCCGTAAATTCGTGATGGCCCAGGTATCTGAACAGGAGGCCGGGTTTCATTTCCGGGGCCAGGCCGACAATCTCGATCTCCCCTTCACCTCTGCATCCGCCGCATTTTATTTTTCTGGACAGCATCTCCGGGCGCCTCCTTTATTTCCTTTGTTCGTGATTGGGAAATTAGCGTTTTACGAACGCGACGGGTATCCGGAATTTCCTTATGGCGGCTTCCAAATTCCTGATGGTGACTGGATAAGACAATGCGGCGGGTTTAAATCCGGGGTTAAATCTGAAAGTTAATTTTTAAAGTCCGGGGGGCAGGGTTATCCGCAAGAGGGAACCCCCGCTGCTGGATTCGACGGAAAGGCTTCCCCCAAGGTAAGTGAGCCGCTCCCTGATGCTGAAGAGGCCCAGGCCGGATTGCCTGTTGCCGAGAACGGCGGGGCCAAAACCCGAACCGTCGTCCTGCACCTCGGCATAGATCCCTTCCGGCTCAATACCGCAGCGGACAACAATATTTTTCGCCGCGGCGTGCTGCAGGGCGTTGCGAACCATTTCCCAGACGGCTTTGAAGAGAAACACCTGCAGGTCCTGGGAGGGGAGCGGGTCCTGCTTCCCGGCCTGCAGCAGGATGGCGGTGCGCGACTTTGCCCTGAAGGTTTCGCACAGCCATTCAAGGGCGGCAAAAATGCCAAACTCATAAAGGACGGGCGGGCTCGCTTCAAGTGCAAGCGAACGGACCTCCCGGACCGTCTTGTCGATCAGGGCGGTTGCCCGCCCCAGTTCTTCCGGGTCCTGGAGTTTCTTTTTCAGGTCCTCAAGGCTCATAAGAACGAGAACGAGGTTTTGCCCTATCCTCTCGTGGATTTCGACTGCTATCCGGCGCAGTTCGCGGTTCTCCGCCCTGGAGATTTCCAGCGCAAGGCGCCGCAGGTCTCTTTGCGATTCAAGAAGCTCCCGCTCGGCCTGCCGGCGCACTTCGACTTCCTGCGCCAGTTGCGCGGTCTTTTCCAGGACCTCGGCCGTGCGCTGTGCGAGTGCGGACTTTTCCCTTGCATCCTCGAGCGAGCGGATAACGGCCGAAGGCAGCCTCGACATGCGGTCTTTCAAAATGTAATCGGTAGCGCCGGCCCTCAGCAGCTCGACAGCCAGCTCTTCGCCCAGGGCCCCTGAGATAAAGACAAACGGCAGGTCGGGATTGCTGTCGCGAACGATCCTGAGGGCGGAGCGCCCGTCAAATCCGGGCACGAGGTAATCGGAAAGAATGATCTGGGGAGAAAACTCTTTAAGCTCCCGGACGAAATCATCGCGGGTATCCACTTGTTTCACTGTCAAACCGGGGACCGCATCGCGCAATGCAAACCTGATCAGCTCCGCATCGGCTTCGGAATCCTCAAGCAGCAGCGCGCGCACGCCGCCCGGGTATGAGCTTTGTTTTACGGGGTCCATTTCCTCCTCCTGCCGCAACACATTTGTCCAGGCATCCCAAGTTGTCAAACAATTTTAAATTTATTTTCCGGCCGGCTGACCGGCTCCGCTCTCAGCGGGCGCCCGGGACCCATGGCCGCGGCTCAAACAGCAGGGGCCGGGGTCTGCAGATTTTTTCGTTGCTTTTCGGGTTTCCCGGTGATAGTTGAAACAAACTACGTTTCAATCCGGAAGGTCCGAGATGCCAGCAATAAAAATCCTGCTTGCCGATGACCATGAGATCTTGAGAGAAGGCCTGCGGCGCATGATTGAAAAAGAGCCGGACATGGAGGTCATCGGAGAGGCCGAAGACGGCCGCAACATCGTGAAGATCGCCAAGAAGCTCGTCCCCGATGTCATTGTCATGGACGTCACAATGCCCGACCTCAACGGCATGGACGCAACCCGGAAAATCGTATCGGAAGTCCCGGGGGTCAAGGTCCTTGCCTTATCCATGCACCAGGACCGTAAATACGTATCCGGGATGCTGGAAGCCGGGGCCATGGGCTATGTCCTCAAGGGCTCCAAGTTCGAGGAACTTGTCACGGCCATCCGCGCAGTCTCAAAAAAGAACGTTTATTTAAGCCCCAAAATAGCCGACATGGTGCTCAGCGGTTACCTGGGCAAGAGCCCCAAGACATTCGCGCTGCCGGTCCTCAGCGACAGGGAGCGGGAAGTCCTGCAGCTCCTGGCCGAAGGCAACTCGGTCAAGGAGACCGCATACAAGCTCGAGCTCAGCCCCAAGACCGTCGAAACCCATCGCCGGCACATCATGGAAAAGCTCAACATCAGCAACTCCTCCGATATCGTGAAATATGCCCTGCGCGAGGGGCTCATCACCCTCGACCTGTAAAACTATTTCCAATCAGATTTTTTGTTGCTTCCCGGCGAAGATACTTTTCCGGACCGCCGGATTCCTGCATTTTTCACAATTCAGCCGGGCCCTGAGCGCCGGTGGGAATGCTGAAAAGAAATGTCGCGCCCTGATTGACTTTGCTTTCAGCCCTGACGCATCCGCCATGGCGCCGGGCTATGCGCTGGACAATGGCAAGCCCCACCCCGGTCCCCTCGAACTTTGATCCGTGGAGGCGCTGAAAAAGCCCGAACAGTTTATCGTACTGTTTCATATCGAATCCCACCCCGTTATCGCTGACGTAAAAAATGCTGTTTTCTCCCTCCGTGCAGCCGCCCACCTCGATAACAGCGCTCTTCCTGGTTCCCGAGAATTTGACCGAGTTCGTAAGGAGATTGTAGACGGCCTGCCGGATAAGATTGCGGTCCCCCGCCGCCGCCGGCAGGTCTTTTATGGTGAAAACGATATCTCTCGCGGGGTTCAGGTTCCGGACCTCCTCCCAGGCATCAAGGACTATTTCCCTGAGGTCGAGAGGGGCGAGGCAGAGTTCCGTACTGTTCACCCTCGAGAGGGAAAGAAGGTCGTCTATGAGCCGGTCCATATTCTTCACGGTTTTCCAGATCATCCCGATCCTGTGCCTGAGATCGGGATCCAATTTGCCGCCGTAGTCGTCCATGAGCAACTGGATATAGTTGTCCAGCATCCAGACGGGACCGCGCAGGTCGTGGGAAACTGAAGACGTGAATGCCTGCAGTTCCTCCGTGCGCTCCTGTACGCGCATTTCCAGCGTATCGTGGGCCCGGCGAAGCTCCTCCTCGGTTTCCTTCAGGGGGGTTATGTCCGTAAGGATGCCCTGGTAATACAACAGATTGCCTGATTTATCCCTGATCGGTATTGCCTCATCGTGGAGCCACAAAATCCGGCCGTCGGAATGGAAAACGCGGTATTCGGAGCCGAACGGGTTTTCCTCCCGCAGGCTGCTCTGTATCTGCTTGATCACGGAATCCCTGTCTGCGGGGTGGAGCCTTTTCTCAAATATGCCGGGATCGGCCAGGAATTCCGCAGGCGGCGTTCCGATCATTGATTCGATCTGAGGGCTCACGTAAACATATTTATACGCCAGGCCGGCGCCCCCAAGGGAAACACGGTAAGTCACGGCCGGGATCTGCTCGACCAGGGTCTTGAACATCAGCTGGGCTTTTTCCCGCTCCTTGCGTTCCCTGACTTCCTGCAGCGAGCGCCGGACGGCCGGGGCCAGCCTTGACATCCTGTTCTTCAGGACGTAATCGGTCGCTCCGCTTGTCAGGATTTCAATGGCCCTCTCCTCGCCTATCGCCCCGGTCACCAGGATGAAAGGCACCCCGGGGCATCTTTCCCTGGCAATTTTCAGGGCCTGCGTGCCGTTGAACCCCGGCAGGTCGAAGTCGGAAAGGATAAGCCCGGGGGAGAACCCGGCGAGCTCCCGGCGGAATTCATCGGCGGTTTCAACGCGCTTCGCGGTAAAGACAATCCCCTCCTCCCTGATGCTGTCCTCCATGAGCTCGGCATCATAAGGGTTGTCTTCCAGGATAAGGATCCTGAGTTCTTCATCCGCACTGGCGGAACTTGAAGAAATCCTGTCCTGTAATTTTGAATTATCCGAAGAGTGCCTCACGGCGCATTGGTCTCCCGGCGGTGGTTTGGATTGATTTTGAAACGGTTATTACACTATAAATAAAGGATATACTATCAGGAAAATCCTGATCAGCCGCGACCGGGAGTTTCTAACTCACCGTGATGCGTGCCCGGCTATCCGGTTTGTGTACCTTCGTTCCAGTAACATAGTGACGCAAAGGAAAGCAGCAGTGATAATAAATATCGCCCTCAGGCCGAAAACAGCCGACAGGCATCCCCCCAGGAGCGGCCCGGCCATGTTGCCGAAAAGCATGCCGCTCTGGAATATACCGTGGATCCCACCCCGGCGGCCCTCGGCGGTTGACCGTTGAACGAACGCATTGATGGTCGGGATGGCTCCTGCGATGAAGATACCGAGTCCGGCACGCAGGAACAGCAATTGATATGCGCTGGTCACGAATGCCTGGGGCAGCATGAAAATCAAGATACCGGCCAGCGAGAGCCTGAGCACCTTGCTGAAACCTATTTCATCCCCTTTCTTGCCCCATATCGGAGATGTTACTGTGCTTGTAATTCCGGTGATCCCGAAAATAAACCCGGTCATCATCTCCGAGTAGTTGTGGGAAAAGTCCAAGTATTCGACATAGAGGCTCAGGAAGGGAGCCACGAAATGGATCGAGAACTGCACCATCATCAGAATAAGAAACAGCGTGCGCAGGTCCGGGGACATGAAGACCGACCTTATGTTCCGCTTCAAGTCGGCGCAGTTGTCTTTGTTCTCCACCGGCACAAAGGTCTCCCGAACTAACCAGGCCACTATCAGAGCGCCCGATAAACAGCAGATCCCAGTCCCGATAAAATTGGAGCGGCAGCCGCTGAAATGGGCGAGGACGCCGCCAATGAACGGCCCGGCAATCATCCCCGCTACGAGGGCCGACTGCAATGTGCCGAGAGCGAAGCCAATGTTCTCCCGGGGCGTGCCGGAGGCCACCAGGGCCATGGAGGGCGCGAAGAAACCCGACAGGCAGCCCTGGAAAAGTCTCAGGGCGAGCAGTTGATAGATGCTGCCCGAAAGGCTCATCAGCGCATTCGCCAGACCCAACCCAAGCATGGCCCGGACCACCATGGGCTTGCGCCCGTACCTGTCGCCGAGAACGCCCCAGACCGGCTGCATTAAAGAAGAGACGAAAAAAGGGGCGGCAAATATAATCCCGCTCCACACCTTGACCTCATCAGAGCCGGTCACTCCCAGCTCCCTGATGTAAAAGGGAAGAAAGGGCATGACCATGCTCAGGCCGGCTGAGGAGACAAACTGGGCTATCCAGATGACATAGAGGTTCTTTTTCCAGGCAGGCATCCTGCCTGGAAAATCCTTCATAACTCCGGGCTTATTCACGATTAATCACGTTCAAGATTATGGCAGGTAACATTTTGAATGAGTCCCAGCAAGGGCTTGTACATTCCTGTTAGAAATACTGTAAGTTAACCATCTACTGTGCACACCGCCCGGGGCAGTTCATACAGAAACCTCGGAAAATGATCCTGCCTGTCAGGCGGGGCCAAAGGATTACGCAACAGATCAGAAGATATCTGCAACGAGTTTACAATTGGTATTACAACTAGACCAATAAAGCAAGTCCAAAGTTCCGACCCACGTGCGGAATTCTTTTCGCGCGGCGAATACGGAGATCTTGTCCACAGCCGGAAGATTCCTGATTCAGGATGAGTGCATGCCTATTCGGTTTGCCATCACTCTACCGCGGGGCTGTACTGGTAGCTGACGAGGGTTTTGGGTTCGGCGTCGCTCTTCTTTTTTCAGACTCGAATAATTTGGCGAGAAAGTTTTATTCCCGATAGGGAATAATCTATTTGAATTTCGAGGATCTGAGGACGATATTCCCGATAGGGAATTATGTACTTGACCGTATGGCATTCCTATGTAATATTCCCGTTCGGGAATAAAATTAAGGCGGGGGACATCATGAATAATATTGTGAGATCCGCTTCGGATATCGGCGGGGCTGTACGAAGGAGACGTATGGAAGATCGTTTGACACTTGCCCAAGCCGCTGGTCTTTGCAATGTAAATTACCGTTTTTTATCGGACCTGGAAAACGGGAAAAAGACTGTGCGATTTGACAAGGTCTTACAAGTGCTGGCATGTCTTGGGCTGGAGCTCAATATAAAGGAGAAAACGTGGCCTAATGAGTGAGAAAAGCTCCAAACTCGATGTCTGTTTTCGTGATGAACTTTCAGGCAGTCTTTGGCTCGATGAGCGTCGGAGGTTTGTATTCCGGTACAGTCCTGAATGGCTCAAAAAAGCAATTTTCCCGCTTTCATTATCACTGCCGCTTCGACCTGAGCCCTACCCCGATGATGAAGCACGGCCTTTTTTTGTGAATCTTTTGCCTGAAGGGGAAATACGGGCGCTGATTGCCAAACAGTTCCATATCTCAGAAAAAAATGCCTATGACCTCCTTGAAAAGATTGGTGGAGAATGTGCAGGGGCTGTTTCAATTCTGCCGGCAGGCGGCAAGCCGGTCGGTCATTCCGGATATAGGGAACTTAATCGGGAAGATCTGGAAAAGGTTATTTCTGAGCTTCCCAAGAGACCCCTTTTGGCAGGGGAAAAAGGAATTCGACTATCTCTTGCAGGGGCACAAAATAAACTTCCGGTATTTATTGAGGATAAAAGAATCTATATTGCCATGGGAAACAGCCCAAGTACCCACATTCTAAAGCCGCCTATTTCCCATATAGAGGATAGCGTCTGTAATGAGGCCTTCTGCATGGCACTTGCCCGAAAAATGCAGCTTCCGGTTGCAAATACGAATGTATGGATCAGTAAAGAAGATATATTGGTTGTAAAGAGATATGATCGGGAAAAACAAACGAATGGCGCCATACTGCGGCTGCATCAGGAAGACTTTTGCCAGGCACTCGGAATTTTACCTGAACAGAAATACGAAAGCGAGGGAGGCCCGTCGCTCGTGCAGTGTTTTGATCTGCTCAAGCAACATAGCATCCGGCCGGCGCCTGATCAAATGGCCTTACTCCAATGGGTAATTTTCAATTTCCTGATTGGCAATTCCGATGCACATGCCAAGAATCTCTCAATTCTGTTCACAGATAAAGGACCTCGGTTGGCGCCCTTTTACGATCTGATTTCCACACAGATTTATGAGAGATTGGCTGAGAGATTCGCAATGAAAATAGGCGGAGAAAATAGACCCGGTTACATATTTAAGCGCCACTGGGAGAGAATAGCATACAGTGTTTCATTAAAACGCAACTATG
>JBDKTK010000214.1:0-8149 GCA_039680225.1 Syntrophaceae bacterium
CCATCGCGTTTTTCATCGGGATGGCGCCGAGATCGTAATTATCAATATCTTTCAGGGAGCCGCCGAACCGGCCGAAAGGCGTCCGGACCGCGCTCACGCATACTATGTCATTGCTGTTCTTCTTGAAGCTCATTGTCTCCTCCCGGGGTCTGCATTGCCGGGCCGCCTGAAACCTATTTCAGGATCTGGCCCGCGATGATGACCCTTTGTATCTGGTTGGTCCCTTCGTAAATCTGTGTGATCTTCGCGTCGCGCATCATCCTCTCCACCGGGTACTCCCGGCTGTAGCCGTACCCGCCGAAGATCTGGACGGCATCGGTCGTGACCTTCATCGCAACGTCCGACGCGTACCATTTTGCCATTGAGGAAATCCTCGGGATGTCCGGTGAGCCGGGCTCCGCGTCGATCGTCGCGGCCGCCCTGTAGACGATTGTCCTGGCGGTCTCCACGCCCAGGGCCATCTCGGCCAGCATCCACTGCAGCCCCTGGAACGAGGCGAGGGGCTTCCCGAACTGGACCCTTTCCTTGGCGTACTTGATGGAAGCTTCGAGGGCGCCCTGCGCAATTCCCAGGGCCTGGGAAGCAACGGCGGGACGGGTGTAATTGAAAGTGGTCATGAGGATCTTGAAGCCGTTGCCTTCGCCGCCGAGCATCCTGCCCTCGGGAAGGAAGACGTCTTCGAAGGTCAGCTCCCGGGTGTCCGATCCATGGATCCCCAGCTTGTGCTCCGGCCGGCCCACGGCAAATCCCTTGTCGCCGGCTTCCACCAGCAGCATGCTGATTCCCTTGTTCCCCTTCTCCTTGTTTGTATAGGCAAGGACGGTGACGATGTCCGATTCGCCGCCGTTCGTTATGAAGATCTTCGAGCCGTTGAGGAGCCAGCCGCCGTCGACCTTTTTCGCATTGGTCTTCATCCCGGAAACGTCGGAACCGGCGCCGGGCTCGGTGATGGCGCAGGCGCCCAGGCACTGCCCCGAGGCCATCCTGTTGAGGTAATTTTTCTTCTGCTCCTCGGTGCCGGCCAGCAGCAGCGGGTCGCTTGCCAGGGCCTGCGTGGTGAGGATGACGGATGTCGAGGCGCACACGCGCGCGACTTCTTCAACCGTGAGGATGAGCGACAGCATCCCGGCGCCCGCTCCCCCGTATTCCTCCGGGACCTGGATCCCCATGAGCCCGTTCTCGCCGAGTGTCTTGAACGCCTCGCGCGGGAATTTTTCCGTTGCGTCCACTTCCGCGGCCCGGGGGCCGAATTCGCTCTCCGCTATCCGCCTGACAGTGTCGCGGAGCATTTTCTGATCGTCGTTCAATATGAAATCCATTTTTTATCTCCTGTTATTCACTTCTGTTTGCTTAAGTCGCCTTACTTGGCGAGGAACCCTCCATCGAGCAGCATGATGTGGCCGGTCATGTAAGCCGAGGCATCGGAGGCCAGAAATATGGCAGCTCCTTTAATGTCCTGCTCTTCGCCGAACCTGCCGAGGGGCGTCATTGCCTTGAGGGCGTCGTATTCTTTTTTGAACTCGGGTTTTTCCAGGTATGAAGTCATGTCCGTGAGGAAGTAGCCCAGCGCGAGCGCGTTGACCCTGATGTTGTAGCGCGCGAGCTTTACCGCGAGGTTCATGGTCAGGAGGTTGACGGCCGCCTTGGTCGAATTGTAAGGCACCGAGGGATGGACTTCCTCCTCGGACCCCCGGAAGGCCATGATCGAGGATATGTTGATGATGTTCCCCCCGCCCTGCTCCTTCATCAGGTTCGCCAGCCGCTGCGAGAGTATCCAGACTCCCCGCACGTTGACGTTGAACAGCTGGTCCCAGCGCTCCAGCGGGAATTCGAGGGTGGGCGCTCCCCAGGTCGCGCCTGAGTTGTTCACGAGTATGTCTATCCGGGGGAACTGCTTGGCCGCTTCGTCGACCATTGCCTTGACATCCTGCTCCCTGGCAATGTCGCAGGCCAGCGGCAGCACCCTGGTTTTGTACACAGTCTCTATTTCCTTCGCGGCGGCTTCGAGGTTTTTCATTTTCCGCGAAACGATGATGATGTTCGCGCCCGCTTCCGCCAGGGCGTCGGCGATGAATTTCCCGACTCCCCTGCCGCCCCCGGTGATCAGGGCGGTCTTGCCTTTCAGACTGAATAAATCCTTCATTATCAAAGCTCCTTTACTGTCAGTTGCAGTCCGGTTATTTCTTCGCCCTGGTGATGTATCCGTCTCCGATCACGCCGGACTTCAACAGTTCGTCGATTTCGTTTTTGCTGTAGCCCAGGGACGCGAGGATTTCCGGGGTGTGCTGCCCCTTGAAGGGCGGCGGCAGTTCGGCGATTGCAGCATAGGCTCCGTACTTGACGGGGTTGCCCGCCAGGCGGATCCTGCCCGCGGTCGCATGCTCGAATTCGACCAGCATGTTGCGGGCCTTCGTATTCTCGCTCTCGCAGATCTGGGGGACTTCCAGGATCGGGGCGACGGGCACGCGCGCCTCGCGCAGCTTGGCCATGGTCTCCTCCACTGTGAAATCCTTCATCCAGTTGTTGATGATTTCCGTCATCTCCTCGACGTTCTTCATCCTGGTGACGTTGCTGTCGAACTTCGGGTCTTTTGCCAGTTCCGGCCTTCCCATGGTCTGGCACATGCTTCCCCACAATTTCTCGTTGGAAGCTACGACCCCCACAAAACCGTCCTTGCAGTTATAGACGTCATAGGGTCCGCCGTCCGGATGCCGGCTCCCCATCCTCCGGGGCTTCCTTCCCGTTATGGTGTAAGCGGGGACGTTGTTTTCCAGGCAGGTGAAGATGCAGTCGATCAGGGCAACATCTATGTACTGGCCTTCTCCGGTCAGGTTCCGGTAGTTGAGCGCGCCCAGGACGGCGATGGTCCCGTAGAGGCCGGAAATCACGTCGCCCAGTGAGGAGCCGACTCTCACCGGCTTTTCCGGGTATCCCGTGATGCTCATCAGCCCTCCCATGGCCTGCGCCAGCATGTCGTAGCCGGGGAGTTTGCTCAGGGGCCCGTACTGCCCGAAGGTGGAGATGGAGAGGTAAATGACGTCGGGCTTTATTTTTTTGCACTGCTCGTATCCGACGAGCAGCTTCGGCGCCACGCCCGGGGCGTAATTCTCCATGACGATATCGGCGTCCTTCACGAGCTTGTAAAAGATCTCGAGCGCCTTGGGTTCCTTGAGGTTCAGCTCAATGCTTTTCTTGCCGCGGTTGAGCCCGATGAAATAGGTGGACTCCTGCGTGCCCGGGGCAAAGGGGGCCCAGCTCCTTTCATTGGTGTTGGGTCCGCCGTCCTCTATCTTGATTATTTCCGCACCCATGTCGGCCAGGATCTGGCTGCTGAAGGGCCCGGCGTAAACTCTGGTCAGGTCGACAACTTTGATTCCATCGAGAAGCTTTTTCTTTTTATCTGTCATCTCTGTCCTCCCTCGCTTGAATTATTTCTTGTAGCTGTAGAAACCCTCGCCGGTCTTCCTGCCGAGTTTCTTCTCATCGATCATTTTGGTGAAAAGGGGAGAGGTCTTGTAGCGCTCCTCGCCGGTCATCGCGAACATCGCGTCCATGGCAAAGCCGCATACATCGACTCCCGCCAGGTCCATGATCTCGTTGGGCCCCATCGGCCAGTTGCAGCCGAGCTTCATGGCCTTGTCGATGTCTTCGGCAGACGCGCTGCCGTTCAAGATCATGTTGCAGGATTCGTTGTAGATCAGGCACAGGAAGCGGTTGACGATGAACCCGGGGATGTCCTTGACGACGATGGGGGTCTTGCCGAATGCCTTGCAGAGCTCGACGGTCTTTTCCGCGGTCTTGTCGTTTGTCCTGGCGCCGCGGATCACCTCCACGAGCCTCATGAGGGGGACCGGGCTGAAATAATGGGTCCCGATAACACGCTCGGGGTTTTTCGTAACAGATGCCAGGGTGGAGATGGGGATTGTCGAAGTATTGCTTGCTAAAATTACTTCCGGCGGGCAAACGGCGTCAAGCCTCCTGAAAATGTCCTGTTTGAGCTCTACCTTCTCAAACACCGCCTCAACCACCATCGCGGCCCCTTTCACCGCGTCTTCCATCGCGGTCGAAGTTGAAAGCCGGGAAAGGATCTCGTCGCCCTGGGCCTGCGTCAGCGTGCCCTTCGCAACTTTTCTGCCGATGAAATTTTTTATTGTGCCGAGCCCCCTGTCGAGGAACTCCTGCGCCGTGTCGATTATCACTACAGTGAATCCGCCTTCGGCCGCGACCTGCGCTATTCCGGACCCCATGGTCCCCGCACCGACTACTGCCACTTTCTCGCTCATTTTTTTCTCCTTGTTATTTTTTCGTTGCGAAAGCCGTCATCAATCTCTTCTGCTCTTCCGTCGTGAAGCACAGGGCAAAGCAGTCGATCTCAAACATTGATGCGGTTTCGAGATCGGTTTCAGTCCCCTTGTTGATCGCCGATTTGATAAGCGACAGGGCCACCGGGCTCTTGGAGGCGATCTTCCCTGCTATGGACATTGCCTCGTCGATCAGCGACTCCTTTTTGTAAACGTAATTGACCAAGCCGAGGCTGAGGGCCTCCAGGGCGCTGATGATCGTTCCGGTGTAAATCAGCTCCTTGGCCTTTCCGGTCCCGATCAGACGGGACAGCCGCTGGGTGCCGGCGGACCCCGGCATGATTCCAAGCGTGATCTCCGGGAGGGCAAACTTGGCGTTTTCGGAGGCCACCCTGAAATCGCATGCCAGGGCATATTCGAGGCCGCCGCCCAGGCAGAAGCCGTTGATCGCGGCGATTACCGGTTTGCTTAAATTGTAAATTTTATCCGCGGCGCGCTTGGCGTTCAGGGCGAATTGCCTGGCGCCGATTGCGTCAAGATTCATCATTTCTTTGATGTCGGCTCCCGCGACGAAGGCCTTTTCGCCCGCGCCGGTCAGGACCACGACTTTGACCTCTTCATCTTTTTCCGCGGCATCAAACAGCTCGACAAGTTTCATGTTCACTTCGGTGTTCAAGGCATTCAACGCCTGGGGACGGTTAAAGGTGATCAGGGCAACGCCGTCTCTCTTTTCATAAAGGATTATTTCCATAGATTTTTCCCCCTGCTCGTTTTCATTCATGGATTGAGGTCTGCTTGAGCATTTTGCATGCCACGGCCGTAACAGGCTGTTTTACAGGGGTTTTTGGCGGACCGGAAAAAGGCAGACAGATGCTTGCTGATTGATATGCTTCACGATCAATATGTGGAATCAGATAAAACCGAGTGATTTCCTGAATGTAGAGGGATTTTCCTGAACGTGAAGCAAATGATTCAGTGCTGAATCATTTGCTTCAATGGAGCCGAAATGGAATGAAGCGGGTGGATCAGAAATTATGAAGCAGTTATTTTACTCGCCGGCGCCGCTGTCCCCTTTCCCGGACAAAACGTAAATTTCCTTTTCATGTTCCGGCGCTGCAAGCTTTCCGCCCGACTTGAGGCGCTCGATTTTTGCGAGCGGCCTTTCGAGTTGCTTGCGGCGGGTATTGGCCAGCACATCAAACTCTTTCTGCGCGTCCGCGAGCCTTTTGCCGAGTTTATCGAGCTGCTCGATGAATTTCCCCCATTGCTCCCGGAAAACGCCGAACAGGCCGAGTATTTCATGGGAAGTCCTCTCCAGGGCGAAATTGTCCACCGCCTGGCGGATCACCGCCAACACTGCAAACAGCGTGATGGGCGAGCAGAAGATAACCTTGTTCTTCAGGGCGTCTTCCAGGATCGACGCGTCCTGTTCATGGATGAAAGCATAGATGTGCTCGTTTGGTATGAAAAGCAGGACGTAATCAACCGTGCTGCCGGCCGGGTCGATATAACTCCTCGTGGAGACCTCCTTGATCTTGTCCCTGATATTGCGGAGGAATATGTCCCGGAAACTTTTCCTTTCCATGTCGCTGGCGGCTTCCACCCATTTCAGGTAATTGTCGAGCGGGAATTTGACGTCCATGTTGAGCTTGAGGCCGCGCGGCAGCAGGAACGTGAAGTCCGGCCGCGAGCCGGCTTCGAGGGTCGTCTGCTTGGTATAGTTGATGTCCTCGACGAAGCCGCACATGCGCAGGACATCATCGGCCATGCGCTCGCCCCACTGGCCCCTCACCTTGGAGCTGGCAAGCGCTTCCCTCAGCGAGCCCGTAATCCTGGCGAGTTCCGAAGTATGCTCTCCCGTCTTCTGCAGCTGCGACGACAATTCCTGGAATTTCTCTATCCGGTCCTTTTCCAGGTCGGTCAGGAGCCGGGCGACATTCTCGAGCCCGCTGTTCATGGTGAGGAGCTGCTGGTCGATCAGCGCCTTTTTGGAATCAAGCTCCCGGGCCGTCGCCTCCCTCTCCTGGTCCAGTTTTGATTTGGCGAGCTTGAGGAATTCATCGGTGGACCTGGAAAGGGCCTCAAGAGATACGCTGGAGAAATTCGCCTTGAGGTTGTTGATTATTTCGTCAATGACCGCTTTTTTCTGCTGCTCGCTTTCCCTGAGCAGCTCGCGCGCGATCTCTCCGGCGGCTTTTTCCTTATATAATTTTGCAAGGGATGATAGCGCGACTCCCGCGATCAAACCGGCGGCCATGCCGAGCAGGAAAGTGGTCCAGTCCATTTGTCACCTCGATGTCTTTTCGGAATCGGCCCTCAATCGAATTTGAAGCCTTTTTCGGTAAACAGCCTTGTGCACACATCTACAACATCCGGGTCGTAAAGAATACCTTTATTCCGGTTGATCTCCGCGAGCGCCTTGTCCATGCCGACGGTCGGCCGGTAGGGACGGTGGGAGGACATGGACTCCACGACATCGGCAACCGCAAGGATTTTCGCCTCCGAAAGGATCTGGCCGTCCTTGAGGCCTTTGGGATATCCCGAGCCGTTGAGGCGCTCGTGGTGCTGGTACACTATATCGGCAACAGGCCACGGGAACTCTATGCGTTTCAGGATATCGTAGCTGACCTGCGGGTGGGTCTTCATGATGTCGTACTCGATATTCGTAAGGTGGCCGGGCTTGCTCAGCATTTCTGCGGGGACATAGATCTTGCCGATATCATGGATGACCGCCGCGGTGTGGATGCCCCGGATCTTGTCTTCGGAAAGCCCCATCTCCCTTGCAATTGCCGTGGCCAGCTTGTCGACCTGCCTCTGGTGCCCGGCGGTGTACGGGTCCCTCGTTTCCACGATCATGGCGATGGTCTGGATCGTGTCCTCGAGCCCTTTCTGGAGGCGCTCGAAACTCTGCTTGAGGTCCATTTCCGCTTTCTTCCGGGCGGTGATGTCCTCGTAGGTGGCGACGATCCTCCGGTACTTCAGCGATTTGCCGATCCGGGAGGTGCTGACCATGCAGAGGATGTCCCTTCCGTCCTTGCGCCGGCACGGAAATTCCTCCATGAACGTGGGCTTCTCTTCCAGGACGGGATAGAAATCGCCGGCGATCTGTTCAAATTCCTGGTCGGACCTGTACAGGATCCTGGTCGATTTGCCGATGAGCTCCTGCGGCTTCCAGCCGAACACCGTTTCCACGGCGTTGTTGGCAAAGATGATCTGCCTCTCCTTGAGCCCGAGCACGGCGTGGGGTATCGCGTCCAGGATTGACGTTTCCAGGGTCCTGAGCTCCTCAAGGCTCGTGCGCCATTCCTTTTCCTCCGTGATGTCCATGTAGCTGCCGAGGACCGCCGTGCCTCCGCGGAAAGGTATCGACGTCACGGTCTCCATTATCCATCTCGTCTGGCCCTGCCTGGTCCTGATCCGGAAATCGTAAGGCGCCTTGCGGACGCCTTTGAGCATGTCGACGGCGTTGCGGCGCGCCACGCTCCTGTCGCTGCTGTGGACAAGGCTCAGCACGTTGCGGCCGGCAAGCTCGTCCGCAGTATAACCCGTGGATTTTTGAAACTGGGCGTTGGTGAAGATGAATTTACCGTCCTGGGCGACAAAGAAGCCGACGGGTGAATTGTTGGCCAGGCTTATGTAAAGCTCCTCGGCCAGCATCCTTTCTGATATGTCTTCGAGAGTTTCGAGCGCCCCGTAAACCCTGCCGGACGGGTCCCTGATCACGGAAGCCGTGGAACGCAGCCATTTCCCGCTCTCGCCCATGAGAGGGAAAAATTCGATTGCCTCGTATGCTTCATCAAGAAGGCCGGATTTCCTGAACCTGCCGAGGTGGGCCAGGTGGGCCGGCG
>JBDKTK010000215.1:0-1560 GCA_039680225.1 Syntrophaceae bacterium
TGCACCGTTTTCTGCATTTCCCATTCGAGTCGTCCCATCTGGTCAGTTTTCCGTCCTGCCTGGATGTTGTCCCCGAAGCTCCGATCCTTACCCTCTTTGCCCTATTGGTTGAAAAACATGGAGGTCAGGGCGTAAAGGCGACCACCACCGGCAATCTCCTGCGTAATTTGTGCAGGGACATCGCCATGGCATATCTGGGAGAGGAGAAGTACCTAGAAACCTTCCGTTATGGCGACCTTCGATCGGAGCCGGAGTTCTTTGATCTGCACGTCACCCGGCTTGTCTCCGGATTGAGCGGGTTCATCAGGAAGTACAAGGGAAAGTTCATCGTTAGCGGTGACTGCCGGAAACTCATGAATAAACATGGACTGGCCGGAATTTACATGCGGCTTTTCCGTGAATTTGCCACCAGGTACAACTGGGCCTATCGGGGCGGTTTGCGTGAAATCCCCCTCATCCAGCATTCTTTTCTGTACAGCCTTTATCTGCTTAAGAAATATGGGACCGAGTGGCGATCTAGCTGCTTTTACGAGGACCGGTTCCTGCGCGCCTTCCCCGCGGTGCTGCATGAGGTTTTGCCGATTGGAGAGTACTTCTCACCGGAGCAGGTCCTCCGCGGCTGCTATTCAACGCGCTGCCTTGATAGGTTTGCCGGCTTCCTTGGACTGATGGAAATTCAGCGCGATTCCGGCAAGCGTTTTACTGAGGACTTCAGCTTGAGAAAGCTTCCGCTCCTTGATCATGTCGTCCAGTTTCATCTGTGAGGTGAGAAGATGGCCAAGAAGAAAGAACCCGTTGATCCGCTAAATGATTTGCTGGCGGCGGCCAAGCCGGAGACGTTGATCAATTTGATTGCCCACCTTGCCAATTTTCGCCCTGATCTGCGCCGCGAGTGCTTCGATTTCCTAAAGAAGCACGTTAGGCTTTCAACCGAGCAGAAAATCCGCTCGGAAGGTGAAATCGTAATGGCGCTCTGGTGGGAGCTGTACCCCGATCTTAAGGACCTGGATACATACGGCGGCGGTGATGATGAGGTTGTGAATCACGTCGCCGGCCTCCTTGACGATATTCAGCAAAAACTTGCATCAAAACAAATTGATGAAGAGATTCGCCGGGAGTTGCTGGACGAGGTTATCCCTTTCATCAAAAGTGGCAATGCTGGCATGGATGATTCACTGTACGACGTGGCCTACGCTGCCTGTTACAACGATGCGGATTGGCGCCGCCTGGCGAAAGCGCTTGAAGCCATAAACAGGGAATGGCCGACCGATCATGCCCGGGGGATCTACCGCAAGCTGGGCGACCGGGAGAAATATCTGGAAATACGCTGTAAAAAGCTGGTGTACGGCGGGGATTATTATGATCTGGCCTCGTTTTACTGGGATGAAGGAAACCGCGAAAAAGCCATTGCAGTGGCTCAGGAAGGAGAGAACAAAGCCCAAGGGCGCATGGACGAACTACGCAAGTTCCTGTCTGCCCGGGCCCTTGAAAGCGGGGACCGGAAGCGATATTTGGCCCTCCAACTTGAACAGGCAGTCGATCATTTTACCCTGGCCGGCT
>JBDKTK010000216.1:0-3657 GCA_039680225.1 Syntrophaceae bacterium
TGCTCTACGTCCCTCTGCGAGCTGGTGCCGCCATGAAATCGCGCCTCGGCGATTCTCAGGCTTTCCTTCTGTATCTGTGTGTTCTGCCTGGCAATCTGGATGCGTTTTTCCAGGGTTCTTACGGTGATGTAAAAGTTTGCCACGTCGGCCGTAAGGCTCACGAGAGCATTGTCGTAATCGGCGAGGCTGGCTTTCCAATTCGCATCTGCCGATTCAATATTCCTCCTGTACTTTCCCCAAAAATCGATTTCCCATGTGGCCGATATCCCGACCTCTGCCTGTTCATAATTCGGATTGTTTATAGCTCCCAGCTGAAGACTTCGCTCGCTTACGCGGTTATATTCGAGTGAACCGTAAACCTGCTGAGTCTGAGGGAAAAGCCTTCCCACGGCTATGCCCAGCTGGGCCCGGGCTTCAAGTACCCGGAGCCCTGCTATCCTCAGGGAGAGGTTCTGCCGGTAGGCAAGATCGATAATCTTATCAAGGGCCGCGTCATCGAATGCCTGCCACCAGTTGCGGTAGTTCACCGGCTGGTTATTCAGCCTGCCATCCCGGGCTTCGAGCCAGTTTGCTGAAACGGGAGCATCGGGCCGGACAAAATCCGGTCCGACCTTTGCGCATCCTGCCAGAAAAACAGCAAGGATCACGAGGAGATGTGGAAAACATATTTTCTCCATGACCCTCTCCATCATGGGTAAGAAGCGAACTCCATACTGCCCGGCCATCCGGAGAAACCCTATAATACAGCGGCAATACTATAGGGTCTCTATAATGCTGAAGCATTTTATTGTCAATCAACGGACGCAGATCCCGCATGATTTGACGGGGTCTCGCAGTTATGGGGGTTTCCGAAAAATCGTGCGCACTAATGCGCGATATACGGCGGACGATAAAGATCGTTTCCCGATGATGGCTGGTTCTTTAATAGAAAGGGCAGGGAAAAGTTCCCTGCCCTTCTTCTAATACTTCATACTAAACCGTTGGGAGCTCAGCTCCAGGTTTTTTCCTTTGCCGCGTTGATTCCGGCAATTCTTCCAAAGACAATACAGTCGACTGTCGCGTTTCCGCCGACCCTGTTTGTGCCGTGGACACCGCCGGTGACTTCGCCCGCTGCGTACAGCCGCGGGATGACTTTATCTTCCCGATCCATAACCTGGCAAACGACCCCTTTGGTCTGAAGGCCTCCCATTGTATGGTGCACTCCGGCCTGGGTCGGGCTCGCATAGAAAGGACCGGTATTGACCGGCTTGAGATTCTCGGGTTTTTTGCCGAACTCCGCATCTTTGCCATTCTTGACGCTCTCATTATATTTCGCAACGGATTCAAGAAAGGCTTTTTCAGGCACCTGGAGCTTTTCGTTCAGGATCTTCGCAAGCTGCTCCAATGTGGCCGCACGGAAGGCAAGGCCATCCTTGATGATCTCCTCGGTCATTTTCGGATTGAACCTCTTGGCGCACTGTTCGTCGGCAACCCAGAGCAGCACTTTTTTCGGCTGCTTCAGGACGGCTTCCGCCATAACATCGCGGCGCTGGTCCTCGGCAACGAACCTCTTTCCTTCCAGGTTGACAAACAGGGCGTGATCAACACCCAGGTTTGTCAGCGATCCGTATTTCTTCGTGTAATAGTTGCAGGCAATGAGCATCTGGATGAAATCCATCCCAAGGACGTCGGCGCCTTCGTTTTCGGCTATGATAATGGCCTCGCCCGTCGCGGTCTTCACGTTCGTGGTCGGAACGTCGGCGGTGAGACGCGGGTCATACTTGGAGCGCATCGGCACATCGGCGCTGAAACCGCCCGTCCCCAGGATTACGGCCTTTTGAGCCTTGAAATAGACATCCTTGCCTTTTTCAGTGACTACTGCCCCCATGACGTCACCCTCAAGGGTCTTCTGCCGGACAATGGCCTTGAGTTTTACGTTCATCTGGATAGGGATCTTCCTTTTATCGACCTGGGCCTTCAGCGCCCTTATGATCGCGCCGCCCCTGCCTTTGTTCACAGGGTCAAAGCTTCTGGCCCAGAGGGCGCCGACAGCCGTATAGGGTTTTGGATCGAATTGTACTCCCTGCTTTTCGAGCCACTTGCGTCCCGCCAGCGCATTGAACGTCAGGTATTTCACTTTCTCGGGTTCGCCCCTGAAATCGCCGGCCGCGAGCGTCTGCTGATAGTGCAGTTCAGGGGAGTCCTTGATCCCGTACTTCGCCTGTACATCTGGCTCCGCACAATTGTAGATTCCGCTTGCAATTACCGAATTCCCCCCGATTACAGGTGCTTTTTCGATGATCGTGACTTTGGATCCGGCATCATGGGCCTCTATGGCTGCGGCCAGACCGACGTACCCGGTGCCGATGATAAGGACATCGGTCGTCTTGTCCCACTTCTTTGGCGGCGGTACCGATTCGACCTTGCCCGGCAACAGCGCGCCTGTTGCCAGTGCCCCTGCCACGGCTATGCCCGTACCTGCTATAAAGTTTCGCCTGCTGAGGCCGGACCCTGTTTCAACGCCGGTTTTCTTCTTTTCATTGTTGTTCATAAGTTCTCCTTTCGCTGAATGGATCTTCTCTATTTAGAATAGCAGGAGGAAATTCCATTTGTCTGTCGCCAAAACTCTAATTTTGTTGTAGTAATTCCAACCGTTTCCGTGTCATCTTTTCCGCTTCAGAGGATCGGGGAAAGCGCCAGCCCTTGACAAAAGAACCTTCATTATGTTAAACATGTTTACTAAATAAACGAGGTTAACAACAATGAATCGTCGAGAGGCATCGAAAGCAGAAACGAGGCGCCTTGTATTGGAAGCTGCGCGGGAATTGTTTTCCCAAAAGGGCATGCAGGAATGCACCATCAGGGACATAGCCGGGAAAGCGGGTGTCTCTCCTGCGTCTGTGCTCGTACACTATAAGAGCAAGACCGCCTTGCTGGAAGAGGCCCTCGTCGGGGATATCCGGGACGCCCTTTCCGGGCTCATCGCATCAATACCGGCCGGCGCAGGGCTCCTTGACCGGTTGATGCATCTGTCAAAGGGGATGTTGAGGTTTTACGACAGAGACAGGGGCCTTTACAGGGCCCTGGTTCGCCTGACGATATTCGAGCCCGTCAGCGAGACCCCCGGCATGACAAAGCAGTCTGAAGAATACGTGCGGTTCCTGTCGGAAATGGTGGAAGCAGAGAAGACATCGGGTGTCATAAGACAGGACGTTGACTCCATGTTTGTTGCCGCTTCCATCTTCTTCTTTTATCTTGGCGCGCTGACCATGTTGTTCCGCATGCCGGAAATGAGCGTTGAAACTGTCGCAGACATGCTTTCATCAATGACGGCTCAGTACCTTGAAGGAATCGCAGGGGGCCATCCATGAAGATACTGCTCATACAACCCGCGAAACCTCTGAAAGCGCTGGGCGGAGAGGACTTTTCCATTTTTGAACCCCTCGCCCTTGAATATCTTGCAGCCGGCGTTATGCCCGATCACGATGTCCGGATCCTCGATATGCGGCTCGATGGCGATCTTGCCCCGGTCCTCCAGGAGTTCGGGCCAGACCTCGTCGGCATCACGTCATTTACGGTGCACGTAAACACGGTCAAAGGGTTGTTCCAGCAGATCAAGGACTTCAATCCGGCAATAGTGACGGTGGTGGGAGGGCATCATGCCACCATAATGCCTGA
>JBDKTK010000217.1:0-15309 GCA_039680225.1 Syntrophaceae bacterium
AATCTCCGCCGGCCCGGTTCCGGCCACCTCTATTTCACGCTCAAGGACGAACTCAGCCAGATCCGCGCCGTAATATTCAGGATGACCGCGGCAATGCTGAGGTTCAACATCGAGGACGGCATGCACATCGTCTGCCGGGCGCGGCTCAGCGTCTATCAGGCCAGGGGCGAGTACCAGCTGATTATTGATTTGGCCGAGCCGCTGGGAGTGGGCGCCCTGCAGGTCGCTTTCGAACAGCTCAAGGCGCGCCTCGGTGCAGAGGGCCTGTTCAGCGAGGTCCATAAAAAGCCGATCCCGTTCATCCCCCGGAGGGTGGGTGTGGTCACTTCGCCTTCGGGCGCCGTGATCAGGGACATACTGAACATAACGCGGCGCAGGTTTGAGTCCGTGGACATCCTGGTGGCGCCGGTTAAGGTGCAAGGGCCGGAAGCACCGCGGGAAATCGTCAAGGCCATCGAGTCCCTGCATTCCTGCCCGGGAATAGACGTGATTATCCTGGCGCGGGGGGGAGGGTCGCTTGAGGACCTGGCGGCCTTCAACGACGAGAGGGTCGCGCGGGCGATTTTCGCCGCCGGCATCCCGGTGATTTCCGCAGTGGGCCACGAGGTTGATTTCACGATCGCCGATTTCATCGCCGATCTGCGGGCCCCGACGCCTTCCGCTGCGGCGGAACTCGCGGTGCCGCTGCGCAAGGACCTTTGTGATATTGTGGATAATTTCAGAAGAAGATTGTATATTGCAGAGAATCGGTTATTGCGGGAAGCGGCGGTGAAGACCAGAGACCTCGCCGGGCGCCTGCCTTCCCCCGTGATGAGAATAGCCGGGCTCAGGCTGGGCTTGGACGACAAATTGCAGCAGTTGAGGTCGGCCCTGGTCAGGCACACATCCTTGAAACGGATGGAGGCGGACAATCTTTGCCGGCACCTGCGCAACGCGAGCCCGCTGCAGAAAATCCCGGACCGCCGGAACACCGTGGAGCGGCTTCGCGGTGACGCGGCCGGATTAATGAGGAGATCGCTGAATCTCGCCCGGCAGAAACTGGCCGGAACTGCGGCGCTCCTGGATTCCTTGAGCCCGCTTTCAATCCTTGCGAGGGGCTATGCAATTGCCCTGACAGAGCCGGCGGGCAGGGTTATAATGGAAGCCGGATCGGTCTCCCCGGGCGATTCAATCCGGGTGAAGGTCGCAAGAGGCGACATCCTGGCCTCGGTAAATAAGACGGTCAATACGCTCGATAAGACAAAAGGTGGAGATGAAGAAGGAAAAATTTGAGGAGGCGTTCTCAAAACTCGAAGAGATTGTCAGGAAGCTCGAAAGCGGCAACATGAGCCTCGAGGAATCGCTCAAGGCGTTCGAGGAAGGGGTGCGGCTCTCCCGGATCTGCTCGGAGAGGCTCGACGAGGCCGAAAGGCGCGTGGAGATCTTGGTCGACGGCGAAAAAGGGATAATAAAGCCTTTTGAGGACAAGCTCAATAATGACCGATAATCTCAATTTTCTGAATTCCTACCTGGCAGAAAAGAAAACCATCGTCGATAAGGCGCTGGACCAATACCTGCCCGGCGAAGATCATTTTCCCGAGATAATCTTCCAGTCCGTGCGCTACAGTGTATTTGCCGGCGGCAAGAGACTGCGGCCCATACTGTGCCTGGCCGCAGCCGAGGCTGTCGGCGGCAATCCTTCGGCCCTGCTCCCGGTCGCGTGCGCCCTGGAAATGATCCATACGTATTCGCTGATCCATGATGACCTGCCGGTCATGGATGATGATGATTACAGGCGGGGTAGGCTCACCAACCACCGGGTCTTCGGGGAAGATATCGCGGTCCTGGCCGGGGATGCCCTGCTGACCGAGGCCTTTCACCTCCTGTCCGGAGAAGATGCTGCCGGGAAATTCCCCCCGGAGAGGCTTCTCCAGGCCATAAGGGAAATATCCTGGTCCGCCGGACTTTTCGGCATGGTCGGGGGACAGGTGGCGGATATCCAGTCCGAGGGGAAATCCGCCGACCGGCAGACCCTGGAATACATCCATTTGCACAAGACGGGCGAGATGATCAAGGTATCGGTCGTGGCCGGCGCACTGCTGGCGGGGGCGGAAGAGAAGAACGTCGAGGCCCTGGCCGGTTTTGGAAAAAATATAGGTTTGGCCTTCCAGATAACGGATGACATCCTCGATATCGAGGGCGACAAGGACGCCCTGGGCAAGGCCACCGGTCAGGACGCCGCTTTGAAAAAGATGACTTACCCGGCCCTGATGGGACTGGACCAGGCCAAGGAAAAGGCGCAGCAGTACCTGGGCGCAGCCTTGAAAGACCTTGAGAATTTTGACGGTCGGGCCGAACCGCTCCGCCTTATTGCAAAATTCATTGTGGAAAGGACGGTCTGACCCGGAATGCTCGACAGCTTCGAGAAGGACCTGAAGTTTTTGCCGGGTATAAATTCCCCGGCGGATTTGAAGAAACTCAGGGTCCAGGACTTGGCGGTCCTTGCCGATGAGATCAGGGACCTGATAATCCGGACTGTTTCCAAAAACGGGGGCCATCTTGCCTCCTCGCTGGGTTCCGTGGAACTCACGCTCGCGCTCCATTACGTCTTCAACGCCCCTCACGACAAGATAATATGGGATGTGGGCCACCAGGCGTATGCCCATAAAATCATAACCGGCCGGCGGGACATCTTCAACACCCTGCGGCGCCGGGGCGGCGTCTGCGGCTTCCCCCGCCGGGAGGAGAGCCCGTTTGACGTCTTCAATGTCGGCCACAGCAGCACATCTATTTCCGCCGGGGCGGGAATAGCCGAAGCCCTTTGCCTCAAAAAGGAAAACTCCAGGGTGGTGGCCGTCATCGGGGACGGTTCCATGACCGCCGGGATGGCCTTCGAGGGGCTCAACTGGGCGGGAGACCGCAAGAAAAACCTGATCATCATCCTCAACGACAACGAGATGTCCATCTCGCCCAATGTCGGCGCGCTGTCCTCGTACCTCAACAGGATAATGACCGGCCAGCATGTCACCCGGATCAAGTCCGAGATAAAAAGCCTGATCAAAACCATTCCCGCGATCGGCGAGCAGGTATTCAAGTTCACCAAGCACATAGAAGAATCCATGAAAGCGCTCTTTGTCCCCGGCGCCCTTTTTGAAGAGCTCGGGTTCCGGTACGTCGGCCCGCTTGACGGCCACAAACTGGAGCCGCTCGTCAGGATGCTGTCCAATGTAAGGGACCTCAACCGTCCCGTCCTGGTGCATGTCCTTACAAAGAAAGGCAAGGGGTACGAATTTGCGGAAAAAGAACCTTCGAGGTTCCACGGGATAGGGCCGTTCCGCCTGGAAACAGGGGAGAACATCTCCAATTCCAATTCGCCGCCGTCTTATACGGATGTGTTCGGCCGGACCATGATCGAGCTTGCCCGGGAAGACGAGAGGGTTGTGGCGATAACCGCGGCAATGTGCCAGGGCACCGGGCTCGAGAATTTCTCCCGCGAATTCCCGCAGCGCTTTTTCGATGTGGGGATAGCCGAGCAGCACGGGGTGACTTTCGCCGCCGGGCTTGCCGTGGAGGGGTTGAAACCGGTCGTGGCGATCTACTCGACATTTCTGCAGAGGGCCTACGACCAGGTCCTGCATGACGTCTGCCTGCAGAACCTGCCCGTTGTGTTTGCCCTTGACCGGGGCGGCATAGTGGGGGACGACGGCCCGACGCACCACGGACTTTTTGATATTTCCTACCTGAGGTCGATTCCTAACCTGACGATTATGGCCCCGAGCGACGAAGCCGAACTGCGCGATATGATGAAGACGGCGCTTTCCCTCGACTCGCCTGCATCCATAAGGTACCCGAGAGGCAAGGGGACAGGGGAGCCTCTTGCAGAACCGAAATTGCTCGATATCGGCAGGGCCGAAGTTATGAGAGAAGGAACGGGCCTGGTCATCTTCGCAATCGGCGCGACTGTCCATCCGGCCCTGGACGCCGCCCGCGCCCTCGAGGAAGAAGGCATCCAGGCCGGCGTCATCAACTGCCGTTTCGTGAAGCCCCTTGATGAAGAGCTGCTTGTCAGGTCTGCCCTGGAAACGAAAAGGGTGCTCACCGTCGAGGAAAATGTACTGATGGGCGGATTCGGGACGGCCGTGCTGGAACTCCTGGAAAAGCGGGGCGCATTCGGGGTCAGGACGATCAGGCTGGGAATCTCCGATGAATTTGTCGAGCACGCGACACAGGAAGAACTGAGGGCGAAGTTTGGAATCGATTCCACGGGAATCGCCGAGGCCGCTCGCAGGTTGATGAAAATATGACGGGCGGTCCGGATGGCGCCGGATAAAATAGAAAAGAGAGCCGGTAAAGTCAGGCTCGACACCCTTCTTGTAGACCGGGGAATCAGTCCGACCAGGGAAAGGGCCAAGGCCCTTATTCTATCCGGGTCTGTTGTTGTCGGCGGAGAAACCGTCAGCAAGGCGGGCGCGATGCTTCCCCCCGACGTCGAGATTTCCATCCGGGGCGAAGACAATCCTTACGTGAGCCGCGGCGGGCTTAAACTGCGGGGGGCGCTGGCCGCGTTCGGCATAGATGTCTCCGGCATTACGGCCATCGACGTCGGGGCCTCGACGGGGGGGTTTACCGACTGCCTTCTCCAGGCCGGCGCCGCAAAGGTATATGCAGTCGATGTGGGCTACGGCCAGCTTGCCTGGAAGCTCAGGCAGGACGAACGGGTGGTGAACCTGGAAAGGACCAACATCCGTTTTTTCAGCGGCAGCGGGATCAAGGACCGGCTTGGCATTGCGGTTATCGATGCATCGTTCATCTCACTCAGGCTTGTCGTCCCCGCGGTCATTCGCCTCCTGGGGCCAGACGCCCTGGTCCTGGCCCTTATCAAGCCCCAGTTCGAAGCGGGCCGCGGCGAAGTGGGCAAAAAAGGCGTGGTAAGGGACCCTGCCGTCCACGCCAGGGTTATCGCCGAGATAGAGTCTTTTTTCAAGTCGCTGTCCCTTGATGTAAAAGGCGTAATCGAATCACCCCTGTTAGGGCCGGAAGGCAACAGGGAATTTTTTATTTGCGCAGTAAAGAAATGAGCAGAATCAAAATAAAGCTGGCCAAAACGGCGGGCTTCTGCATGGGTGTGCGCAGGGCGATAGAGATAGCCCTCAGCATGGCCCAAAGCAAGGGGGCCGAGGATGTTTATACTTACGGCCCGCTGATCCATAACCCGCAGGCGGTGGACTTTTTATCTGAAAAAGGGATAAAGCCGGTAGACGATCTGGAAAAAATCGGCGGCGGCTCGATCATCATCAGGGCCCACGGGATATCTCCCGAGGAACGGGGGAAAATAGAGAAGACCGGGATGAGGATCATCGACGCCACCTGTCCGAAGGTAAAGCACGTCCAGTCCATAATCAGGAGGCATTCGCTCGAGGATTATGAAATCCTTATAATCGGGGACAGGGAACACCCCGAGGTGGAGGGCCTGCTCGGGTGTGCCAACGGCAGAGGTATTGTGATCGGCGCGCACGATGACCTGAAAAGTATTCCCTGTTTTAAGAAGCTCTGCATTGTGGCCCAGACCACCCAGAGCAAGGACGAATACGTGAAGATCGCCAAAGAGGTGGCCGAAAAAAATCCGGGCTGCCTTGTATTTAAAACCATCTGCGATTCCACTGAAAGAAGGCAGGCTGAAATCAAGGAGCTTGCCGCCGAAATGGATGCCATATTCATAGTGGGCGGCAGGAACAGCGCCAATACAAAACGGCTTGCCAAGGTCGCCGAGAGCTGCGGAAAGCCCACTTTCCACATCGAAACGGCTTCGGAAATAAGGGATATTCCCCTGCATCAATTCAACAGCATCGGCATTTCGGCCGGGGCTTCCACACCCAAATGGATCATCAAGGAAATAATTGATGAGCTGAACAGGACCTGCGAAGCATCGTCGCCACTTACCTGATCCCTGTGCATTCCCGGAATTTCTCTGGAATCCGATAATTCTTTATGATAGAAGTTCGGCACTTTGCATTTTTACGATGAAAATCCCGCAGATGCATGAGCAGGATGATTGAATGAGAAAATTATTGGCACTCTTGCTCCTTTTGATGCTGACCGGCTGTACGGCGCTGAATTATTCTCAGACGTTCATCCCGGATTACAAGGCGAAAACCATTGCCGTTTTCCCGGTCGATTCGGGGGTCCATAAGGACAGCGCCGCAGTTATGGACAAGATCGTGGCCGATGAGCTGGCGGACAAAGGATGGTACAGTAAAGTGTTCACGGCGAAAGACCTGAAGGCCTGCATTGACGCCGGCGCCGGGACAAAGAAGGATTACTCCGATTACATGGCCAAACTGACGATGGTAAACTATTCGGACCGGGAACTCAGCTCCAGAATTGGCGCTGCGTGCGGCGCAGATGCATTTCTGCTGGCGACAGTGGACCAGTGGACCTATATCGTGGAGGGCCCGGACAAGGACAAGTTTGCCCGGGTGGGGCTGAGCTTCAGGATGATTGATGCGGCGACCGGAAAGGACGTCTGGAGGGCCGCCCACACCGAAACGGAGAAATACCTCCTGCTCAAGCCCGAACTTTCCGGCGTTGCCCGGAAGCTTGCCGGGAAAATGCTGTCCCGTATGCCGCATTGAAATCGTGGAAAGCATTCATAAAATATGATATAAATGCCTGTTTTTAAAGAGCAATAAAGTATGCCACGAGGTGAAATAGATGAAAGAAGAAGTTAAAAAAGCCCTTGATGATATCAGGCCCAATCTTCAGGCTGACGGCGGCGATGTGGAACTGGTCAATATCAGCGAAGACGGCATCGTCAGTGTAAAATTGAAGGGGAGCTGCGCGGGATGCCCCATGTCGCAGATGACCCTGAAAATGGGTATTGAGAAATATCTCAAGAAAGTGGTTCCGGAAGTCAAGGAAGTCCGGTCCGTTTAAGAGTCAATTATTAAAGGAGGAATGAAGTAAAATGCCCTATTCGATCAACGATGAATGCATTGCTTGCGGAAGCTGTGAGAGCGAATGCCCGGTCCAGGCAATTAGTGAGGGAGACGACAAGTACGTTATTGACCAGAAACTCTGCACCGATTGCGGGGCCTGTGCTGATATATGCCCGGTTGAGGCAATAGTTTCGGGAGAATAATATTCGCGTTTTCAAGGGGAAATCACGTTTGGCAAGCCGCAGTGGTTTCCCTTTTTCTTTCCTGCGGGACGGGTCTTGAATTGGGAACCTTTATAACATTTGAAGGAATAGAGGGCTGCGGCAAAACTACCCAGATAAAGACGGCCGCTGATTTCCTGCGCGGGAACGATATTGACGTCCTTCTTACGGAAGAACCGGGCGGCAGCCCTTTGGGAATTGAGCTGAGGAGGATCCTCCTCAACAGGAAAGAATCCCTGGCCGGGTCTTCGGCGATTTCGGCCAGGTCCGAAATCCTGATGTTCCTGGCCGATCGGGCCCAGCACGTTGAAGAGATAATCAGGCCGGCCCTGGAAGGGGGCCGGGTTGTTTTGTGCGACCGCTACTCCGATGCGACAATTGCTTACCAGGGCTACGGCAGGGGACTGGACATAGCTACTGTCATATCCCTGGACAGCTTTTCCTCTTTGTCGCTGAAGCCGGACGTGACCTTTCTTTTCGATCTGCCGGCCCAGGAGGGGTTGAAGCGCGCCTTTCACCGCATTGCCGGGAATGCCGCCCCTGATGCAGAAGACCGTTTTGAAAATGAAGATATCATGTTCCATTCCCGGGTGCGAAACGGGTATCTGGAACTGGCCCGCAGCGAGCCGCAAAGGTTCCGGGTAATAGATTCGACCGGGACCATTGAATCGGTAGCGGCGCAGGTCAGGGCGGAACTGGTGAAATTATTCAGCCTGAATGCGGCCGGAAATTCTTGAGGGGACCGGGCCCGAATGCTTTTCAAAGATATCAAAGGCCAGGAAAAGGCGATAGCTTTCCTGAAGAGCGTGATCGGGCAGGACCGTGTTGCGCATGCCTATATATTCCACGGCTTGGACGGGATCGGGAAAAGGGCGACGGCCCTGGCGTTTGCCAAGGCGCTTAACTGCCTGGAGGCCGGGAGCGAGCCTTGCGGCGAATGCCTCCAGTGCCGGAAAATAGAGAGGGGCAGCCATCCCGACGTCATCACCATCCAGGCGGACGGGGCTTTCATCAGGATCAAGGAGATCCGCGAGCTCCAGGAACAGATGATGTTCAGGCCGGCGGAGGGGCGCAAACGGGTA
This sequence comes from Syntrophaceae bacterium, assembly GCA_039680225.1. Classification (GTDB taxonomy): domain Bacteria; phylum Desulfobacterota; class Syntrophia; order Syntrophales; family UBA4778; genus JBDKTK01. Next base: position 8,218 of record JBDKTK010000217.1, read on the forward strand.
TTTATAATCCTGGAAGCCGAAAAGATGAACGGCGCGGCGGCCAATGCCCTGCTGAAAACACTGGAAGAGCCCTCCGGGGCCAATATCCTGGTCCTGGTCACGGCGCGTCCGCACCAGCTCCCGCTGACTGTGCTGTCCCGCTGCCAGAGGATTAAGTTTCAGCCGCTGCGCAGCGAGGATATGATCAGCCTGCTCGAGGAGCGTTTTTCCGTGGACGCCCGGACGTCTTCCACCCTGGCGGCAATATCCGGAGGGAGCCTTGGAAAGGCCCTGGAAATGAAGGACAATGATTATGCCGCGCGCCGCGAGGAATTGATCGACAAACTGGCGCTCATTGCAACGCCCCTGGATTTTTACCCGGTGCTGGCCGGTATGGGAAGCGACCGGGACCTCATCCTGGAGGGGCTGGAGATCATGAAGACCTGGTTCCGGGACATTGTGGTCTTCGGCGAGACGGGAGAGGACCGGCAGGTCTTTAACAGGGACCGGATAGACGTAATCAGGGAGGCCGCGGGGAGGATATCGAAACAGGAGCTTCTGAACTCGATAAAAATCATCAATGCCGCGGTCAGGGCATTGGAGCAGAACGCCAACAGGCAGCTTCTTCTGGAAATGATGATGTTTCGCCTGTTCAGGACCGGCCTCAAGGCGGCCCCGGGCCGGACATCCTGAGGGATTCGGAGATATTTGTGAAATCTGTAGTTGGGGTGAAATTCAGAAAGCAGGGCAGGATCTATCATTTTGACAGCGCCGGCTTGAAGCTGAAAAAAAATGACACCGTCCTGGTCAATACGGAAAACGGCCCGGCCATAGGCATCGTGATGAAGGAGGCAATCCACCTGGTTGCCAACAATCTTCCGGCCGAGCTGAAAACGGTGATCCGGAAATTGACCGATGAAGACAAGCTGGCCGAGGAAGAGATCAGGCGCACCGAGAGCGAAGCGTTCGACTTCTGCCTGGGCAGGATCGTGGAAAGGAACCTCCCCATGAAGCTGGTGGAGGTCGAAAGCCTGTTTGACGGCAGCAAAATAATATTCTATTTCACGGCTGAGAACCGGGTCGATTTCCGGGAACTCGTCAAAGACCTCGTCCAGAAATACAAGACGAGGATAGAGCTGCGGCAGATCGGGGTCCGGAACGAAACGCGCATCTTCGGCGGGGTCGGTATCTGCGGCCGCGAGATATGCTGTTCCATTTTCCTGCACAATCTCGATACTGTATCCGTGAAAATGGCGAAGGAGCAGAATATGCTCCTGAACCCGGAAAAGATCTCGGGGATCTGCGGCAGGCTGATGTGCTGCCTCGCTTACGAATACGAGAATTATGTCAGAGTGAAAAAAAACATGCCGAAGACCGGCAAGACCATTGACACCCCGCAGGGGCGCGGAAAGGTCATCCGGCAGAACCTTCTTAAGGGCACCATATCCGTAATTCTGGAAGACGGGCGGGAGCTGGAGATTGAAACCAAGGACAAGGACGAGGACTCGTCCAAATACGTTTTGTAACGGCGGCAACCAGGAGGTGCTCCGATGACTCAGGAAAAAAAGATATATATTACGACACCGATCTACTACGTGAATGCCTCTCCCCACATAGGCCACGCATATACGACAATAGTGGCCGACGTGATGTCGAGGTATTACCGGCTTTCGGATTACGAGACCTTCTTTCTGACCGGCACCGACGAACACGGGGACAAAATAGCCGAAGCCGCCCGCAACGCGGGGATCACGCCCAAGGAATACGCCGACCAGATCAGCGCGCAATTCCGGAACCTCTGGCCGCAGCTGGAGATAACCAACGACTATTTCATCCGGACGACCGACCCCGACCATATCAGGACGGTCCAGCTCATCCTTAAGAAGGTCCATGACAGGGGCGACATCTATTTCGGAAAATATGAAGGGTTTTATTGCGTCGGCTGCGAGCGGTTCTACCGCGAATCGGAGCTTGTCGACGGCTGCTGCCCCGACCACAAAGTAAAGCCGGAGTACCGGGAAGAGAGCAATTATTTCTTCACCATGAGCAAGTACCAGGACTGGCTCATCCAGTACATCAAGGACAATCCCGATTTCATCAGGCCGGAGAGGTACCGCAACGAGGCCCTGGCCTTCCTGAGGGAGCCCCTGGAAGACCTCTGCATATCGCGGCCCAAGTCGCGGCTCACCTGGGGGATTACGCTGCCTTTCGACGAGAACTATGTCACTTATGTCTGGTTCGACGCACTGATCAACTATATCACGGGCATCGGCTATCCGGACGACGCCAGATTCAAAAAATACTGGCCCTGGTCCGAGCACCTCATTGCGAAAGACATCCTGAAGCCCCATGGAATTTATTGGCCTACAATGCTGAAAGCGGCGGGGATCGAACCCTACAGGAGGCTGAATGTCCATGGCTACTGGAATATCGAGCAGAGCAAGATGTCGAAGAGCCTGGGAAATGTAGTCAAACCGCTCGATCTCAAGGACAAGTACGGCCTGGACTCCTTCAGGTATTTCCTCCTGAGGGACATGGTATTCGGCCTTGATTCGAGCTTCAGCGAAGAAGCGCTCGTGCAGAGGATAAACTCCGACCTCGCCAACGACCTTGGCAACCTCGTCAGCCGCATCATGGCCATGGCCATGAAGTATTGCGACGGAAAAGCCCCTGCAACTATCGCCGACAGCCGTAATGAGGATTCGGCATTGATTGAAGCCGCCGGCCGGACCGTTTCCGATGTTGCCGGCTGTTTCCGGGAACTGGGTTTCCACAAGGCCCTGATCTCGATCTGGGAATTCATTAATATAGTGAACAAGTACATAGTCGAGAGGGAGCCGTGGTCAATCGCAAAACAACCTGAGCTCAAGGGCAGGTTGGACACGATTATCTACAACCTGCTGGAATCTTTAAGGGTCATAGCAGTAATGGTTTCTCCTTTCATGCCCGACTGCGCCCGGAAGATCCAGGCCCAGATCGGCATAAAGCCGGAAATGGCCCAGAACCACGCGAGCATCGAGAAATGGGGAGGCCTGAAGCCCGGCTCGACACTCGAGCGGGCCGACGCCCTCTTTCCGAGGGTGGAATACAAGAAAGACGAGGTCCAGGAAAATGAGCCTGTTACCTTCAGGCCCGAAATCACCTATGACGATTTCAAGAAGATCGACCTCAGGGTGGCCCGGATCGTTGCCGCCGAAGCCGTGCCGCGTTCGGAAAAGCTGGTCAAGCTCCGGATTGATATAGGCGAGGAAAGGACGATCGTGGCGGGAATCGCCAAGGACTACAAGCCCCAGGACCTCGTGGGCAGGCAGATAATCATCGTCGCCAATTTGAAGCCGACGAAGCTCATGGGAATCGAATCACGCGGCATGCTGCTGGCGACCGACGCAGATAAAGGGCTGACGCTCCTCACACTCGACAAGAACGCCAAGCCGGGATCAGAGGTCCGGTAACTTCCAATAAATCCAGGCGGGGGAGGGAATTACTCTCCCTCGCCGTATTCCTCCAAAGGTTTAATCTCTCCCGTTCCCTTTCCCGGGGCGCCCAGGGGCACATCCACGGGCTTCACAAATTTGTGCACCACGTCAACTGTTCCGAAGACTTCGAGTTTTGAAAACAGGAACCGGAATTTCTCTTCGAGGCTGCCGCTTATTGCCTGGCGGATTTCGGCCGGCAGGTCCCACATCTGCTCTTTGAAGGGCCCGAACCCTTTTTTCCTTGTTTTGTAGATGAACTGCTCGTCCGTGTCCCTGGCCTTCTTTTCGTCCATCAGGTCCGTCCGGACGTAATCATAGATCTTCTTTCGCAACGCCTCCGGAAAGGCTGCGCTGTCGTAGATCATGTTCTGGAACCCGGTTGCCAGGTGAATTTCGGCCGTGCCCGTTTTGGGAAAACGGTCGAAAGCCTCATCCGGCAGGGTCGACGCGCCGTGCTGCACGGCGCCGGACAGGCCGTATTCCCTGCGGGCGGCCGCGGAGATTTTTTCCAGCGCCCCGAAGTCAATGCTCACTTTGGCTATGGTGCCGTCCGGGAGCGGCACGCCTCCGTGGCTGGTGCCGGTCTGGATGCTGATCTTGCTGATCCCCTTCAAACCGGCCCCCTTAACTTCATTGTACCCGTCCATGAACGCCCGCAGGTCTTCGACGGTGCTGTTCTTCCCGCCGACTTCCCCTATCTCGCCCCCCACGGAAACCGTTACGCCCTCCGGCTCCAGCTCCCGGATGAGCCTGGTGAGCTCCGCCGCGACTTCGTAATTGTTTTTCTGCTGTTCCTTGATTGTCGGCTTGCTCAGGTCGACGATGGTGGAGGAATCAATGTCTATATTGAAGAAGCCGGCTGCAATTGCCTCCCTGATCAGGTCCTTCACGGCATTGACTTCTCCCTCCGGGTTCTTGGAGAATTTGCCCGCGCTTATCTGGAAGTGGTCGCCCTGCAGGAACAGGGGCCCTCTGTAGCCGGTCTTGATTGCCGCCGCCGTAATGACGGTGGTGTATTCCGCGGGGCGCTGCCCGGTATACCCGATCTCCGAACGGGCGATCTCGAAAATGAACGGGCCGACCTTGCCTTTCAGGGCGGCGCGGAACACGGCCTGGGCGGTGTCGTATGTGAGTCCCCGGATATTGATGGCGGGAACGGTGAAGCCGCCCGCTTCGCCCCTGCCCATCGCTTCGTAAAGGGACTGGATGGAGGCCGGCAGGATTCCCAGGGATGCCCCTGCCCGGCGGATAAGCCAGCGGGACATCTGCCGGGTGTTTTCATCCGGGCTGAAGACGGCGGCATGCACGAGGTCGTCAATGCTTTTTTCTCGGAGGCCGTTTTCATCGAGGACCGTGACATTCGGTCCTTCTATCCGCAAAATGCCTTTTATTTCATTTTTCAGCTGTTCTGAGTTCTTCAGCATCATTTTATTACCTCAAGGAAGGAGTTTCAGGGATGATTATAGCTTAGTTCAGGAATTCTTTAACTTTATCGACTTCAAAGCGGCTCCCGATATAAATGGGACACCTGTGGTCCAGGTCGCTGGGTATCAGGTCAAGGATGTCCTCTTTGCCGTCGGTTGCCTTGCCCCCGGCGTTTTCCAGGATAAAGGCCATGGGCTGGAGCTCAAATATCAGCCGCAGCTTGCCATGGGGCGAGCCGTTGAGCGCCGGGTAAGAGAATATGCCGCCCTTCTTTATGAGTATCTGGTTTATATCGGGGACAAACCCGCCTGAATAACGCAGCTTGTACCCTTCATGTTCGAGGTACTCGACAAATTTCAGGTGGCCGGGGGTCCATTTCTTTCGCAGGCCCCCCAGGCTGTATATCGAGCCCTTGTCCTTGAGCTGGATATTGTCTTCTGCCAGGACATATTCCCCCTCGCGGTTGAGCACGAACTCGTGGGAGCCCTTTCCTGCTGAATACACCATCGTTATGAGCGGCCCGTAAGTGATGTACATCGCGGCCACCATGCTGTCGCGTCCCCTTCCCAGCATGTGCTCCTTGTGGATGCCGATTATTGTCCCGATCGACAGATTCGTATCTACCAGGGACGAGCCGTCCAGGGGGTCGGCCGTGACATAGTATTTTTCCGTGCCGTTGCCGAGCGGGATTATCGAGTCCTGCTCCTCGGATGCGTATTCGCGCACGAACCCCGAGAAATGGAGCTGGGCCCGCAGTATCTCGTCTGCGGCCCTGTCCAGCGCCAGCTGCTCCTCGCCGAATATATTCCTGAGCCCGGCGAACTTGCGGTTGGATTCGTGGATCTTGGCGGATATGTATTTCCCGGTTACGGCGATCTGCCAGATAAGGCGCCGCAATTCCATCTCCACGCCGTTCATCCACATGTGGCGCCTCAGGTCGATGGTGCATTGGGTCGCATCGGAAATATTGGTGGTCATTGTGCTCCTCGCAATCTGAAAATTTTTAGCAATTCGGCCCGCTTTTTACAAGGAAAATTTCCCCGACGAAAAAAGGCCCCGGGCAGCTTGTGCCGGGGCCTTTCAGCAATCTTCTGGGTGCCGGGCGGCTAATCCGGGATTATTTCTTCGCCACCCCCTGGGCTTCGATCAGCTGCGGCGTCTGTTCGCAATTATTCTGCTTTCTCGCCGTGCGCTCGACCTGGGGCTTCACGTAAATGAACAAGTCATTGGCGGCTATTGTGCCGTCCTTCCTCACAACCTCTTCATTCTTTATGCCCTTCAGCATGAAATATGTGAAAAGCCCGTGACGTTTTTCATCATATGAAGAACTGACCTGCTCTCCTGAAGAGGCGGTCATTATTGTCAGATTTTGTGGGGCGCTGTAACTCTGTAAATTCATGACGAGCGGCCGGGTCCCTTTGGCCAGGACAGATCTGCCGCCCGCGCCTGAGAAGCAGGAATCCATTGCGACAAAGACTTCCTTTGCGGGCAATCTGCCCAGGACATCATACAGTCTCTTTATGGGGTAGCCAGTATGGTCTATGAATGCCGGGTCGCCGTCATAAGGGACCATGTATGCTTCGCCGGTTTTCGGGTTGGGAGACCCGTGCCCGGAAAAATAAATGAAAACGGTCCCGTCCTTTTCGACATTGTTCGTCAGCCACCGTTCGAAATATTTCTCAAAATCGCTTTTGGCCGCGTTTTCGTTGATCATCAATATTATGTTCTCTTCCGGGTAGCCCATGGCTTTGATCAGGTATTCCCTCACCAGTTTCGCGTCCTTGACCGCGTAATCCGCTTTAGGGAGTTTCATCCGGTAAGTTTCAATTCCGATTACGATGGCAAAGGCATTCTTTCGGGAAAGCACCCGGGTGATGGGGACTGCTTCAATATCGGTGCCCGCGGCCAATTCTTCGATATTCGTCGAAGGAGTGGAAGCCGTTTTGGCGTTTTCACCTGATATGAGGGCGAATTTGGTCGACCTTTCATTCCTGTCATACTGGACTTCGAAGGTGATGTGTTCCTTGATGTTCGTGACGGGTGTGGCGACAATTTCCGCCAGGCCGAAAGTGCAAACGTCCACGACGAACAGGCTGCCGCCTTTCAGTACCTTGCCGAGGGTGGTTTCACCCTGGATGACCCGGAATATATCGGAAATAACCCTGTTATCTATTTTCTTGGTATCGATAGGGGACCCGAATCTGGCCAGGAG
>JBDKTK010000218.1:0-9185 GCA_039680225.1 Syntrophaceae bacterium
GAGGAATACGAATTTGCCAGAAAGCGTGGCGCCAATATTTTAGCGGAAGTCATAGGTTTCGCCTGCAACAACAACGGTGGCGATCTTATTCTGCCCAATCTTGACGGAATAACCAACACACTCAAACTTGGCGTGGAAAACGCGAAAATTAACCCTGACGAAGTCGACTTGGTCAGCGCCCACGCCACCGCCAACAAGATGGGCGACATCATTGAAGCGCAGGCTATCAGTAACGTTTTCGGCGATCATCCTTATGTCGTGGGTTTGAAAGGCTACATGGGCCATACAATGGCTGCCTGCGGGAGCATCGAAACAATTCTTACGCTTTACATGATGCAGGATGGATTCATCGCCCCTACCTTGAATCTGGAAGAGGTTGATGAACGGTGCGCGATGATCAGGCATGTGCAAGAAATTATCCGGCATCCGGTGAAGACGGCGGCTGTTCAAAATTTCGCCTTCGGCGGCGTCAACACCATTCTGCTACTCAGAAAATTATCCTGAAATTAAAATGTCCCTGCAAAAAAGTATGCAACGCACAACCGATTTTTTCATCACCCTGCTTTTGTGGTCTTATTACCTTTGCGGGTCTATTGTTCTTTTCTTTCTTTTCTACCTGCCGGCATATTTTTTTGCCGCTAATCGCGCCTCTGCTTTACAGAAGTTAACCCACATCCATATGAAAAACTTTTTTAAATTGACTGGGTGGCTGATTCCCCGCGTTAAATTTTCCATCCAGGACGAAGTCCGCCAACTCCATTCATCCGTAATTGTCTGTAATCACTTATCTTATCTGGATCCTATTTTATTGATTTCGCTTTTACCGCAGCAACGGACAATAGTTAAAAATACTTTTTTCAAGATTCCTTTTTTCGGCTGGTTTATGAGAAATGCCGGTTATGTGCCTTCAGCGCCCAGTGAAATGCTGGGTGCGGCAATGGTTAAAAATCTGGAAAGTATCAAGGAGCATCTGGCGGCCGGCGGTAATTTGTTCGTCTTTCCGGAAGGAACGAGAAGCCGCGACGGCAAACTGGGGACTTTTAACAAAGGCGTATTCAGCATTGCCCATTATTGCAATGCACCGCTTGCGCTGATTTTTATCAAAGATACGGATAAACTCTTCCGCCCCGGCTCATTTTCCTTCAACACCCGTGATTTTAATGAAATCAAAGTGGAATTAATAGATTTTCTTGAGCCGGACTATCAGAGCAAAGATTTTTCCACCTCCGTCTTAGCTAACTATGTGCGCAGGCTCTACGAAGCGCGTACAAAAAAAATCAAATAATTCTATTTAAAAGATTTAACTCCATTAATTTCATTTTGCCCCTTCATTTGCCCAGCGTGAAAAAAAAACAACTTCAAATTCTATTGTCAGGAAGTCAACGGCAAGGCCGTCAGGAAATTGACATGATACAGTGAGCTTCGCCTGGCCATGGAACAGGGGAAACTCTCTTAGGATCACCAGCCCCAGATGGATCTAAAATACGGGTCATTCAAGCGTTTGACGGACTTGACCGAACATCTGGCAAAGTTCAATATCCTGGTTCCTGCCATTCCGGGAAGAATCTTCGCCGGAATTGAAGGACGGTATTCGAGCAGGAGGAAGACATTATCGGGGAATTGTACCGGATATTTATTCATGACCAATTTTACCCCGCTTGGCAAGAATAATGCATAAGGGATTAATGTATCCGCAAGTGCCTATAATCTACATGGAAGTAAATACAGTGATCCGGGATCAGCGGTTCCCTCTCATGCTGTCCTCGATACGACGAACAGGACGGCAGATAATTCCGAGTCAACCTCACCTGCAGGTTTTAACGCTGTCAGGTAAGGCCGGTGGACTTTGCTGAAATAGGAACGAGTCCATAAAAATCCATTAGAGAAGCTTACAGACATGAATTCTGAAAAAAATGGAAGTGCTGCTGATCATTCATCTTTAACCCCGGAGAACTCGAAGGATGGAGTCGCCTCTTCAGTGCCTCCATCAGATATGAGACTTCCGAAACGCCCGTTCTGGCTTGGCCTGCGGGGAAAGCTGATTTCGATTTTCATCGTGATCAAGGTGGTTCCCCTGATCCTGCTGTGCTGGCTTGCCTGGCACGAGGTTGCTTCCCTCGGTCAGCATGTGGAAAAACGCACAGCCCTCATGGTGCAACAGACCCGCTCTCTTGTGAAAGAAGTGGGTCAAAAGGCGGGTCAAGATTCGATCCGCTCCCTGGATGTAAAATCGCGGGAAGCCATTGAGCGTCTGACCACGGATACGGCAAAGCAGGTCGCCGATTTTCTTTATCAGCGCGACCAGCAGGTTCTGCTGGCCTCCCAGTTTCCTCCGGAGGAAAAACGGTACCGGCAGTTTCTGCAGCCTCTTCGGCGCACGGTTCTGGAACACGGCAAGTGGGCGCTGAGGGATGATAAATGGGTTCCGGCGGAACAAGGCCCGGCTCAACCGGAAACCGTGATGACGGAGGTGGCGGACAACCGGACGGACTGGCATTACCGGCCCCCGGAGCGGCAAGGGCGTCCCGTCTCGCTCCCCCTTTACGCCGAGATGACCTTTGTCGGTCTCGACGGAATGGAAAAAATCAAGATCACCACAGTTCCCTGGCTGTCCACCAAACTCCGGAACATCAAAAAGCGCGAGAATACCTACTGCAAGGCGGAGACCTACGGTTCTTTCCTGTCCAGATTGAAACCCGGCGAGGTTTACGACTCCGATGTTATCGGCGCCTACAATCATAGCCATATCATCGGGCCGTACACCCGTGCCGCCGCCAAAAAGAAAGGAGTTCCCTTCCAGCCTGAATCCGATGCCTACGCCGGCAAGGAAAACCCCGTAGGACAGAGGTTCCGGGGCATTATCCGCTGGGCAACCCCGGTCGTCGATGCCGGCCGCATCGTCGGCTATGTCACATTGGCCCTGAATCATACCCATCTCAATGAATTTACGCGCACCATCGTGCCCACGGACGAGCGCTACACCGACATCAATGACGCCGCATCAGGCAACTATGCCTTCATCTGGGATTACAAGGGGCGCAGCATCTGTCATCCCAGACATCACAGCATCTGCGGATTCGATCCTAAAACGGGCGAAGCGGCGATCCCCTGGCTGGACGCGGCGATTTATGAATCATGGAAAAAGAGCGGTTTGAAACTCAGCACATTCCTCAGCCAGACCCCACAGTTCTCATCGCCATCGCTGAAAAGGAAGCCCGCGGCTGAGCTGACCAAAGCGGGATGGGTCGGATTGGATGGACGCTACCTTAACTTCGCCCCCCAATGCAGAGGGTGGCATGAACTGACCAGCAAGGGCGGCTCCGGTTCGTTCCTGATATTCTGGACCGGATTGTGGAAGCTCACCACGGCAGCCACGATTCCCTATTACACCGGTCAGTATGCCGCTTCGCCGCGCGGATTCGGTTATGTGACGATCGGCGCCGACGTGAACGAGTTTCACGCCGCCGCTGCGGAGTCGGCCAAACAATTACAGGCCCTCACCGAGGGTTATGTCAAAATGGTGGACAAGGAAAGTAAGCAGGTCCAGCAGGAGATTGAGAACTCCCTGGCGGAAACTGCGCAGTCCCTCAGCTTTTCCACCTTGCTGATGGTGGGGATCGTCATCATCGTGGCGATTTGGATGGCTGCAGTGCTGACCCGGCGGATCACTGCCATGATTTCGGGCATCCGCCTCTTTCAGAACGGTAAGATGGACAATCGTCTGGATGCGGGCTCGAACGATGAAATGGGTGATCTGGCCCGCTCCTTCAACGTGATGGCTGATGAGCTGCAAGCCTCAATCCGTCGCGTGGTCGAAAGCGAATTGCGGGAGAAAACCAAAGAAAAAGATGCCCTCATCGCCTATAATGCCGGGCTTTTTGAATCGGCAAGTTCCTACTTTCATAACATCGGCAACACCCTGGCCGGTGTGAATGGCAAGCTGCTGAATATTCGCAAGGTCCTGGAATCAAGCGCCCAGTATCCCGAAGCGTTCCGGATGCTGCGGGAGGAGCATGAAGCAGCAGTGGCCGGCGGGGGAAAGGCTGATCGCACCCCGGAACTGCTGGCGCGTCTGGAAGACATTCTCCTTAAGCGGGCATTGCCCCGTATTGCGGAAAATGTGGAAGAAATTGCCAACAATCAGCATCAAATGATACAGACCATTAAGTTCCAGCAGGATATGTTCAATTCGTCCAGACAGCGCAATGTGAAATTCGTGCAGGAAATCAATTTGGCCGAGCTGATTGAGAATGTGATAGAGGATTTCCGCCCCACACTGGCGAAACACAACATCACCGTTCACATGGAACTGGATCGTGAACTATCCGTCCGCAATCAGAAAAACCCGTTGATTCATGGATTCACGAATCTCGTCAAGAACGCCATTGAGGCCATTGACGCCGCAGCAAACAACAAGCGGGAAATCCATGTTACTTTGTGCGTTAAACCAAACGAATCCAGACGGGCGGTCATCCAGGTGGTGGACACCGGAATCGGTATTCTACCGGAGGATAGGCCATCCCTGTTCCAATCCGGATTCACCACGAAGAGCGAGGGGCATGGGCTGGGTCTGCATTCCCTCTTGAACTTCCTGAATGAGAATAACGGTTCGATTAAAGCCACAAGCCCCGGCCAAAATCAAGGAGCGGAATTTATTATGGAGATAGGCGATGAACAAGCAGATGCTAATTGCTGACGACGATGTCCAGCTGCTGGAATACTATCGGAGCATCTTCGAACAGGACGAAAGCCTGAATTTTCTGCGCACGGAAAGTGTCGAGAATCCCTTTGTCGTCCATACGTTTTCCGATGGGGCGCCCCTGGTAGATTTTTTCCTTGCGGGGCATGCGCGTGGACAAAGAATCCCTCTGTGTCTGCTGGATATGCGGATGACCACCATGGACGGCCTGACTGCGGCGGAAAAGATTCGCATTGTCGATCCCGAGGTCATGATCATCATCATTACGGCCTATACTGATGTCAGCCCCGCCGAAATAAGGAGTCGTCTGCAGGAAAACATCTATTACGTCAAAAAACCCTTCAACGAGGACGAGTTATACTCGCTGGTCACTTCCCTTCTGAAAAACTGGAATATCCGGCAGGCATTGCGGGAAAGCGAGGGAAACTATCGACGCCTCCTGGAAAAGTCCAATGAAGGCATCCTCACCATTGATGCCTCAGGGAAAATTACCTTTGCTAATGCAACTCTGGGCAGGATGCTCGGATACAATCTGGAAGAAATGGGTGGCCAATCCTTTTTCAAATTCATGGACACAGACCATGCGAATTTGGTGAAACGGAAGATTGCACAGCGCATTCAGGGTCTGAGCGAACGATATGAACTGGAGCTGATCCGGCAAGATAACCAGGTGCTCACCGCCATGCTTTCCGCATCCCCTATTTACACCGGAAATGGCGCTTTTTACGGGTCATTTTGCGTGATAACCGATATTTCGGAAACGAAGAAGGGTATCGCGCTGTTGCGGAAGGCCAACGAGGAGCTTGCCGAGGCAGAAAGAATCGCCCGTGAGAACGAGCACTGGCTGGACAACATCCTCCGGTCGGTCCTCACGGGGATATTCATCGTGGACGCCCAAACTCATGAAATCCTCTACGCCAATGAAATCGCCTGTCAGTTGACCGGCCAGACGGAGGAAAAACTGGTCGGCTTGGTCTGTCATCGATGCGTCTGCCCGGCGGATGTTGGTAAATGCCCGATCACGGATTTGGGACAGACCGTCGATCATTCAGAATGGATTCTTCTCAATGTAAGTGGAGAGCAAATTCCTATCATCAAGAACGTGGTCCGGATGAATTTTAAGGGTCGGGACATCCTGCTGGAAAGCTTCATCAACATCACGGAAAGAAAACGGATGGAACAGCAGCTGCTCACAGCGAAGAGCACGCTGGAGGAGCGGGTTCAAAAACGTACACAGGAATTGCAGGACCAGATTGCCGCCAAAGAGAAGGCCCTCTCTGAACTGGCCTCGGCCCAGAGCAAACTTCTGGAAATGTCCCGTGCAGCGGGCATGGCCGAAGTGGCAACGGGCGTACTGCACAATGTGGGCAATGTACTCAATAGCGTCAATGTTTCCTGTACGCTCATCAGGGATCAGCTCGAACAATCCCGCATTGGGAACGTCGCCAGGGTGGCCGGTCTGCTGGTTGAACCCGAAGGCGGGCTGACCCGTTTCCTGATGGAAGATCCCCGGGGACGGCAGATCCCGGCTTACCTTGCTTCTCTGGCCCCTGTCCTGGAGGACGAACAACAGCTTCTTCTCCGCGAAACCCTGTCCCTGCGGGATCGGGTCGAGCACATCAAGGAGATTGTCGTCATGCAGCAAAACTACGGCCGCGTGTCCGGCGTCGAGGAAACCATTCCGGTCGAGCAACTGCTGGAAGATGCCGTCACCTTTAATTCCGAAGCACTGGCCCGTCACGGGATCACGGTTCACCGCCAGTACCAGCCGGTGCCGCCAATCACGGTGGACAAGCACAAGGTGCTGCAGATTCTTCTGAATCTTATCAGCAATGCCAAGTATGCCTGTACCGAAGATGGCAGAGGCGGCGAGAAATGCATCATTCTGCGGGTTTTCAGTCCTGATCCTCAACGAGTCCTTATTCAGATCGAGGACAACGGCATGGGCATTCCCCCGGAAAATCTGTCCCGCATTTTTCAGCACGGATTCACCACGCGCAAGACAGGACACGGTTTCGGTCTGCACAGCGGCGCCCTGGCGGCCCGTGAACTCAGTGGCAACCTGACCGCCCAAAGCGAAGGACAAGGGGCCGGCGCCGTCTTCACCCTTGACCTTCCTTATAAACAAGGAGACAAATATGAGTAGACGAGGCGACAATTGTTCTCACCGCATTCTGGTGATAGACGATAATGCGGCGATTCACGACGATTTTCGCAAAATATTGATTCGAAGGGATTTTTTGGGCGATGGCCTGCACGACATGGAGGAGGCGCTTTTCGGTGCACAGACCAGAATGACAGTCCAGGCCTCCTTCGAAATTGATTGCGCTTCCCAGGGAAAGGAGGGACTCGACCTGGTCGAGAAGGCCCAGGCGGAAGGCCGCCCCTACGCCCTGGCCTTTGTGGACGGACGGATGCCGCCGGGATGGGACGGTATCGAAACCATCCGGCATCTCTGGCAGGCTTGTCCTGATCTGCAGGTCGTGTTGTGCACGGCCTACGCGGACTACTCCTGGGAGGAAATCCGGAGCGTGCTGGGGGAAAGCGACAGCCTGCTGATCCTCAAGAAACCCTTCGACAATGTCGAGGTACTCCAAATGGCCCATGCCCTCACCCGGAAATGGGAACTGAACAGGGAAATCCAGGGCCGGCTCACTCAACTGGCCTTCTATGATCATTTGACCAGTCTTCCCAACCGTGCTCTGTTCATTGACAGGATCGGCCAGATACTGCAGACATCCTCCCGTTACCAGCGCCAGAGCGCCCTGCTGTTCATCGACCTGGACAACTTCAAACGCATCAACGACACTTTGGGACACAACATCGGCGACGATATGCTCAAGGTCACGGCCGGACGGCTCATCAAATGCATGCGAGCATCGGATACGATTGCCCGACCATCAACAGATGCAATTGCCTCACGGCTGGGGGGTGACGAGTTCACCGTTGTTCTTCCGGAAATTTCCCGGGAGGAGGATGCCGCCGTGGTTGCCCAGCGTATCCTGGCACATCTGGCTGCTCCCATCACCCTGGGAAAACAGCAGGTCGTGGTAACCTCAAGTATCGGCATCGCATTCTTCCCCAAGGATGGAGACAATCCCGAAACGCTGCTCAAGAATGCCGATCAGGCCATGTATTTTGCCAAGCGGGAGGGAAAAAACAAATTCAGATTCTATTGCCAGGAAATCAATGACGAGGCCATCAGGAAAATGACATTAGAAAATGAGCTTCGCCTGGCCCTGGAACAGGGGGAACTCTCTCTGGATTACCAGCCTCAGATGGATCTAAAATACGGGACAATCAGCGGACTGGAGGCCCTACTGCGCTGGAACAGCAAACGGCTGGGCCCTATATCCCCCGTAGAATTCATCCCCATTGCGGAAGAAACGGGGATGATAATTCCGATCGGCGAATGGGTGCTGCGGACCGCCTGCGCCCAGGCCAGGGTATGGCGTAACGCCGGCATGGACTTACCGAGAATCGCTGTCAATGTCTCTGTCCGGCAATTCGCCCAAAATCAGTTTCCCGCCCTGGTGAAGAGTATTCTCCAGGAGACTGGCCTGGAACCCGAGGCTCTGGAACTTGAAATAACCGAAAGTGTTCTGATGAAGGAGGGTGAAAACGCCCTGGAGATGCTCAGCCAACTAAAAAATATAAACATCTGCCTGGCCATCGACGACTTCGGCACCGGCTATTCCAGCCTGAACTACCTCAAGCAGTTTCCCGTCGATCACCTAAAGATCGACCGCTCCTTTACCTCCACGGACGGCTCGGATTCCCGGAGCCGGGCCATCACCGCTTCCATCGTTGCCATGGCTGATAATCTGAACATCAATGTGATCGCGGAAGGAGTGGAAACAAAAGAGCAACTGCTTTATCTGCAGAACTGTGAGTGTGAGGAAATTCAGGGGTTTTATTACTGCCGGCCGTTAAGCCGGGAAAAAGCAGAACTATTTTTACTTGAGCATACACCCGAACATGTCCTCCAATCAAGTAATGACGGAGATTAGACGGCAATTGTCAATATTAAAGATGCGACCCCTCTCTCCATCGCGACCCCTCTCTCCATTCTTTCCCCCGAACGGGGCGGTATCGGCCCTTTTTCAGGGCCGCAATCAGATCCTCGCGGCTGGTGATTTTTTCCTCAAAACACGTCGCGGTTCGTCCCAGTTCCTCCAGGTTGTGGGCGTCACTGCCGCCGCACTGGAAGAGCGGATACCGCTTGCTCAACTGCTCCACCTTGCGGTTTTCCGCATCGGAATTGCGTCCGTTGAGCCCCTCGATGATATGGCAGACGCCAAGGCTTAAAATCTTCGGTTTGAGGCTTCTGCCCTCGCGGCAAGGGTGCGCGCCGACGGCGACGCCCTGCCTGTCCTCGACGATCCGCAATAGATCACGGGCGGAAAGACCCGGCCTAAGATCCTCAAAAGAACCGAACAGAAGAAAATCCCCCTCCGGCGTGTCGTATTCCATGCCGACAAGCAGG
>JBDKTK010000219.1:0-6262 GCA_039680225.1 Syntrophaceae bacterium
TTATCGCGGATGTAGTAGACTACCGACCCGTCGTGCCGGTAACCGCCGATCTCTATGCGCGGCAGCCTCTTCCTCCTGGTGAACTTGACGGCATTGGAAATCAGGTTTGCGAAAACCTGCCGCAGCAGGACCGGGTCGCCCATGACTTCCGGGAAACTGTCGAATTTGAAACGCACGTTTCTCCCTGCCTTCTGCAAGTCCCATTGATTCAGAATATCCTTAACGATCCGGTTGACGTTCAGTTTCTAAGTGTGCACCTCCCGGCTGGATACCCTGGCCAGGGATAGCAGTCCCTGGATCAGGTCTTCCATGACCTTTGTGTTTTTCAGGATCAGGTTGAAGAATTTGAAACCCTGGCTGTCCAGTCCGACCGAGTGCTCTTTCAGGATTATTTCCGCAAACTGGTGCACGGCGCGCAGGGGGTATCGCAGGTCATGCGAGATCGAATAGCTGAAACTTTCCAGCTCCCTGTTGATCTCCTCAAGCTGCCTCTTCCTCTTTTCCGCCTCAATTGCCCTTTTGCGGGACTCGATGGTGATCTCGCGGAGCTTTTCCTCCCCGCGCTTGCGTTTTGTAATATCGTGGAAAATGGTGATGTTTTTCAGGACGCCGTCCCTGTCCCGGAAGACCCGGCTGGATATCTCGACGGGGAAGGGGGTCATATCCCGGCGGAGAAACGCCAGCTCGCCGCGGAAGAAGCCGTTATCAGCGCGGAGCTTTTTCGCCTTGGTCAGGCGCGGGTCTTTCTCATCCATAAACCCCTGGCGGCCTGTCCTGCGGATTTCCTCTTCGGAGCGGCCCAGTATCCGGCAGGCTTCGGGATTTGCCGACAGGATCTGCCCGTCCGATTGGGTGACAAGGATCCCTTCCATGCTGTTTTCGAAAATGGTCCGGTATTTTTCCTCGCTCTCCCGCAAGGCGTCTTCCGCGCGGCGCTGCTCCGTTATATCGGTCACCCCCCCGATATGCTCGACTATCTGCCCGTTTTCATATTGGAAATAGACAAGATCGCGGACGAGCCTGTATTGTCCGCTCTGATGACGGATCCGGTATTCAAAGGTATGGCACTGTTCCTTATTGGAGTACGCTTCCCTGATTTCCCGGGCGACCCTTTCGAGATCGTCGGGATGGATATTGCTGAGCCACCACTGGAAATCCGGCGCTTCAGGCGAATCGACTCCCAGCAACTCCTTGATCCCGTGCGCGCCCCGGACGGCGCCGGATTTCAAATCGACATCGTAAACGACCGCATGTGCCGCTTCGGAAACAAACCGAAACCGCCTTTCGCTCTGGAACAGGGCCTCTTCCGCGCGTTTTCGTTCCGTGATATCCTGAAAATATATTGAGAGGCCCTCGGAGGAAGGATACCCATGGATCTCCAGCCACAGGTTCATCGAAGGTATAAACTCCTCAAAATGGACCGGCTTTGATTGGTCCATAGCCATGATCATTTCCTGAAAATTACGGAAACCTTCAGCGCCCGGCATCAGATCACAGAGGGTCTTTCCCATGATACTTGCGCGGGGGGTATGAAAAATTCTGCCGGCTGATTCATTGACGTAATTAAACCGCCAATGTTTGTCGACGGACACGAATCCGTCAGTTATGCTTTCCAGGGTTGAGATGAGCCTCTGATGCGTCTGCCTGAGAGACTCTTCGGCGCTCTTGCGGGCCGTTACATCCCGGGTGACGCCTCGGTAGCCGATCAAGGCGCCTTCCGCGTTGAAATACGGCGCGGCATTGGTTTCCACGATTACCTTGTGGCCGTCCTTGTGCATCAAAGCCACTTCGACCGATTCGATTTTCCCTTCCCGTCTCATTATCTCCAGAAGAGTGTCTCGAAAAGCGGCAGCTTTGCCCTGTTCGAATAATTCAGACGGCTTGCGGCCCTCCAATTCAGACGGATCGTATCCAAGTATATTCCTGACCTGTCTGCTCACGTAAATAATCCGGCCGTCGGCCGCAGTTTCAAAGATGATATCGTCAACCTTTTCGACGAGGTCGTAATATCTCTTGCGGCTTTCGACCAGCTCCTCATTTGTCCTGGACAGGTCTTCCGCGAGCTTTCTCAAGCCCTCCCGGGAAGCAATGAGTTCGGCTTCCGACTTCTTCCTCCCGGTTATATCCTGAAGAAATACCGCCAGGCCCTCGGGTGTGGGATACACGTGGCATTCCAGCCAGATGTTCAGCGGCTCGGGGTAGAATTCCTCAAAATGGACCGGCACATTTTCCTTGAGGGCCCGGTGGAACTCGGGATTGAATTTAAGGTACCGTGTCTGGGAACAGATTTGCCATCCAACCCGGCCGATCAGCTCCTCACGTTTCCTCCGCAATATCTTGCATGCTTTCTCATTGATGTACAAACAGCGCCATTTCCTGTCACAGAAAAAGAACCCGTCGGTAATGTGCTCCGCCTTTATTGCGAATTGTGCATGAGTAATGCGGAGCTGGTCTGCAGTCTCATGCCTGAGGGCTTTGTTCAAATTCGATATCTTGCGTTTCTGCAGGGAGATGTTTTCCCGGAGGCGGGCGTTTTCATCTCTGAGCTTAGCCAGCTCTGAATCACGCCGTACCGGATCACAGTTTTCTTCATGATCTGGATAGATAAGTTTCCTGATGGTCATACATTCCTGAATTTAATAATAAATCTGAGAGTTTATACACGAAAAGGAATGATCGCTCCATCAGGGGGACCCTTATTTGGCGCTTCCGGAACTCTTAGGTGAAGAAGCTGTTTCCGTCTTCGGGAACTTTATTTCCAGATACTTGCCTATCAGTATCGTCGCGGGATAGAGCACTTGTTCTTCATTTTGGGCATGAAGAATCAAATCGGCGGCAAATCGGGCGTACTCGGGTTTGTTCTCATCATGCGACGCGGAAGAGAGCTTTTTCAGGGATAGGACAATGGCTTCGTGTTCCTGGAGCATTTTCTTGTAATTGGTTTTAAGCCGGTTTGCCAGAGGGATAGCTTCAGCCATCTGCGGGTCCAGGTTCCCCTCGGAAAGCGGCACCAGCAATCCTAAAGGCGGGAGCGCATATTCCTCTTCCTCAAGGAAATGCGGCCGCAGTTTCTCCTCGACTTCCTCCGCAGCCGCTGCGGTCTTGCCGCCCGAGTTAAGGGCTTTTTCCAGCACGGTATGCAGGTTGTCATGTTCGGCCTTCAAGGCCGGGGGGATCTTTATTGAATTCATATTTTCTCCTGCGCCGATATTTTGACCAAATGACAAATAAGAAAAACATATTAAGATGAAGGATACGGACATGAATTTATATTTCATATTCCTGAGACCCCTTTTTCTTTCAGATTAAATGGGCTGGAACAGGATTTACCATCAGGCGAAAAATGTATTTATCATGCTGTTAAACCCTGATTCGGGGCCGGATTATTTTTCTTTTCTCAACTATTGTTCCGGTATATAACCCCGCAAATGAAGGCGTTATTTAAAGCCGCTCCCGGGGAATCCTACTGGGGCGGCGTCATCAAATCCATGGGGCTTGTTTTCGGCGACATCGGGACCAGCCCCATTTATACCCTTACCGTTATCTTTGCCATGAGCAGGCCGACCCCGGACCATGTTTTCGGGATCATTTCCCTGATATTCTGGACCCTCGCCCTCCTTGTTACAGTGCAGTACGCATGGCTCGCCATGAGCCTCGGCTACAAGGGCCAGGGCGGCGGCATCATGCTCCGGGAAACCCTCTTGAAAGTCATGAAAAAAGGGCGCGCTGTTTCTGTTGCGGGTTTTATTGCCTATATCGGCGTGTCCCTGCTACTGGGAGACGGGGTCATAACTCCCGCCATCAGTATCCTGTCCGCGGTTGAAGGGACCCTGCTCATCCCCGGGCTGGAAGATGTAGGGCAGCAGTACCTCATACTGATCGCGGCGCTCATCGCCGTGGCCCTCTTCTCGATCCAGCACCGCGGCACCGATAGGGTTGCCTGGACATTCGGGCCGATCATGGTGGTCTGGTTCGCCGCCCTCGCCCTTTCCGGGGCCCTCTCCATGATTTCCAGGCCGGAAATAGTAAAGGTGATCAACCCGCTTTGCGCTATTGACTATATGGTCCACAACGGGTTTGCAGGTTTCGTGGTCCTGTCCGAAGTCATTCTGTGCGCCACCGGCGCCGAGGCCATGTTTGCCGACATGGGGCACCTCGGGCGCTGGCCCATACTCCGGGCGTGGATGTTCGTCTTTGCGGCGATTTTTCTCAACTACATGGGGCAGGGGACCTTTGTGATGATGCACCCGGAAGCAAAGAATATCCTTTTCAGCATGGTCCAGCATGAGGCGCCGGTGCTGTATATCCCGTTCCTGGTCCTGACGGTTATCGCCACAATCATTGCCTCCCAGGCCATTATCAGCGGGGTGTTTTCGATCGTGTACCAGGGGATCACGACGCGCATCATGCCCATGTTCAAGGTGAGCTATACGTCGAGCGAGCTGCAATCGCAGATTTACATCGGGGCGGTCAACGGGTTCCTGCTGATATGCGTAATATTGATGATGCTCATTTTCCAGAATTCGGCAAACCTGGCGGCCGCGTACGGCCTGGCGGTCATGGGATCGATGACGGCCGAGATGCTGCTTATCATCCTGATCCTCACAAAGATCCAGAGATGGAAGCTCCCGATAGCCCTGGCTATCTGCATATTGGATTTCATTTACCTGTCTTCCACCTTGACCAAGATACCGGACGGCGCTTACTGGTCCCTCGTAATCGCCTCTATCCCCCTTGTGACAATGCTGATCTTCATCAAGGGACAGAAGCTCCTCTTCCGATCCCTGAGGCCGCTGGACATTGATACGTTCCTCGTGAGCTACGAACAGATATATGCCAAGCTCAGGATCCCCGGGACTGCTCTTTTCTTCACCCGCAGCTGGAATGTCGTGCCGCCCTATGTGATCCACTGCATCCTGCGAAGCAATATTATCTACGAGAACAACATATTCATTTCAATAATACGGACGGAAGAACCCTTCGGAGTTGACGTGAGATGGCGCAAGGGGATCGGGACGGGACTTTCGTCCTTCGAGATACTCGCGGGCTACAGGGAGGTCCTGGATATAGAGTCCATCCTGAACGCAAACGGCATATACGAAAAAGTTATCTTTTACGGCATTGAGGACATCGTCACGAACAACCCCGTGTGGCTGGTCTTCAGCTTCATAAAAAAGAACACCCCCAATTTCGTGCAGTTCTACAAGCTGCCGCAGAGCAAGCTGCAGGGGACTGTTACCCGCCTCGAGATATAGGCATCACGGAGCGGCCGGCCGGTCGCCCTGCATCGGATTACAGAAAAATTGTCCCCGCCGGCGGGGGCGCAAAGGGTGCGGGTCGCCAGCGGGAATTGGAATCCGGGAAACCTACGTTTTGGTCGATTTAACTGTCTGAAATTTCAGTTGTCTCCCGAATTGTTCCGTTATATAAGCCCGGGGAATGAAAGCACTGTTCAGGCCGGCTCCCGGCGAATCTTCCTGGGGCGGCGTCATCAAATCCATGGGGCTTGTGTTCGGCGATATCGGGACAAGCCCCATTTACACTCTGACCGTTATCTTCGCCTTGAGCAGGCCGACGCCGGACCATGTCCTGGGAATTATATCCCTTATGTTATGGACCCTGATCATCCTTGTTACAGTCCAGTACGGATGGCTTGCCATGAGCCTGGGATACAAGGGGCAGGGCGGCGGCATCATGCTGCGGGAGACGCTGATAAAAGTAATGAAAAGGGGCCGCTCGGTGTCCTTTGCCGGCTTCCTCACCTATCTCGGCGTTTCCCTCCTCCTCGGGGACGGCGTAATAACCCCGGCCATCAGCATCCTCTCCGCGGTTGAAGGGACCCTGCTTATCCCGGGCCTGGAGAATATCGGCCAGAATTACCTTATCCTGGCGGCCGCCCTTATTGCCGGCGCGCTCTTCTCGATTCAGAGCCGCGGGACCGATAAAGTCGCCTGGACTTTCGGGCCGGTGATGGTTTTCTGGTTTTCTGCCCTCGCTGTTTCCGGCCTGTTTTCGCTTTTGCAGATGCCGCAGATATTACGGGCCGTCAACCCGTTATACGCTTTGAACTTTCTCGCGGATAACGGATTTGCCGGATTCGTCATCCTGTCGGAAGTCATCCTGTGCGCGACCGGGGCCGAAGCCATGTTCGCCGATATGGGGCACCTGGGCCGCTGGCCAATACTACGGGCCTGGATGTTCGTTTTTGTTGCACTGGCCTTGAACTATCTGGGGCAGGGCACGTATGCCTTGCTCCACCCTG
>JBDKTK010000220.1:0-3854 GCA_039680225.1 Syntrophaceae bacterium
AGAGGGTCGTCCGCGTTGAAGGCGGGATGTTCGCAACAGAGGAAGGAGCGGGCCCCGAATACGAGACATGCTGCACCTTCGGGACGATGATTTTAAATCCCGACCTGGGAGGCGTCATCAAGGCCAACGAATTATGCAACCGGTACGGCATGGACACGATCAGCTGCGGCGCAACCATAGCCATGGCCATGGAGCTTTATGAAAAAGGCCTCATCGACGGGCAGGCGGCCGGCGGCCTGGACCTGGGCTGGGGCAGGATCGAAGAGGTCATTAAGCTGCTGCCGATGATAGCCAACCGGACCGGGATCGGCAATATACTCGCGGAAGGCAGCATCAAAGCGGCGGGACATTTTGGGGAGAGCGCTTCCGAATCGGCTGTCCAGGTCAAGGGTTTGGAGCTGCCGATGCACGACCCGCGCGGATTTCGCGGGATGGGGCTGGCTTACATGATGTCGAACCGCGGCGCGTGCCACCTGCAGCACATGGTCATGGCAACGGAGCAGGGAATGGCGTCGTGGCCGCAACTGTTTGACATGGAGGAAAGCTACATCGGGCCGGCCAGCGAGGGAAAGGCCCGGCTCGTCTTCAATTCCGAGAACTACGGCGTCCTGGCGAACTCCCTGTGCATCTGCCACTATGTGGCCTACGTGCTCCCTCCCGAGCTTATCCGCGACGCCCTCAATGCCGTGACCGGCTTGAATATGAGTTTCGCCGACCTGCTCAAGTGCGGGATGAGGGAATGGACCATGAAGAGAGGGATAAACAACCTCCTTGGGGTCAGGGCAGCCGACGATGTATTGCCGAAACGGGTGCTCACGCCGCTTGCCGAAGGCGCTGCGGCAGGGTCCATACCCGACATGAATGCCCTCAAGAGCGAATACTATGCGATCCGCGGTCTCACTGAAGACGGCCTGCCCGGACGGGACCTGCTGATGGAACTCGGGCTGGAGGGTCTCAGCCGCAGGCTCTATGAATCTTGAAAGGAGAATTGTTCATGGCTTACAATGCATTTACCCAGGAGTGGATGGACGCGTGGAGGCAGAAAATCACCGAATCAGATGAGTACAAGGAGATAGCGAAGAACTGGGAAGGCAGTGTGTCAATAATTGTCAATCCCGACCCGGAGCGAAATCTCGCCGAGACCGTCTACCTGTTCACCGATTACTGGCACGGTGAAACAAGGGATTTCCTGGTCTGCGACAAGCAGAAAGCGGAAAGCGCCAACTTCATAATGACCGGCGATTACCTGCGCTGGAAGCAGATAGCCCGCAAGGAACTCGACCCCACAAAAGCCCTCATGCAGGGAAAACTTAAACTTAAGGGAAACCTGGCCTATGTTGTCCGCCATGTACGCACGGTCAATAAGGTTGTCGATCTGTTCACCCAGGTCGATACCATCTGGCCGGATGATAAAGCACAGCAATCCTGAATTCGATCAGAGGAACAAATGGCATACGACAGTGAACTCGCTTTCATTCACGGCGGTCCGACCAAGATAGTTTTCGGCGACGGGGCATCCAGAGATGCCGGACCGGAGATGTCCATCCTGGGCTGCAGCAGGGCCGTCATCGTCACCGATAAGGGCATAATCGCGGCCGGGCTTGTCGATCGCGTCGCCGAGTCGCTGGGAAGCAAATGCGCCGGCATCTTCAGCGACGTCCCGCAGGATACCGGCATAGAGGTTGTCAATTCCGGGGCAGAGTTCGCCCGGAGCAACGGCGCTGACGTTGTAATCAGCATAGGCGGCGGCAGTGTTATCGATACTGCAAAAGGCATATGCATCCTTTTGACGGAAGGCGGGACCCTGGACGATTTTGAAGGGATCCAGATGCTCACCCGGCCCCAGACCCCTCACATCGCAATTCCCACGACCGCGGGCACAGGCAGCGAAGTGACCTGGGTCGCCGTTGTCATGGACAGTGAAAAGGGGCAGAAACGGCTCATCGTGGAATATTACAATGCGCCCCGGGTCGCCATCCTCGATCCCCGCATGACCGAGAAGCTCCCTCCCCTGCTGACCGCCTCAACTGGCATGGACGCCATGTGCCATGCTGTGGAAGCCCTGTATTCACTGTCGAAGCAGCCTATCGCCGACGGTCTCGCGACGCACGCCATAAGGCTCCTGAAGAATTATCTGCCGGTTTGCATGGAAAATGGTTCCGATATGACCGCCCGGGGCCAGGTCCAGATTGCGGCCGCCATGGCCGGTTGGGCCTTTGGAAACTCCATGGTAAGCCTCAATCATGCCCTCGCGCATTCCCTTGGCGCGGTGTGCCGTTTGCCGCACGGCATAGCCAACGGCATTCTGCTCCCGCACAGCATGAAATTCAACTTTGAGGAATCGATCGGCGCTTACGCGCTTGTTGCAGAAGCAATGGGGGTCCGCGACAGTCAAATGAGTGAATCTGAAGCTGCAGAAGCAGCCGTCCGGCAAATGGCTGAATTCACGAAAAGGCTTAAACACCCCCAGAGGCTTTCGGAAATGGGTGTGACAGAATCAGACCTTGAGAAGGCCGCGGAACTCTGCCTGTACGATGGAGCCGTCACTTACAATCCCCGGCCGGTATTGGACAACTCGGAAGCGCTGGATGTATTGAGGAGCGCGTTCTAATGAAAAAGCCCGGGACCCCATGGCAGGAAAAGATTGTATCGCCCGAGGCGGTCTTGTCCAGGATCGAGCCGGGAATGAGCATCTTTCTCGGGACGGGAATGGCGGAGCCGAGGACGCTCGTTAAACACCTCATGGCTTCACGGGAAGGCAACCTTCAGGACCTTGAGCTGATCCAGCTTGTCAGCCTGGGGGAGACCATCCCGCTCGACGAGCGCTACTCCCGCAAATACCGCCTGCGCACTTTCTTCTCCGGCTGGGTGGCAAGCTCCGCAATTACCGAGGGGCATGTCGACCTTGTGCCCAGCCGTTTTTCGCGGATCCCGTGGCTGTTCAAATCAGGGGCGCTCCGGATCGACGTGGCTTTCGTACAGATAACGGAACCGCACGAGACCGGGTACGCGAGCCTCGGCATCGGGCTTGACGTCGCGCGCGATGCCATGGACCACGCGAAAATTGTCGTCGGGGAGATCAGCGACAAGGTCCCCTGGACCCTGGGAGACACCCTGGTGCATGTAAATGATTTCGATTTCCTCGTCCGCTCGACCGATCCGCCGTTGTACATCCCGCGCTGGCCCGTTGATGATATGTACCGCAGGATAGCCGAAAACATCTCGACCGTAATCACCAGGGGGAGTTGCCTCGCATTTTCGATCGGTCCCCTTTACGAAGCGCTGGCCGCCGTGCTTTCCGGAAAGCACGGCCTGGGGATCCACACACCTTTCTTCACGGATGCGCTCATGGACCTGGTAAACAGCGGGGCCGTATAGAACAGGCACAAGGAATTTTTCCGGGGCAAGTCGCTCGCCTCCTATGCCATAGGCTCGGAAAAGCTGATGAGATGGCTTGACCGGAACCCGCTTGTTGAGTTCCAGCCGCTGGATGTTGTCGCGAGCCCTAAAAACATCGGCACGAATGATAATTTCATGGCGATAGTGCCGGCCCGCAAAGTCGACCTGACCGGTATTGTTGCGCTGCACGCCGGCAGGGGCAACGTGACCGCAGGTCCCGGCACCGTCCAGGAATTGTTTGAAGGGGCTTTCTCCTCGCAAGGCGGGCGCAGCATCTTCGCCCTGCCCAGCCGCAACCGGAAAGGGGAGCCGAATATCCTCTTGTCGGCCGCCGATTATCCCAACCAGTTCTCAAACAGGGAATCGCTGGACATGATAGCGACGGAGTACGGCATTGCTTATCTTCTGGGCCGGACCGTCAGGGAAAGGGCCCAGGCGATAATCGACATCGCCCA
>JBDKTK010000221.1:0-3386 GCA_039680225.1 Syntrophaceae bacterium
CAGTCCATGGCCCGTTTATGGACCTGCGGCCCGGGGCCGTTGATCCCTTGATCCGAAAAGTATCCGAGGACAGTATCAAAAAGGCCGCGGAGGTAGCCGGGCACTTCAGGCCTTTGAACATCGTCGGCCACCCCACTTTCGACAAGAGGTATTACGTTTCCAACGAGGACCAATGGCTGCGGGCCAGCATAGAGACCTGGGGCGCGGTGCTGGAGGCCACGGAATCGTTCGGCGCAGACCTGTGTCTGGAAAATGTGTACGATGCCGGGCCGAAACAGATAAAGACCCTCCTGGACGGGCTGGGTTCGCCCCGGGCGGGTTTTTGCCTGGACACGGGGCATTTTAACGTTTTTTCCGAGGCGCCCCTGGAGGAATGGATAGGCGAGATGGGAGGCTATATAAAGGAACTTCACCTCCACGACAATTTCGGCCGCACCGACGACCACCTTCCCGTGGGGGAAGGCAATTTTCCTTTTCATCACCTATTCACAATGCTAAAACAATATAAAAAGCCTGTTATCACGCTCGAACCTCACAATGAAATCCACCTCTGGAAGACCATAGAGAACCTCGAAAAATTAAACCTGCTGGAAATCCTGGAATAACCTTTCAGCGGGACCGGCTTTTTGAAAACTGAATAGCGGCTCATATTTCCTCTTGCGGGGGGTTGGATGAGAATCGGCATTGTCGGGACGGGATATGTCGGTCTTGTTGCGGCGGCTTGTTTCGCCCACATGGGCAACGACGTGATCTGCACCGATATCAATGCCGCAAAGATCGAGAGCCTCAACAACGGCCTGATCACTATCTACGAACCCGGGCTCGAGGGGATAGTGAGGAAATGCCACGGCGACGGGCGTCTGAGGTTCACCGCGGACCTTGCCGAAACTGTCCGGAATTCCCTCTTTATTTTCATCGCAGTCGGGACCCCTCCGGACGAAAACGGGGCGGCCGATCTTAAATACGTCCTGAGGGTGGCGGAAGACATCGGCGCCTGCATGGACAGCTACAAGATAATCATCAATAAATCGACTGTCCCGGTGGGCACGGCCGACAAGGTGAAAGAGATCGTAGCAGGGCAGCTGGGGGCGCGGGGGCTTTCCATCGAATTCGATGTCGTCTCGAACCCCGAGTTCCTGAAAGAAGGCGACGCGGTAAACGATTTCATGAAGCCGGACAGGGTTATTATCGGGACGGATAACGTGAGGACAGCGGAACTGATGAAAGAGATATACTCCCCCTTTGCCATGGACCGCGAGAAAATGATCATTATGGACGTGAGGAGCGCGGAGCTGACCAAGTACGCCGCCAATGCCATGCTGGCCGCCAGGATATCGTTCATGAACGAGATGGCGAACATCTGCGAGCTCGTGGGGGCCGATATCGCCAGGGTGAGGCAGGGGATCGGGTCCGACCGCCGGATCGGCTACAGCTTTATCTATCCCGGCATCGGTTTCGGGGGGTCGTGCTTCCCCAAGGATATCAGGGCCCTGATCTCCACGGCCGAAGAGTTCAAGTGCGAGGCGAAAAACCTCAAGGCCGTCAACGAGGTAAATGAAGACCGGTGCCGCAAGATGGTGGAGCGGATCATCCGGCACCACGAGGGCGACCTGCGGGGCAAGACGGCCGCCATCTGGGGGCTTTCCTTCAAGCCGAACACCAATGACGTGAGGGAGTCCCCCGCTTTGAGGATCATAAAATTTCTTATCGAACAGGGCTCCAACATCCACGCCTATGATCCCGAAGCCGCCCAGGAGGCGAAAAAGGTCCTGGGAGAGAACGGCTGTGTCCGCTATTTTAAGAATGCTTACGATGCCCTCGCCGGGGCTGATTTTCTCATGCTCGCCACGGAATGGCATCTGTTCAGGAACCCTGATTTCGACAGGGTGAAAAAACTCTTGAAGTATCCCGTAATCTTCGATGGAAGGAATCAATACGATCCCGCCGAGATGAGAGGGAGGGGCTTCGAATATTTTTGCGTAGGCCGCTGTTGAAAACGAGAGGCCGCTCTCAGCTTCCTTTCTAAAATCGAGAGGACTTGAGGCTTTTGCATACGCCAAGGAGTAGGTAGTTTGCTGCAGTATCTGACAAGAAGGATTGCCTTGATGGTCCCCCTGTTCATCGGGATCACCATCATCTGTTTCGCCGTGATCCACCTGGCGCCGGGGACGCCCACCGACCTTCAGACCCAGATGAACCCCCGGGCCTCGGCGGAAATGAAGGAACGGCTCAGGTCCATGTACGACCTGGACAAGCCGCTGTACGAGCAGTATTTCATCTGGATGAACAAGCTCGTGAGGCTTGACCTGGGGATATCTTTCTCTCCCGACAGCCGGCCCGTGGCCGACAAAATACTCGAAAGGCTTCCTGTAACGATTTTCCTCAACGTGCTGTCGATGGCCCTCATCCTGCTTGTAGCGATCCCCATAGGTGTGATCTCCGCCGTCAAGCAAAATTCCCTTTTCGACAAGCTGGCCGGGCTTTTCGTCTTCATCGGGTTTGCCATCCCCACTTTCTGGCTCGCCCTGCTCCTGATGATCCTGTTCGGTGTGGAGCTGGGATGGTTCCCGATATCGGGCCTCAGGTCGCTCAACTACGAATACATGTCCCCGATGAAGTCGTTTATCGACCTGGTCAAGCACCTCGCGCTGCCGGTCCTGCTCTCCGCGTTCGGCGGGCTGGCGGGGATGTCGCGTTACATGAGGGCCAACATGCTGGAAGTCATCAGGCAGGACTACATTACGACCGCCAGGGCCAAGGGCCTGAGCGAGCGCGCCGTCATCTACAAGCACGCCCTGCGCAATGCCCTGCTCCCCGTGATAACAATCCTGGGCCTGTCGGTGCCCGGCCTGATCGGCGGCAGCGTGATTTTTGAAACGATTTTCGCCATCCCCGGCATGGGCCAGCTCTTCTATATGGCGGTCCTCTCCCGGGACTACCCGGTCGTCATGGGGATCCTGGTGATCGGGGCCGTCCTGACCCTGATCGGCAACCTGATCGCCGACGTCTCTTACGCAGTCGCCGACCCGAGGATAAGGATATCATGAGCGCCATTGCCATAGGAATCAAATCGCTGTTCCGCAACGGGTCCGACTCGCTCAAATCGGATTTCGCGCAGAGCTTCGCCTCGAACAAGCTCGCCATGGGCGGGCTCGTGATCGTGCTGGCGCTCTTCGTGGTCTCCATCCTCGCGCCCTGGATTTCGCCTTACGAGCCGACCGCCATCGATTTGCATAATGTCCTGGCGGCCCCTTCGATAAAACACCCGCTGGGCACGGACCAGCTCGGCCGGGACATCCTGTCGCGCATGATCTGGGGCTCGCGGATATCGCTGAAAGTCGGATTTGTATCTACCGGCATCTCCATCGTGGTCGGGGCGTTTTTAG
>JBDKTK010000222.1:0-5594 GCA_039680225.1 Syntrophaceae bacterium
CCGATCTTTTTCGTCAACATATTCCCCCCGGTTGACTATAGTGGAGAAACCGCAGCCCGCAACGAGAACAAGAATGCAAAACAACAAGAGACCCCTCTTCATAGCTTCCCCTCCTGTAAACAAAAGCGCTGAACTGAAAAGTTAATATTATGAATAGAGGTTTGCTTCCCGGAAACGAACCCCGTGAGAAATCAAGCTGCTTCTTGCTAATTGTATGTTTAACGTCAGATATAACTACTCAGAATAATTGTCAATGAATTTGATTAACTGTCTTTTTTCGGTAAGTTGTTGTGCGTGGTGGGGGAGAATGGACTGCTTCATCCTGAATCGGGCGTGTCTCATATGAAGTGATGAAAGCAAATATGAAAAAAGTTGATCTGAGAATTAATATCGAGTCGCGAAAATAAGAAAGGGGCTGACCACCTGCGATCAACCCCTTTATTCTTTTATATTTTTGGTGCCGAAGCCGGGACTTGAACCCGGACGGGTTGTGCCCACTACCCCCTCAAGATAGCGTGTCTACCAAATTCCACCACTTCGGCACTTTCAAAGAGGCGATTACCTTAAATTCTTTTGGCAATCTTGTCAATTGAGTTTTATTTTGCAGCCGGGGCTGCCGGCGCCGGGGCGCTCTGCGGCTGAGGGGCCTGCTCCTGCGGTTGCGCCTGCTGCGGTTGGGGCGCTGCCTGTTCCGTTGCAGCCGGTGCTGATTCCATTACCGATCCGCCTTTGTTGGCAGAAAAATAAGCCAGGTACAGCGACGTGATCATGAAGACCAGCGCGATGACCGTCGTTATCTTCCCGAGGAATGTGCCGGGGCCGCTGCTCCCGAAGATGGTCTGGCTGGAACCTCCGAATGCGGCTCCCATGCTCGCCCCTTTTCCCCTCTGGAGGAGGACGATCAGGACCAGCAGGAAACAAACCAGGATATGTACGATTACTGCAAATATGTGCACTTTAAAACCTCTGTTTGAATTCGAACCTGATTATCTTTAAAAAAGATTCCAGGTCAAGGCTGGCGCCCCCCACAAGCGCGCCGTTAACGTCGGGCTCGGCCATGAGCCCTTTTATATTTTCCGGAGTGACGCTCCCCCCGTATAAAATGCATGTTTCAGCGGCGCTTTGCCCCGGGTACATCCGGCCGAGTTCCGTGCGGATAAATGCGTGCGCATCTTCGGCCTGCCCGGGCGTCGCCGTTTTTCCCGTCCCGATTGCCCATACCGGCTCATAGGCGACGGAAACACGACTTATATCACCCATCGGGATATTCTTCAATCCCTGATTTAACTGCGTTTTTATTACCGTGAACGTCTGCTGCGCTTCGCGCTCCTCAAGGGTTTCGCCGATGCAGAAGATTATTTTCAGGCCTGCCTGCAATCCGGCCATTATCTTGAGGTTGATTTGATCGTCGGTCTCTCCAAACAGCCTGCGGCGCTCGGAATGTCCGATAATCACATGGGTGCAACCTGCGTCTGTCAGCATGCCCGCCGATATTTCGCCGGTATAAGCTCCCTTTGCCTCCCAATGCATATTCTGGGCTGCAATGCCGATTGACGACCCGCGCGCCTCCATAACCGCTGCATGCAGCGAAGTAAAAGGGGGCGCGACCAGCACATCGCGGTCGCTCACGCCTGAAAGGCGCTGTTTAAGGCCACGCACGAAATCAACCGTTTCCGCAACGGTCTTGTGCATTTTCCAGTTGCCCGCGATCAGGGCTCGCGGCATTTCAGGCCCCCAGTTTCTTCCCGATAAACACGGCGAGGTCTCTCATCCTGCAGGAGTACCCGCTTTCATTGTCGTACCAGGCGAACACCTTGACGAAGTTGCCGTCCAGGACCTTGGTCAGGGGCGCGTCAAAAATAGCCGAATAGGGGCTGCTGGTGAAATCAATCGAGACAAGTTCTTCCTCGCAGTAGTCCAAAATGCCTTTGAGGCTGGATTGGGCGGCTGCTTTTACGGCATTGTTGACCTCATCTATTGTCACATTGCGGCCTAACTCGGCGACGAAATCCACAAGCGATACGTTGGGGGTGGGGACGCGCAGGGCAAGGCCGTCAAGTTTCCCTTTCAGATCCGGAATCACCTCGGTTACGGCTTTGGCCGCTCCCGTAGATGTCGGCACGATGGACATGGCCGCAGCCCGGGCCCTTCTCAAGTCGCTGTGAGAGCCGTCAAGCAGTCTCTGGTCCATTGTATAGGAGTGGACAGTCGTCATCAGGCCCCTTTTGATCCCGAAGTTGTCGTGGAGCACTTTAACAACGGGGGCCAGGCAATTCGTGGTGCACGAGGCGTTTGATATGATGTGGTGCCTGGCAGGATCGTACGTGTGCTCGTTCACCCCGAGGCAGATCGTGGCGTCGACCCCCTTTCCGGGAGCGGCGATTATGACCTTCTTCGCCCCGGCGGTAAGGTGCTGGACGACCTGGTCCCTCTTCCGGAATTTGCCCGTGGACTCGAGGACGATATCTACGCCCAGGTCCTTCCAGGGGAGTTCGGCTACACTATTGGTTACGTTTGTTACTTTGATTTCTTTTCCGTTTACTATAATGCATTCACTGTTGCAGGATACATCCGTCTCAATTTTGCCGTGGACCGAATCGTATTTCAGCAAATGGGCAAGAATGTCTGTCTTAGCCCTGGAGTTGACCGCAACAATGTCCAGGTCGTTGCAGCCAAGACAGGTCCTTATTATATATCTGCCCACTCTTCCAAATCCATTTATAGCTACCCTGATTCCCATTTGTGGACCTCCGAGATCGTCTTTTTTGATCAAGAAATGATAATCCTGAGGGGGGTATTTAGTCAATTAGTATTTAACCTGGGACAGGCGGGAAGATGATGGATTTTGCAGGTATTTGCATGGTGCGCGATTGTGCCGGTCAAGTGCGGACGGCCCTTTTTCAATTGACTTTTTCCGGCCGGGAGTTTTCAATAGTTCATGGCTGGAAATATCCGGAAATCGGTAATAGCGGGTTCGTGGTATCCGGGCAATGCAGGCACGCTTCGGAGGGAGATACAGAAATATCTGGACCGGGCCGAACCTCCGCACATGGAGGGGAAGACGGCC
The DNA here is from genome assembly GCA_039680225.1 of Syntrophaceae bacterium. Lineage (GTDB taxonomy): Bacteria > Desulfobacterota > Syntrophia > Syntrophales > UBA4778 > JBDKTK01. The sequence goes on from JBDKTK010000222.1 coordinate 3,068, forward strand.
GCACTGGTTTCCCCCCACGCGGGGTATGTATATTCGGGCCCGGTTGCGGCATTCGGGTACAAGGTCCTGAGAAAAGGGGAATTCGAGAGGGTCATAATCGTCGGCCCGAGCCACCGGGCGTACTTCCGGGGCGCGGCGGTTTACGGAGAGGGCGGTTTCGAGACCCCCCTCGGCATTGTGGAAAGCGATGCAGGCCTTTCGGCCGGGATGGCCGGATATTCTGCGATGATCAGGTCGATGCCGGACGCCCACGCCCAGGAGCACTCGATCGAGATACAATTGCCTTTTCTCCAGGTTGTGCTGGGTGAATTCAGATTTGTGCCGGTCCTCATGGGGGACCAGTCCAGGGCGACATGTGAGGCAGTGGTCAATGCGATTAATCCTGCAGTATCGGACGGAAAAACTCTTCTGGTGGCAAGCTCGGACCTCTCACATTACCGCCCGTACGACAGTGCGGTTAAAATAGACAGGGTTGTCCTGGAAAGGATCGAGCGCATGGATGCCGACGGCCTCCTTGATGACCTGGAAAGCGGCAGGGCCGAGGCATGCGGAGGGGGCCCTATTGCGGTGGCGATCATGGTGGCCAAAAGCCTCAATGCGAATACCGGCACGGTATTGAAATATGCCAATTCCGGCGATGTTTCCGGCGACCGCTCGGGTGTGGTCGGATATGTTTCGGCGGCTTTTGCAAGGGGGATGTGACCCGTAATGGAGAAAAAGGAAAGAAAAGGGCTGATAGGGACCTCATCAGGTCTGACCGAAGAGGAAAAACAAAGTCTTCTGCAGCTTGCCAGGATCACTCTGGAAAAAAGACTCCTGGGAAAAAAGGAACCGGCCCCGGAAACACCTGACTCGCCTGTCCTGAAGGAAAAACGAGGCGCCTTTGTCTCCCTCCACCGCAGGGGCATGTTGAGGGGCTGCATCGGATGTATCGAGGGGAGGAAGCCCCTCCTGGGCACGATCGAGGAGATGGCCCGCGCCGCGGCCTTCAACGACCCAAGATTTCCCCCGCTTTCGGCAGAAGAGCTTAAGGACCTCGATATAGAGATTTCCGTGCTTACCCCTCTCAAAGAAATACATGATATCAACGAGATAGAAATAGGCGTGCATGGGTTGTTTATTGAACGGCAACATTGCTGCGGCCTGCTGCTGCCCCAGGTGGCAACCGAGTGGGGCTGGGATCGCATCAAGTTCCTGGACGAGACTTGCCGAAAGGCCGGTCTGCCTTCAAACAGCTGGAAGGAAAAAGGGACAAAAATTTACATCTTTTCAGCAGATGTTTTCGGTTCTCCCCCCAAATAATTCTTGACATAAATAACTTTTGCCAATAAACTCTGCATTTCGATTTCCTCTCGAAGGCGGACATTTGCCCGATTGGTATATTCCCGCCCGGGAGGATTTGCATGATTTATCGGGAGTTTGCTGGCGTAGCTCAACAGGTAGAGCAGCTGATTTGTAATCAGCCGGTTGCGGGTTCGAGTCCCATCGCCAGCTCCATTGAATTCAGTTCAATGGAGGGGTACCCGAGTGGCCAAAGGGAGCAGACTGTAACTCTGCCGGCGAAGCCTACGGAGGTTCGAATCCTCCCCCCTCCACCATTTATTTGTGAGCGGGAGTAGCTCAGGGGCTAGAGCGTCAGCCTTCCAAGCTGAGGGTCGCGGGTTCGAATCCCGTTTCCCGCTCCAGAATAAGAGCGGGTATTAAAGCCGGGGAATCCGGATATAATTACGAGGGAATCAGGCCCACGTAGCTCAGTCGGTAGAGCACATCCTTGGTAAGGATGAGGTCACCAGTTCAATCCTGGTCGTGGGCTCCATCTGAAAGCAGGTCTTTTATGCGCAATATCATAATCTTGGCGTGCACCGGTTGCAAGCAGAGAAACTATTCCAAAACCAAGAACAAGAGAACCATGCAGGACAGGCTGGAATTGAAGAAGTACTGCAAATTCTGCCGCAGTCACACAATTCACCGGGAGACAAAATAATTAAGAACAGGCCAGTAGCTCTAACGGATAGAGCGCCGGACTCCAAATCCGGATGCTGGGGGTTCGAATCCCTCCTGGCCTGCCAATTTTTTAACGGGATATCATGGACAAAATAAAAGACCTTGCAGCAAAGATAAAACAGTTCCTCCGGGAAGTGCGGGCTGAACTCAGGAAAGTTACGTGGCCTACCTTCAAAATGGCCATGGCTTCCACATCGGTCGTCATTGTAGTCACCGTGATTGTCTCCATCTTTCTCGGCATCGTTGATTTCGGTCTGACGAGACTTATCAGGCTGGTTCTGGGATAAGATATGGCTTTGAAATGGTATGTAGTACACACGTATTCGGGATTTGAAGGGAAGGTCAAGCGCTCGCTTCAGGAGAGGATCGAGACTTCCGGGATGAAGGACTGTTTCGGCGAGATCCTTATCCCCGAGGAAGACATCGTGGAGCTTGTCAAAGGCGAGAAAAAGACCTCGAAAAGGAAATTCTTCCCCGGATACATCCTCGTCCGCATGGAAATGAATGATGAAACCTGGCACAT
>JBDKTK010000223.1:0-20470 GCA_039680225.1 Syntrophaceae bacterium
GGCTCCATCACCCCGCACACAAAATTCAAGGCCCAGGTTTACGTCCTGACCAAGGAAGAGGGCGGCAGGCATACCCCGTTCTTCACGGGATACCGTCCCCAGTTCTATTTCCGGACAACGGACGTTACGGGAGTATCGCAGCTTCCCGAAGGCATCGAAATGGTTATGCCCGGCGATAATGTAGAGTTACTGGTTCAATTGATCACCCCGATCGCCATGGAAGAGCAGCTCAGGTTCGCTATCCGTGAAGGCGGCAAGACTGTCGGCGCGGGCGTTGTCAGCCAGATTATAGAATAAGGAATTCCAGAACGGTTATTATGGAAAATCAAAAAATCAGAATCCGACTTAAAGCTTACGATTATAAACTGCTGGACAGGTCCGCGGAAGACATAGTGGACACGGCCAAGAGGACCGGAGCGCGCGTGGCGGGCCCCATTCCCCTTCCGACCGAGATAAACCGCTATACCGTGAACAGGTCGCCCCACGTTGATAAGAAGTCGAGAGAGCAATTCGAAATGCGCACGCACAAGCGTCTCATCGATATCATCGAGCCGACGCAGTCGACTGTCGACGCGCTCATGAAGCTCGATCTCTCGGCCGGAGTGGATGTCGAGATAAAGTTGTAATTTGGAAAAAATGGGAGATGAATAATCGATTCATCTCCTGTTTTTTGAATACGGCGGAATGGATAAATGAAAAAGGGACTGATAGGAAAAAAGCTTGGAATGACACAAGTCTTTTCGGAGGAGGGGGCGATACCGGTAACGGTAATCGAAGTCGGCCCCTGTGTTGTCATTCAGAAAAAGAGCGCCGGCAAAGACGGGTACGAGGCGATTCAGGTCGGCTTCGGGCGGAAAAGGCCCAAGAATGTGACCAAGCCTCTGCAGGGGCATTATAAAAAAGCTGATAAGGGGCTGTTCAGGTTCCTGAAGGAATTCAGGGTCGAATCCTCCGACGAGTATGAGCTCGGCTCCGAGCTGACCGCGGATCTTTTCGAGGTCGGCGATTATGTCGATATAACCGGAACGAGCAAGGGAAGAGGTTTCGCCGGTGTCGTGAAACGGCATGGTTTCGGGGGCGGCAGGGCCACACATGGCTCGATGTTCCACCGGGCTCCCGGCTCGATCGGCGCCAGCGCCGACCCCTCCAGGGTCCTCAAAGGGAGAAAGCTTCCGGGACATCTGGGCGACCATCGCGTAACGATCCAGAACCTTACCGTCCTGGGAATCAGGCCGGAAATGAATATCATCCTGGTGAAAGGGGCAGTGCCTGGCAGCAATAACGGCATGGTCCTGATCAGGGAAAGCATAAAAAAAGCCAAGTAGTGACTGGAGCAAGCAATGCCGGTTTTAGACATATACGATATTGAAAAGAACAAGGTATCCGAGGTTGAGCTCAACGATTCCGTTTTTGGAGTGGAAGTGAACGAATCCGCCATTTACGAGGTCGTACGGATGCAGATGGCCGCCAAGCGGCAGGGCACGGCATCTACGAAAGAGCGCAGCTTTGTGAGCGGCGGCGGCAAGAAGCCCTGGAGGCAAAAAGGCACAGGCCGGGCAAGGTCCGGATCGACAAGGTCCCCCATTTGGAGGGGCGGCGGAATTGTTTTCGGCCCTCACCCCCGTGATTATTCGTTCTCCGTTCCGAAGAAAGTCCGCAGGGCGGCCCTTAAGTCCGCGCTCAGCCTGAAATGCCGCGACCAGAAGATCATTGTTCTGAACGATTTCCCCATGGAAGAGATCAAGACCAGGAAATTTAAAGAGGTCCTCGACAGGTTCGACCTGAAAAGCGTTCTATTTGTTCTGGACGGCTCAAATGACAAGCTGGAGAAATCCTCGCGGAATATCCAGAGCATTAAAATGATGAGATCAGAGGGAATCAATGTCTACGACCTGATGAGGTACGAGTACCTGATTCTCATGGAACCCTCGGTTAAAAATATTGAAGGGGCTTTGTTGTCATAATGGAACTGCATTCAATTATAAAGAGGCCTTTGGTCACAGAGAAGAGCACTACTGCCAGGGATGAAGGGAACAAATACATCTTCGAAGTGGACAGAAGGGCCAATAAGATCGAAATCGGCAACGCCGTCGAAAAGATATTCAAAGTCAAAGTGGTCGATGTCAGGACGATGAATATGGCCGGCAAGAAAAAGAGAATGGGCAAGATCGTCGGACAGAAGAACGACTGGAAAAAGGCCGTTGTCACCCTTGCCGAAGGGAACACGATTGAAATGTTCGAAAAGGTTTAAGTGAAGAGGATCCCCAGAGATGGCTATTAGAAAATATAAACCGACTTCGCCGGGCAGAAGATTCCAGACAGGGTCTACTCACGAAGAAATTACTTCCGATACTCCCGAGAAGTCTCTTTTGGCCCCCTTGAAAAAGCGGGGAGGCCGGAACGTTTACGGAAGGATCACCAGCAGGCATATCGGCGGCGGCCATAAAAGGAAATTCAGGGTAATCGATTTCCGCCGCGAAAAGCTGGATGTGCCCGCCAAGGTAGCAACAATAGAATACGATCCCAATCGCTCGGCCAGGATTGCCCTCCTTAATTATAGTGACGGCGAAAAGAGATACATCCTGGCTCCGGTAGGGGTTGCAGTTGGAGACATGCTTGTCAGCGGCGAGCGCACAGACGTGAAGCCCGGGAACTCCATGCCCCTGAAGAATATCCCCCTGGGATCCTTTGTTCACAATGTCGAATTGAAAATTGGGAAGGGCGGACAGATAATTCGCAGCGCCGGCTCTTACGGCCAGCTCATGGCTAAAGAAGGCGGGTATGCCCAGATCAGGCTCCCTTCGGGAGAGGTCAGGAAAGTCCTCCTGGAGTGCAGGGCGACTCTTGGCCAGGTAGGCAATGTCGACCATGAGAATATAAGCGTCGGCAAAGCCGGCAGGACAAGGTGGATTGGCCGCAGGCCCAAAGTACGTGGTGTCGTAATGAACCCGGTAGACCATCCTATGGGTGGTGGAGAGGGAAAAACCTCCGGCGGCAGGCATCCTGTCACCCCCTGGGGAATCCCGACCAAAGGATACAAGACGAGAAGGAACAAAAACACCGATAAGTATATTATTAAGAAGAGAGGGTAACAGGTGGCACGTTCAATAAAAAAAGGTCCCTATGTCGAAGAATCTCTCATCGAGAAGATAAGACGGGCCCAGGCGTCCGGAGACAAGAATGTAATCAAAACCTGGTCGCGCCGTTCGACGATAACCCCGGAACTGATCGGGTTTACATTTGCCGTCCATAACGGAAAGAAATTCATCCCGGTTTTTGTCACCGAAAACATGGTCGGCCACAAGTTAGGCGAATTTGCATCGACCCGGACTTTTTTCAGCCATTCGGGCGATAGAAAAACTAAAGTCAGAAAATAAGGCTGTCCTTACAGCGGAGTTAATATGGAAGCGAAATCAGTTGCAAAATTTGTCCGGATCTCTCCCCAGAAGGCAAGACTTGTTGTCGACCTGGTGAGAGGCAAGAAGGTTGAAGAGGCTCAAAGGGTGCTTACCTTCACCCCCAAGAAGGCAGCCATCTTGGTTGGGAAAGTCCTTAAGTCGGCCCTCGCCAACGCCACCCAGAATCCGAATATTGACGAGAAGATCCTCTTTGTGAAGGAGATTTACGTAAGTCAGGGTCCGTCGCTCAAAAGGTGGAGAGCCCGCGCGCAGGGCAGGGTTGCGGGGATAAAGAAAAGAACCAGTCATATAACAGTCGTGCTGGACGAAAAGTAGTCAGCTATTTTTAAGGAGGTGTAATTTGGGACAAAAGGTTCATCCGATAGGGTTCAGGTTAGCGGGAGTAAAAACCTGGACGTCCCAGTGGTTCTCAGAAAAAAATTACAGCCAGTTGCTCCATGAGGACTTGAAGGTCAGGCAGTTCCTGAAAAAGAAATTTTATCATGCAGGCATCTCGAGCATCGGTATCGAGAGGGCTGCCGACAAGGCGAAAGTAAATATATATGCCGCCCGCCCCGGAGTCATCATCGGCAAAAAAGGCGTTGAGATAGAGAAGCTTAAAAAAGAGCTGGAGTCCATGACCTCGGGAGAGGCGATTATAAACATACTGGAAGTTCGCAAGCCGGAAACAGACGCCCAGCTTACGGCAGAAAATGTGGCCCTTCAGCTTGAAAGAAGGGTTTCTTTCCGCCGCGCCATGAAAAAATCGGTTACATCCGCCCTCAAATTCGGCGCCAAGGGCATCAGGATCACCTGCTCGGGCCGGCTGGGAGGCGCTGAAATGGCCAGGATGGAATGGTACAGGGAAGGCCGCGTACCGCTGCACACGCTGCGGGCCGATATCGACTACGGCTTTGCGGAAGCAGCAACTACTTACGGCTTGATAGGCATCAAGGTGCTTATATTCCATGGAGAAGTGCTGCCTTCGAGAAAAGTCCAGGAAAAGGCCGAGTGATCAGGTTCATATAGGAGTTTTTAATCATGTTAATGCCGAAGAGGGTTAAATACAGGAAATTGCAAAAAGGCCGGATGAACGGGGTGGCAACCCGCGGCAGCAAGATAGATTTCGGTGAATTCGCACTGCAGGCGACGGAGTGCGGATGGATAACATCCAGGCAGATCGAATCTGCCCGTATCGCGATGACCCGCCACGTCAAAAGGGGCGGGAAGATCTGGATCAGGGTGTTCCCCCATAAGTCCGTCACGAAGAAGCCGGCAGAAACCCGTATGGGAAAGGGAAAAGGTTCCCCGGAAGGATGGGTGGCGGTTATAAAGCCGGGCATGGTTCTTTACGAGATGGACGGCGTGGCCAAGGACATTGCTAAGGAAGCATTCAGACTGGCCGCTCACAAGCTGCCCATATCGACAAGATTTATTACCAGGGAGTTTTCCGATGAAGGCTAAAGAATTGAGGGATCTCAGCGTTGACGAGCTGAAGCAGAAAGAGAAAAACCTCACGGAGGAAATTTTCCGGCTCCGCTTCCGCCATGCTACGGGGCAGCTTGATTCCACGGCATCGAAGGGCAGCACAAAAAAAGACTTGGCGCGCGTCAAGACAGTTATCAGGGAAAAGGAGGCCGGTGTCTAATTATCATGCGTGAACGAGGAAACAGAAAGACCTTACAGGGTGTGATCGTCAGCGATAAAATGGACAAAACGGTTGTCGTCCGCGTGGAAAGGACGGTTAAAGACCCGGTATTCCATAAGTACGTCAAGCAGCACGACAGGTATAAGGCCCATGATGAAGAAAATGCCTGTGGTATCGGCGACAAGGTTTTGATAATCGAGTCCCGGCCGTTGAGCAAGGACAAAAGGTGGAGAGTCCGCCAGATCATCGAAAAGGCAAAATGACGGTCACCTTCAAAGTGACAGCGGGGTAATAGTTTTATGATCCAGATGCAGACAGTATTAAATGTGGCCGATAATTCAGGGGCAAAAAAGGTCTTTTGCGTAAAGGTCCTGGGCGGCTCCCGGAGGAAATACGCCACGGTGGGCGATATCATTGTGGTATCCGTCAAGGAAGCCCTTCCAAATACGAAAGTCAAGAAGGGCGACGTGATGAAAGCCGTTGTGGTCCGGACGGTCAAAGAGGTCAGAAGGCCGGACGGCTCATATCTGAAATTTGATGATAACTCGGCGGTCTTGATAAACAATCAGATGGAGCCGATCGGGACAAGGATTTTCGGCCCCGTCGCGCGGGAACTGAGGGCCAAGCAATTCATGCGGATCGTCTCGTTGGCGCCGGAAGTGATCTAGTCTCGGAGATTTATAAAATGCAAAAAATAAACTTGAAAAAAGGCGACACTGTCAAGGTCATTGCCGGCAAGGAAAAAGGCAAAACAGGAAAAATTATGAAAATCCTGAGCAAGCGTGGCCGGGTCGTTATCGAAAAAGTCAATTTCATAAAAAAGCACCAGCGGCCTGATGCCAAGGGAAAGGGAGGGATCCTCGAAAAAGAAGGATCAATCGATATTTCCAACGTGATGTACTTTTGCGCAAAATGCAACTCGGCGGTGAAGATCGGCCACAAGGTGCTTGACGATGGCAAGAAAGTCCGCACCTGCAGGGATTGCAACGAAATAATAGAGGCATAATCGGGGAAGCAGCTCAATGGCAAGACTCAAAGATTATTACATCAAAGAAGTGGCTCCGGCGTTGATCAAGGAGTTCAATTATAAAAATAAGATGCAGGCACCCAGGATGGTGAAGATCATCGTCAATATGGGCCTGGGCGACGCGATCCAGAATATCAAGATACTCGAAAACGCGGAGCAGGAACTCTCGATGATAGTCGGCCAGAAGCCGGTGGTCACCAAGGCCAAGAAAGCCATCGCGACGTTCAAACTGCGCAAGGGCATGCCCATAGGGTGCATGGTGACTCTCAGGCAGGACAGGATGTACGAGTTCTTCGACCGGCTGGTAAACTCCGCCATTCCCCGCATCAGGGACTTCAGGGGGATCTCCTCCAAATCATTTGACGGAAGAGGGAATTTCTCGATGGGTATCAAGGAGCAGTTCATATTCCCCGAGGTGGATTTCGATAAGATCGAAAAAGTAACGGGCATGAATATAACAATTGTAACTTCGGCAAGAACCGATGAGGAAGCCAGGGCGTTGCTGAAACGCATGGGCGTGCCGTTCAGGAATTAAGAGTATAAGATCCGGAGGAATTAGATTTGGCAAAGAAATCCTTAATTGCGAAGGCGAAAAGGGACAAAAAATTTGGGGTGCGTGATTACAACAGGTGCCCGATTTGCGGCAGGCCGCGCGCCTATTATAGAAAATTCGACATGTGCCGCATCTGTTTAAGGAAGCTGGCCCTCAAGGGAGAGCTTCCCGGCGTGATCAAGGCCAGCTGGTAAGAAAACTGAGGAGTAATTTTTATGGGAATGACGGATCCAATCGCAGATATGCTGACGAGAATACGCAACGCGAATCAAGCCAAGATGAAAAGCGTTGACGTCCTTCTTTCGAAAGTGAATTTCAATATTGCCAAGGTATTGAAAAAAACAGGCTACATCAGCGGCTTCAATGTAAAAAGGGAAAACAACAAGGGCCTGCTGAGGGTATACCTGAAATTTACGGATGCCAAAGAGGGCGTTATTTCCGGGATCGAACGGGTCAGCAAGCCCGGCAGGAGGATATACGTGGGAACGGACAAAGTTCCCAAGGTCCTCAACGGCTACGGGGTGGCAATACTCTCAACCTCAAAGGGGATCGTCACGGACAAGGAAGCCCGGGAGATGCACTCCGGCGGTGAAATCCTTTGCAAGGTCTGGTAAGCTCAGGAGAATATTTACAATGTCTAGAATCGGCAAAAAACCAATAAAGATTCCCAGCGGAGTGAAAGTCCGCCAGGAGAATTCGTCCATAACCGTTGAAGGCCCCAAGGGCACCCTGAAGAGGGAAATTCCGCGGGAAGTCGGCGTTTCCGTAAATTCCGATGAAGTTGCGGTCAATATACTTTCCACCAACAGGCAGGCCAGGTCGCTTTTCGGGCTGACCAGGACCCTGATTGCCAACATGATAACGGGTGTAAGCATCGGTTTCCAGAAACAGCTGGAGATTTCCGGGGTCGGCTACAGGGCTGAATCGGACGGCAAGGTCTTAAAGCTTTTCGTCGGTTTTTCAACGCCCCTGCAGTATGCATTGCCGGAGGGAATTTCGATAAAGATCGAAAAGCAGGTATCGTTATCCGTGTCCGGGATCAACAAGGAGCAGGTGGGAATGGTTGCGGCCGATATACGCGGCTTGAAGAAACCGGAGCCCTATAAAGGCAAAGGGATCCGCTACGCGACCGAAAGGGTCAGGAGAAAGGTCGGTAAATCAGCCGGAGCTTAATGCGAAGGCAAGCTAGTTGAGGTAGATAAATTGCTCGAGACAAAAAGAAAAATAGAAGAGATCCGGAATAAAAGGAAAAAGAGAGTCCGGGGCAAGATATTCGGAACGCAGGAAAGGCCCAGGCTCTCCGTCTTCAGAAGCTCCAGCCATATCTATGTTCAGGCTATCGCAGACGATAAGGGCGTGACCCTTGCAGAGGCCTCGACCCTGAATGCCGGATTGGAAGATACCCTGAAAGGGAAAAAGAAGACAGATGCGGCCAAGGAAGTGGGAAAGCTGATCGCAACCAGGCTGTTGGAAAAGGGGATAACCAAGGTAATTTTCGACCGGGGGAGATTCCTTTATCATGGGCGTGTTAAGGCCCTCGCCGATGCGGCCCGCGAATCGGGACTGCAATTTTAATACAGGTGATTAAATGGAAAGAGGATTCATGGAAGAGACCGAATTTCTTGATCGTGTGATCACAATCAAGAGGACGGCCAAGGTTGTAAAAGGCGGACGGAGATTCCGTTTCAGTGCGGTTGTTGTCGTTGGAGACGGCAACGGTTCGGTAGGGGCCGGATTGGGAAAGGCCAACGAGGTTTCTGAGGCTATCCGCAAAGGGACAGAAAAGGCAAAAAAGAGCCTCAAGAAAGTATCTTTGATCGACGGCACTATTCCCCATGAGATTATCGGCGTATTCGGGGCAGGCCGGGTCCTCCTGAAACCGGCATCCGCAGGAACGGGATTGATTGCCGGAGGGGCCGTCAGGGCCATACTGGAAGTCGCCGGCGTTCGCAATATTCTTACAAAATGCCTCGGCTCCCATAATCCGCACAATCTTGTAAAAGCTACTCTTGAAGGGCTGAACAAGTTGAAAAGTCCCCAGGACCTCTCCAGGGGAAAAGAAACAAGCGAAGCCTAAGGGGGAATTGCCGTGTCAAAGCAGCTGAAGATAAAACAAATCAGAAGTTATATAGGGAGGCCTGAAAAGCAGAGGTTGATTCTGAAGGGTCTCGGCTTGGGCAAGATGAACAAGACCGTTGTCCTGCAGGACACTCCGGAAATTCGCGGGATGGTGAAAAAACTGAGCCATCTTGTTACCATGGAAGAGTTTGAAGGGTAAAGGTAATATGATGAGATTGGATAGTTTGAAACCGCCCGAAGGCGCCCGGAAAAAGGTGAAGAGGATCGGCAGGGGAGAAGGCTCGGGTCATGGCGGAACATCAACCATGGGCCACAAGGGTCAGAAGGCCAGGGCCGGAAAAGGCAAGAACAAACCGGGTTTCGAAGGCGGCCAGATGCCGCTGTCGAGGCGGCTCCCCAAAAGGGGTTTCAGGAATTTTTTCCGCAAGGAATACGCAATTGTCAATTTAGGCCAGCTGAAGGTGTTTGAAAAAGGCTCTGTTATAGACACAGCGGCCCTTTTGGAAAAAGGCATTCTGAAGAAGACCCTGGACGGCGTAAAATTGCTTGCCAAGGGAAGCATTGAGTTTCCGGTAAATATAAAAGTCAACATGGTCAGCCGCGCCGCCAAAGAGAAGATCGAGACTGCCGGCGGAACGGTAGAGGTTATCTGATTTGCTGGGCGGTTTTAAAAATATATCGAAAATACCGGAACTGCAGAAGAGGATATTTATAACCTTTCTTCTCCTTGCGGTTTACAGGGTGGGGACGCACGTCCCGACGCCGGGTATTGACGCCAGGGCGCTGGCTGCTTTCTTCGAGCAGGCGAGAGGGTCCCTGCTGGGGCTTTTTGACCTGTTTTCCGGAGGGGCGCTGAGCAATCTTTCTGTTTTTGCCCTAGGCATTATGCCTTACATCAGCGCATCAATCATCCTCCAGCTGCTCACGGTTGTTATTCCGCACCTGGAGAAGCTCTCCAAGGAAGGGGAAGCGGGACGGCGCAAGATAACGCAGTACACAAGATACGGTACGGTAGTCCTCAGCCTCATTCAGGGCCTGGGTATCGCCATCGGCCTGGAAAGCATGACCGGTCCCTCGGGGATCTCCATAGTTATCCAGCCGGGATGGGCATTCCGCCTGATGACGGTTATTACGCTTACGGCCGGCACGGCTTTCATTATGTGGCTGGGCGAGCAGATAACTGAAAGAGGCATTGGTAACGGGATATCGCTGATAATTTTTGCCGGCATTGTCTGCCGGGGCCCGGCGGCCGTGGCCAATACTTACAGGCTGTTGTCAACCGGCGAACTCGGCATAATTCTGATCCTCTTTCTGACTGTTGTTATGGTGGGGGTAGTCGGGGTTATAGTTTTCGTCGAGAGCGGCCAGAGGAGAATACCGGTCCAGTATGCGAAAAGGGTTGTAGGCAGGAGGGTATACGGCGGGCAGACAACGCATCTGCCGCTGAAAGTGAACACTGCGGGTGTCATCCCGCCCATATTCGCTTCATCGATCATAATGTTCCCGGCGACAATCGCCAACTTCGTCCCCCATCCGTGGATGAAAGTTGTCGCGAACTGGCTGCAGCCGGGCGCATTTCTGTATGAGTCGCTGTATGTGGCGTTCATTGTTTTCTTCTGTTATTTTTATACGGCAGTGACATTCAATCCGGTCGATGTGGCTGATAATATGAAAAAATACGGCGGTTATGTTCCGGGGATCCGCCCGGGAAAGAAGACTGCCGAATATATAGACAGTGTTCTGACGCGATTGACCTTCAGCGGTGCGGTTTATGTTTCGCTCGTCTGCGTTTTGCCGAGCATCCTGATCAGTTACTTCAATGTGCCGTTTTATTTCGGCGGCACCGCGCTCCTGATAGTCGTGGGTGTTGCTCTTGATACGGCCGGGCAGATAGAGGCTCACCTGCTGACCAGGCAATATGAAGGCTTTATGAAAAAGGGCCGGATTGCCAGAAGACGCTGAAGGCCGGTAGTTTGCCGGTAGTTTGGAGGACGTCAGTGATCATCTTGAAGTCTCCCCAGGAGATTGAAAAGATGAAGGCGAGCAATGCTATTGTCGCCGAGGTGATTCAACAGATAGCGGGGATGGTCAGTCCCGGGGTCAGGACGCTGGATCTTGACCGTTGCGCCGAAGAGATTGCGCGCAAGAGGGGCGCCAGACCGGCATTCAAGGGTTACAGAGGGTACCCGTTTTCGCTTTGCACTTCCGTCAACCAGGAAGTCGTCCACGGCATGCCCTCGGAACGCTCTTTAGCAGAAGGCGATATTCTCAGCCTGGATTTTGGGATTTTTTATAACGGTTATTACGGTGATGCGGCCATTACCGTACCGGTGGGAAAGGTTTCAGCCGAAGCGGGCAGGCTCATGGAAACCACGGAGCAGTCCCTGTACCTGGGAATAGAAAAAGCCAGGGTCGGCAACAGGCTGGGAGATGTTTCATCCGTCATCCAGGACCATGTGGAGGCCAACGGCTTTTCCGTGGTGAGAGACTTTGTCGGGCATGGAATCGGGAAGAACCTTCACGAGGACCCCCAGGTGCCTAATTACGGTTTTCGCGGACGCGGGGTCGAGCTCAGGGCCGGTATGGTACTGGCCATCGAGCCGATGGTGAACGAAGGCGTTTACCAGGTGCAGGTCTTGAAGGATGGCTGGACGGTTGTTACATCGGACGGGAAACTTTCAGCTCATTTCGAGCATTCCGTCGCGGTAACGGAAAACGGCCCGGTTATACTTAGTAAATTATAGTAATCCGGAGTGATTGTGGCGAAAGAGCAATCCATAGAAGTTGAAGGCGTTGTGGTGGAAACTCTGCCCAATGCCATGTTCCGTGTGGAACTGGAGAACGGCCACCGCATCCTCGCCCATATATCGGGGAAGATGCGCATGCATTTTATAAAAATTCTGCCGGGAGACAAGGTGACAGTGGAATTGTCCCCTTACGATTTGACCCGCGGAAGAATTACATACAGGTCGAAATAAGAGAGGTCTATTGTGAAAGTCAGGTCTTCTGTCAAAAAGATATGCGATAAATGCAAGGTAATCAAACGGCACGGCGTTTTAAGGGTTATCTGCGAAAATCCCAAGCATAAACAGCGTCAGGGCTAGGAGGTAGCAAGTGGCAAGAATCGCAGGGGTAGATTTACCGAAAAACAAAAGAATGGAAATAGCTCTTACGTATATTTACGGCATCGGCAGGTCCCAGGCCAAGGAGATATTGAAACAGGCGGGAGTCGACTTCAAGACGAAAACCGACGAGCTCGTTGATGCAGAAGTAACCGCTATCCGCAATATTATAGATAAGGACCACAAGGTTGAAGGCGACCTGAGAAGGGATATTTCCATGTCCATCAAGCGGCTTATGGACATCGGGACATACAGGGGACTGAGACACAGGAAAGGGCTTCCGGTCAGGGGACAGAGGACGCATACCAATGCCAGGACCAGGAAGGGACCGAGAAGAAGCATAGCCGGAAAGAAGAAGTAATTCGGAGGAATGAATGGCAACACCCAGGGCTAAAAAGGGCAAAAAAAGAGAGCGGAAAAATATATCGGAGGGGATCGCCCACATTCAATCCACCTTCAATAATACAATAGTCTCGATCACGGACCTGAGCGGCAACGTCATCGCCTGGTCGTCTTCGGGATCCCAGGGGTTTAAAGGCTCCCGTAAAGGGACGCCCTTCGCGGCCCAGATGGCTGCGGAAGGGGCCGTTAAGAAAGCAATGGAACACGGATTGAGGACGGTCCAGGTATACGTAAAGGGTCCCGGTTCCGGACGCGAGTCGGCCCTGAGGTCCCTGCAGGCAACGGGTCTCAACATAAGTCTGATCAGAGACGTGACACCGGTCCCGCATAATGGCTGCCGTCCGCCGAAAAGAAGGCGTGTTTGATTTCTACTTAGGAGGAAACTTTGGCAAAATACAGAGAATCACTTTGCAGGTTATGCCGGGCTGAAGGCATAAAACTGTTTCAGAAAGGCGACCGCTGCTTTACCGAGAAGTGCGCTTTGGACCGCCGGGCTTATGCGCCGGGCGAACATGGACAGAGCCGCAGGGGAAAGCACTCGGACTACGGCGTCCAGATGAGAGAGAAACAGAAATTAAAAAGGATGTTCGGTCTGCTGGAAAGGCAGTTCCGGAACTATTTCCATAAAGCCGATAAACAGAAAGGCGTTACGGGCTCCAATCTCCTTTTAATGCTGGAGAGGAGGCTTGACAATGTTGTTTTCCGTCTTGGTTTTGCCAATTCCAGAGCTGAAGCAAGACAGCTTGTCCTTCACGGTCATTTTTTTGTCAGCGGCAAGAAAGTGAACATTCCATCTTACCTGGTCGGCGCAGGTGAGGAGATCCAGGTCCGGGAAAAAAGCCGCAACATTACCAGGATACTTGAATCCATGGATATCGTTGCACGGCGTGGACTTCCACAATGGCTGGAACTGGATAAGGACAATTTCAAGGGCACATTCAAGAGAATTCCCGCAAGGGATGAATTAACCATGCCGATTCAGGAACAGCTGGTTGTTGAGCTTTACTCCAAGTAGTCAATAAAAAGGAAAGAATACATGCAGAAGAATTGGCGCAGCCTGATCAGGCCGAAACGCATCGAAGTTGATGATAAGACACATTCAAGGTACTATGGCGACTTTACTTGTCAGCCCCTGGAGAAAGGCTTCGGGACAACTCTCGGAAATTCCCTGAGGAGAGTGCTGCTTTCATCAATACGGGGCGCAGCCATTGTATCGGTTAAATTCGACGGGGTCCTCCATGAATTTTCCACGATTTCCGGAGTCAAGGAGGACATCACCGACATAATCCTGAATCTCAAGGGTATCAGGCTTAAGCTTCACGGGGAAGGCCCCAAGATGATCCACCTCGAAAGTACCAGGGAAGGTGCGGTCACGGCCGGGGATATTGTCACGGACAGTGCAATAGAGGTCCTCAACCCCGATCATTACATTGCCACCCTGACCAAAGGGGCCTCGTTGAAGGCCGACCTCATGGTCAAAATAGGAAAAGGCTATGTGCCCGCAAAGATGGAGAGGGACCCGGACCAGCCGGAAGGGACAATCAATATTGATGCGATTTTCTCCCCCATAAAGAAAGTGACGTACACGGTCATGCACGCCAGGGTCGGCCAGATCACGGATTACGACCGGCTCGACCTGGAAGTCTGGACTGACGGCAGCATAGTCCCCGAAGATGCCATAGCCTACGCAGCGAAAATCCTCAAAGAGCAGTTGGACGTCTTTATCAATTTCGAAGAGGCTGAAGAAGAAGAGAAGGCGGGAGACATAGAGGATAAAGAGAAAATAAACGAGAACCTGCTGCGCAGTGTTGACGAACTCGAACTTTCCGTGCGTTCGGCAAACTGCCTGAAGAATGCAGGCATCAATCTGATCGGCGAGCTTGTCCAGAAAACTGAAGCCGAAATGCTCAAAACCAAGAATTTTGGAAGAAAATCACTCAACGAGATAAAAGAGATACTCTCCGAAATGGGGCTGAGCCTTGGTATGAAAATAGATTTTCCGCCCTGGTCGAAATCCGATAAGGAGAAGGCTAAGGAGACAGGCGAATCATAATAGTCTTGGAGAAAGGGTTTTTTTAAGATGCGTCATAAACGAGCGGGTAAAAAACTGGGCAGGTCGGCCAGCCATCGCGATGCCATGATGAGAAACATGGTGACATCTTTCCTCAAAGAGGAAAAGGTCATCACCACGGATATGAAAGCGAAGCTGCTGAAGAGCCTTACCGATAAGATGATCACCCTCGGCAAGCAGGGCGATTTGCATGCGCGCCGTCAGGTGGCGATGGTCGTGCGGGACAGGACCGCATCGAAGAAGCTTTTCGAGGAAATCTCTCCGCGGTTCCAGGACCGGCAGGGCGGATATACGAGATCAGTTAAGATCGGAAACCGTCATGGCGATAACGCCCCGATTTCGGTGGTTGAGCTTGTTGCCAAGCCGGAGGAAAAGCCCAAGGCCAAGAAAAAAGGAAGGCCGAAGAAAGAGAAAACAGAATAAAATAGCTTCAACAAAGGCGGCCATGAGCCGCCTTTGTCATTTCCGGGGTTAGTCTTTCCGCTTGCATTTTTTTTTGAAATGGCTTTATATCGTTAGAAACACTACCTTTTTGACAGGGGTTAATGATTTTTTAAATAAAATCAATCAATAACTGGTTCTGAACAAGGAACGGGAAGGAGAAACAGCATGGCGGAAGAGAAAGTAGGGGAAGTCGTAAAGTTCTTTGCGAAACCCAGCGTTGCGGCGGTGAAGGTAATTTCCGGAGAGCTCAATGTCGGCGATACGGTTAAGTTCACCGGGTTTACAACCGATTTCGAAGTCAAGATCGACTCAATGGAAGTTAACAACCAGAAAGTCGAAAAGGCTGTAGCGGGCGATTATATAGGTTTGAAGGTATCGGACAGGGTCCGTCCGGGAGATGAGGTTTTCAAGGTCACCCCGGAATAATCGATATTAATTGAGCAGATTTTTATTGAGAGCCACTGGACAATACCTCTGGCTCTTTTTTTTCATAAAACATTGTTGTTTAAATACGTCTGTGATAAGCGAGCCTAAATCTTGCGGGAATAAAAATGGCAGAATTAAACAGCCTTAAATATTTAGAAAGCCTAGAAAAAAGCGGGATCAAGCTCGGCCTCTCCGCAGTTTCCGGGCTGATGAAACGACTCGGGGACCCGCAGAACAAATACAAATCCGTTCTGATTGCGGGCACTAACGGCAAAGGTTCAACAGCAGCAATGCTTGCCGCGATTCTGTCCAGCGCTGGTCTGTCTGTCGGGCTCTATACATCTCCGCATTTGTCCGATTTCCGGGAGAGGATCAGGATCAATAGTGCTCTCATCACAAAAAAGGAATTGTCCTCGTTGATCGAAGAGGTGCGCGGCCGGGTAACAGAGCAAGTCACGTATTTCGAATTTACGACGGCCCTGGCCTTCCTGTACTTTTTCCGGAAGGAAGCGGACATTGCCGTCCTGGAAGTGGGGATGGGCGGCAGGCTCGATGCAACGAATCTGGTTAATCCGGAAGTCTCAATTATCACCAACATATCGCTCGAGCACAGGGAATACCTGGGCAGCAGCCTGAGTCAGATAGCCCGCGAAAAGGCTGGAATAATCAAGAAAAACGGGATATGCATCACGGGTGCGGCGCAGCGTGATGTTTTAGACGTTATCGAGGAAACCTGCGCCGGCAGGAAATCGCGGTTGCTTGTCCTTGGCAGGGATTTTCGTGTCCGGGATGCCGGAAGCGGCGCATTCAGTTATAAAGGGATATGCAGAGATTTTCAGCGTCTGAGGACCCCTCTGTTGGGGAAGCATCAAATAAAAAATGCGGCCCTGGCGCTGGCAGCGGTCGAGGTCCTCGGGGCAAAAGGAGCCGAGATAAGCGATGAGCAGGTTTCCCGGGGCATAGAGAATACCCGTTGGGAAGGCAGGCTGGAAGTCCTTCGCGAGCGCCCGTTCGTAATTGCGGATGGGGCGCACAATCCTGCAGGGATAACAGCGCTCCTGAAGGCGATACCCGCAAATTTCAAATACCGGAAACTGATTTTTATCCTGGGTGTCCTGAGAGACAAGAATTACCGGGCGATGTTCCGGAAAATATTTCAAATGGCGGACCATATTATCCTGACAAGGCCTGATACCGGCAGGGGGTTGGAACCGGAACTTTTCGGGGCTGACTCGCCGAAAGTAACTATGCGGTCATCTCCGCGCGAAGCGCTTCAGATGGCCCTCTCAATGGCTGGGCCCCGGGATCTGATATGCGCGACAGGCTCTCTCTATCTGATCGCTGATATTCGCGAGCTGATAAACAAGGATAATAAACAAGAATAATGTAACGGATATCCTCAACAGGTAATTATTAAATGCGCTTTCCTGCTCAGACCGCGGCAGTCCTGATTTGCATCCTCGTGTCTATTTTTTCCGGGGCGACGTCCTCGTCCGCCGCCCAGAAGCAAGTCAGGGGCCCGTATAATATCGAAGCCGATCTGCTCACCTATGAGAAAGACAGCGACACATATCATGCAAGCGGGAACGTGGTTATAACCTTCACCGGAGGCATGGTCAAAGCCGATTCCATCACAATCAACAGGCCGACCGGAAATGCCCTGGCCGAAGGCAATGCATACCTGAAAAGCAATGATGACATCCTGGAAGGCGCAATCGTTTCCTTCAACCTGGATGAGAAGACCGGGACTGTTTACAACGGAAAGGTGTTCTTCGCCAAAAACCATCTTTACCTTCAAGGCGATGAGATCGAGAAAAAAGGCGATGCGACCTATTTCCTGAAAAACGCCAATGCCACCACATGCGACGGCGACTCTCCCGCATGGAGGCTCAAAGCCAGGGAATTGGAGGTCACGATAGACGGATACGGCACCTTGAAGGGAGGGTCTTTCCAGGTCAGGAACACACCGATACTTTACCTGCCGTATTTCATCTTTCCCGCAAAAACTACGAGACAGTCCGGGTTGCTTTATCCCAATATAGCCCAGTCATCGAAGAACGGTTTCGATATCGAAATACCTTTTTTTTGGGCCATATCCGACAGCACAGACGCCACCTTCTACCAAAGGTATATGGTCGAGCGCGGCTACAAGCAGGGGATGGAGTACAGGTATACCTTCAGCAAGGATACATTTGGAACGGCTTACGCGGATTATATAAGGGATAACAAGACAGAGAGCGAAACCGTAGACGACCTGAGCAGGAACTGGCAGGAAAGCCGCAACCGCTGGTCTTATTACCTCAATCACGAGACCGATTTCAGCCCCGGCACTTACCTCCGCACGGACCTGGCGAAGGTTTCGGACCACTTTTATTTCCGGGATTTCTCGGATTTCAATTATTACCTGCAAAATTATACGCAAAACCCGAACAGGCGTTTTGACAGGATTTCCTTCCGGGGGGACCAGACACTGACCAGCCTGGACTCAAAGGCAAGGCTCGTCAAGACAGAAGGTTACTTCAACTTCACAGGCTTGGGCCAGTACACGGACGACCTGAGGTTCAACAGCAATGATGCCACCCTCCAGAGGTACCCGGAGTTGGTCCTTGCGGCAATCAGGCAGCCGGTATTCAAAACGGGGTTGAATTTCGAATTGTCGTCCCAGTACGATTATTTCTACAGGAAGCTCGGCGACAAGGGCCATTTCGGCGAGTTGAACCCCATTTTATCCAGGCCCGTCAGTTTCGGTGACTACCTGCAAATCACGCCGTTTACGGGCGCAAGGGGCACTTTCTGGGACAGCTCAGGCAGTGCCGACAAGAGCGACAACAGGAAAATGGTCATTGCCGGCACCACGGCCAGCACGGAGGTGTTCAGGGTTTACAATTTCAAACCTGGAGAAGGCGTGGAAAAAATAAAGCACTCAATAAAGCCCGAGTTGAATTATACATATGCCGCAGTTGATCAGGGGGACCGCCCCGATTATGTGGCGAATTTCGATTCGGCCAATATCCTTACCTATTCCCTTTACAATTATCTCACCACAAGGTCCCGCGGGAAGGACGGGAAACCCGTATACAATGAGCTGCTGCGCCTGAAACTGACCCAGTCATATGACATAAAGAGGGCAAGGGAAGACAGCCCGGACAATTCGGGGCTGAACGAGTTCGGGCCGGTGGCGATTGAGGCCGATGTATACCCCCTCAATTACCTGTCCTATCATGCGGATGCGGTTTATGATGCGAATTCGGGGGATTGGATCAGGAGCAACCATGACCTCACGTTAAAGGATGCAAGGGGCGACACGGCTTCGATCGGATACAGGTTTACAAAAGGAGGATCTCTTACCTTTAGCTACCTTACGGAGCCGGGTGCCGTTACGAGTACCAGCTCTTTGGTGGAAAGCGCGATCAGGGAAATCAATCTGGCGATCAGGGCGAAGGCGACAAAATCCCTGGACCTTCTTTATGTCCTGAGGCGGAACGAGGTCGAGGGCGTCAGCCTGGAAACCACCTATGGCATTGAATACCGGCAGCAGTGCTGGAGTGTCCAGGTCAGCTACTCCGATACAACTACGGATAAGAGATTCCTGGTGGTATTCTCCTTGCTTGGATTGGGGAATGTGGCGAGGGTCGGCACTCCCGGCTTTTAACATAGAGGCAATTTTCTCTTGACAAAACTCCCTATATTTCATAATTTCTCCCTTTAATTTATAGCAAAGCGGAGACCTCATGAAGACTTACCAGGCCAAGAAGGACGAGATCAAGAGGAACTGGTTCCTCATAGATGCAGAAGGAAAAATCCTCGGAAGGCTGGCGGCGGATATAGCTGCCCGGCTGAGGGGCAAGAACAAGGCTGTTTATACGCCCCATGTGGACACGGGAGATTTCATAATTGTAATCAATGCCGAGAAAATCGGACTGACCGGGAAGAAGCTCGAAGACAAGATTTACTATCACCACACGGGCTACCCGGGAGGGATAAAAGGCATATCCGCGGGCAAACTCCTGCAGACAAAGCCTGAAGACGTGCTGCGCTTTGCCGTCAAAGGCATGCTCCCGAAAAATACCCTGGGCAGGGCAATGCTGAAAAAGCTCAAAATCTATGCGGGAAGCGAACATCCCCACAGCGCCCAGTTACCTAAAGCAGCAAAAAACGCATAAAAAATACCAGGAGTAAAAATGGCTTCAGTTAAGACCTACTATGCAACGGGAAAGAGGAAGACCTCCATCGCCAGGGTTTGGCTCAAGGAAGGGACCGGAGAGGCTATAGTCAACAAGCGGAGCGTTGACAGCTATTTTTCAAGGGAAGTTTTGAAAAAACTTATCCAGCAGCCCCTGGAGCTTACCGGCAAAAAAGGCAAATGCGACTTATACATCAATGTCAGCGGCGGCGGAAGCGCCGGACAGGCTGGGGCCATCAAGCAGGGCATCTCCAAGGCCCTGGTCGAACTCGATGCCGACCTGAGGCCTGTTCTGAAAAAAGCCGGATTCCTCACGAGAGATTCCCGTATCAAGGAGAGGAAAAAATACGGACAACCCGGAGCCCGCAAACGGTTCCAATTCTCAAAGAGGTAACAGGAACATTTGGAAAAAAAGGGGGCTTATGCCTCCTTTTTTGTGTGCGCGAGATTTGCTGAAGGTGGAGGACAGATGCTGAAAGCAGGAATATACGGAGCAAGCGGATACACCGGGCAGGAACTTTTGAAATTCCTCTCAAGGCATCCGGATGTGGAAATCAAAGCGGTAACGTCACGGAGGTTCAAGGACCTTCCCGTAGCGGACGTGTTTCCGTGTTTCGAGGGGTTGACAAAAATAAAATATATCGATGCATCGGCGGAAGAGATCGCGTCGGCATGCGATGTTGTATTTTCAGCCCTCCCCCACGGGGTCGCCATGGACTTCGTACCGAGACTCCTCAAGTCCGGCAAGAAGGTCATCGACCTCAGCGCCGACTTCCGGCTCAGGAGCCTCACCGTTTATGAAAAATGGTACCGGTCGCATTCTTCTGCGGATTATTTATCCAGGGCCGTTTACGGGCTGCCTGAACTTTACAGGGTCAAGCTGAATACTGCTCAGCTAGTTGCTAATCCCGGTTGCTACCCGACAAGCATTATCCTGGGACTCGCCCCCGCCCTCAAGAGCGGCCTCGTAGATCCTGCATCAATTATCGCCGATTCGAAATCGGGTGTGAGCGGCGCCGGCCGGGAGCCGAAAACAGGATCGCTTTTTTGCGAAGTCAATGAAGGGTTTAGACCCTATAATATCCTGAAACACAGGCACACGCCGGAAATAGAGCAG
>JBDKTK010000224.1:0-5413 GCA_039680225.1 Syntrophaceae bacterium
CAATAAAAAAGGCTTAATCAAAAAATACATAACCCCGTGATATTAGTATGGTCGGGGCAGCAGGATTTGAACCTGCGACTCCCAGCTCCCAAAACAGGTGCGCTACCAGACTGCGCTATGCCCCGACAAAATGAGCGTTCCTTTTTTCATGATGGGAGGAACTTTGCAAGTGTTTTTTACTTTGGGCGACCGCCAACCGTTACGGCAATTCCGTCAGGCTTTCCTTAAACTTCCTGAATGCCTGCGCGCGGTGGCTGACGCGGTTCTTTATCTCGGGAGGCAGTTCGGCGGCTGTTTTCCCGAGAGTGGTGTCCACGAAGATCGGGTCATAGCCGAAGCCCATGGTACCCCGCGGCTCGAATCCCACCCTGCCCTGCCACTTCCCTTCGAAGGCCTTGTAATCAGACCCAGGGATATACATTACCAGGACGCAGCGGAAAGCAGCCGTCCTTTCCTCCCAGGACACGCCATCCAGTTCCGACAATACCTTGGCGTTGTTCTTTTCGTCCGTCGCGTCCTCTCCCGAGTAGCGCGCGGAGTAAATGCCGGGCCTGCCCTGAAGGCAGTCTATCTCAAGTCCCGAATCGTCCGCAAGTGCGGCCTCCCCGGTGTACTCGGAAACGGTCTTCGCTTTTTTCAGGGCGTTTTCGAAAAACGATGAACCGTCTTCAACCACTTCGGGAATGCCGGGATAATCGAGCAGGGACTTGAGCTCAATCCCCGACCCTTCCAGCATTGCCCTTATCTCTTCGATCTTTCCCCGGTTGCGGGAGGCGAAAATTATTCTTTTCAGCGCAGCTCTCCCACGATTTCTTTCTGCCTGCGGGTGATCTCCGCGATCCCGGTTGAGGCAAGGCCCATCATCCTCTCCAGCAGTTCCCGGGAAAATGGCTTGCCTTCGGCGGTGCCCTGCACCTCTATGAAGAGCCCCGAGCCTGTCATGACATAATTCATGTCCACTTCCGCATGGGAGTCTTCCTCGTAATCAAGGTCGAGCAATTCCCGGCCGTTGACGACGCCGACGCTTATGGCCGAAACAAAGTCCGTGACGGGCAGTTTGTCGATCAGTCCCTCTGCTTTCAATTTGCGCAGGGCCTCAACGAGCGCAATGAAGCCGCCCGTTATCGATGCCGTCCGCGTGCCCCCGTCCGCCTGGATGACGTCGCAGTCTATATAAATCGTCCTCTCGCCGAGGGCCTCCAGTCCGGTGACGGCGCGCAGCGACCTGCCGATGAGGCGCTGTATCTCGTGCGTCCTGCCGCCCACCTTGCCCCGGCTCGATTCCCGGGCGCTGCGGGTGTGCGTGGACGCGGGGAGCATGGAGTATTCCGCCGTGAGCCAGCCTTTGCCCTGCCCTCTCAAAAACGGCGGGACGGTGTCCTCCACGCTGGCCGAGCATATGACCCGGGTGTTCCCCATCTCCGCGAGGACGGAGCCCTTCGCAAATTTCAGATAATCCTTCGTGAGCCTGATTTCCCTGAGCTCGTCCCAGGCCCTTCCGTTATGGCGCATTTTTATTTCCTGTCGACTTGAATTCCTGGATGCTCTTGGCCAGGGCTGAGGCAATTTTCTTCTGAACGTCTCTTGACGTGATCTGTTTCTTTTCACCGGGATTCGAGGCAAAACCGAGTTCGATGGCGAGCGCGGGGATCCCGGGCTGGATCCTTACCGGCGCTTCTCGCAGGCCCCTGTCCTTCCTGGGGAGCACCGGTTCGAGGTTTTTCTGGACTATGCGGGCGAGCCGCACGCTCTCGTTGAGGTTCTGGGTCTTGACCATGTCTTTCACGATGTCCCTGGAATCATTTTCGGAACCCGGCGGCGAGCTGAAACCGGGGAAATACAGCTCGTACCCGGCGGACTCTTTACCGAATCCAGCATTCACGTGGATGCCGAGGAAGAGATCGGTGCCGCCCGCGTTGGCAATCTTTATCCTGTCTGCCAGCGAAGCTCCATCGCCCGTCCTGGTCAGTTTAACGGCAATACCCGCTTTTTCGAGGTCTTCCCTGATGAACTGGGCCATCGCAAGGGTGATGTCGCTCTCGGTGACGTCGCCGGATATCCTGACGCCCTTGTCTATCCCCCCGTGACCCGGATCAAGCACGACGAGGTACCTGCCGGCGGAATCTTTTGCCCATGAAGGGGCTGCAATGCATAAGACCAATAACATGAAGACAAAAAGCCTGGTGATTCGATTCATATTAATTCACTTTCGGTATTTATGGAGCAGTCCTTTTACCGGAAAAGGCACCTGCTGTCAAAAAATAGATTCTTCGAATGACAATGGTTGGATGATGTCATCCTGGGCGACAGCGAAGGATCTATTTTTATCATGTGCCCCGGATCCTTTCGACAGTCACAACGCTTTTCAACTTTTTCAGGGCGGAAACCACTTCGTTGAGATGCTTCACATCGTGCACCTCCAGCTGGAAATCGCAGATGGCGCTCTGGTCCGGCTTGTTGGCGTCCACGGTCGCATACCCTATATTCACGTCAATCGAGGAGATCGCGTTGCTGACTTCCGCGAGCAGGCCCTTCTTATCCTTGCAGATGACGCGAATGTGAACGGGATATGTCTCCTTGCCCTTGATGTTCCAGTTTACTTCGATGAGTCTTTCCGGGTCTATGCCTTTCACCATGGGGCAGTTAGCGGTATGGACGCTCAACCCCCTTCCCCGCGTTATGTAGCCGATCACTTCGTCGCCGGGCAGGGGATTGCAGCATTTCGAAAACCGGACCATCACGTCTTCCACGCCTGTTATGGAAACCCCGGCGGAAGAGGATTTGCTGAACTTCTTTTTGAGTTTATCGAGGATGGATTCATCCTTGTCCTTGACGGGCTCGGTCGTGAAGTTATTGATGATGGATTTTGCCGAGACCTTTCCATAGCCTACCTGGGCCAGGAGGTCGTCCACGGTGCTGACGGAATAATCGTCGAAGATTTTCTTCATGAGATCGGACTTGATGATCTCGTTGTACTTGAGATGGAATTTCTTCAATTCCCTCTCCAGAACGTCTTTCCCGATATCGATGCTCTTGCGGCGCTCCTCCGTTTTTATCCAGTTCTTTATTTTCGAAATGGCCTTCGAAGTCACGACAAACTTCAGCCAGTCCTTGCTCGGGTGGTGGCCGGTCTGGGTTATGATCTCGACGGTGTCGCCGTTCTGCAGCTGATATTTGATGGGGACTATGGCCCGGTTCACCCTGGCGCCGACGCAGCGGTCGCCGATATCGGTGTGGATGCTGTACGCAAAGTCGATGGGGGTGGCGCCTTTCGGAAAGGCTTTTACGTCTCCCTGGGGGGTAAACACATACACTTCGTCGGGGAAGAGCACCATCTTCAGGTTGCGCATGAACTCCCGCGGGTCCTTCAACTCCTGCTGGAATTCCAAGAGCTCCCGCAGCTTCCTTATCTGCTCCTCGTCGTTGCCCTGTAGCGCGTCCTTCTCCTTGTAGCGCCAGTGCGCCGCGATGCCCTCTTCCGCCCACTCGTGCATCTCGCGCGTCCTGATCTGGACCTCCATCCTTTCGCCGTAAGGCCCGATCACAGTGGTGTGCAGCGAGCGGTAGTTGTTGGCCTTGGGCATTGCTATATAGTCCTTGAACCTCCCGGGCACGGGCTTCCAGATCGCATGGATCAGGCTCAGCGCCTCATAGCAGTCCTTTACCTTGTCGGACTCCAGGATGATGCGGAACGCAATGAGATCGTAGACTTCATCAAAATTTATGTGCTGCTCCGTCATCTTCTTCCAGATGCCGTAGAGGTGCTTGGCCCTGCCCTCGACTTCCGCCTTCAGGCCGTATTCCCTGATCTCCTTGCAGATGATCGATTTGACTTCCCTGGTGTATTCGTCCCGCTGCTCTTTTTTCAGGGCGATGCGCTTTGAGAGGTCTTCACATGTTTCGGGGTTGAGGAACTTGAAGGCAAGGTCTTCGAATTCGATTTTCATCCAGTTGATGCCCAGCCTGTTGGCCAGCGGGGCGTAGATTTCCAGGGTTTCCTTGGCTATGAACTTCTGCTTCTCGGGGGTCTGGAATTCCAGGGACCTCATGTTGTGGATGCGGTCGGCAAGCTTGACGATGATGATCCTGATATCGGAGGACATGGCCAGGATCATCTTCCGGAAATTCTCGGCCTGCCTCTCCTCGAGGGAACCGAATGTGATCCTGCTCAATTTTGTGAGGCCGTCGACCAGGAAAGCCACTTCCTGTCCGAAAGAGGCCTTGATCTGTTCGAGGCTCGTGAGAGTGTCTTCAACTGTATCGTGCAGGAGCCCTGTAATTATCGTGGCCGGGTCCATCTTCATGTCCGCGAGCATTCCCGCCACTTCCATGGGGTGAGTCAGATAAGGCTCGCCGGAAAGGCGCACCTGCCCCTGATGCACCGCCGCTGAAAAGATGTATGCCTTTTCAATGAGCTCCTGCTGCTCGGCAGGGGTGTAATCCTGAAGCTTGTCGAGAATGTCCGTTATTCGAAGCATTCTATCGCCGCCAACTCCTCCTGCACAAGATTCACGACGTACCCCGTGATGTCTTCCAGTGATACTGTTTTAACCTGGTCGGATTTTCTGAGCTTGACCTCGACAGAGCCTTCCGCGAGGCGCTTGGGTCCGACCGTTACGCGGACGGGTATCCCGATCAGGTCGGCGTCGTTGAACTTGACCCCCGCCCTTTCGTCGCGGTCGTCGAGGATCGCCTCTATGCCCTGTTCCTGCAGCGAGCCGTAGATGACTTCGGCCGTCCTCAGCAGGGCCGCGTCGTTCACGTTGACGGGAGTGATGATGACCTGGTAGGGCGCGAGCGTCATGGGCCAGACGATTCCCTTGTCGTCATGGCTCTGCTCAATTGCCGCGGCAACGGTCCGCCCCACGCCGATGCCGTAGCACCCCATCTGCATGAGCTGCTCCCTGCCGTTCTTATCGAGGTAAACCGCGTGCAGCATTTTGCTGTACTTGGTCCCGAGCTTGAAGACGTGGCCGACCTCGATGCCCCTTGCGAAATCAAGCTTGTGGCCGCAGCGGGGACAGGGGTCGGTTTCCTTGATGACCCGGACGTCGGCGAACTCGCTCACCTTGAAGTCCCTCCCTATATTGACGTTCTTCACGTGGTAATCTTCCTTGTTAGCCCCCATGACGAAATTATACATGTTCAGCAGCGAGTAGTCGGCGACTATCCTGGCCATGATCCCGACCGCTCCGGCAAAACCCTTGGGCGCCTTTGTCACTTCATAAACAATATCGTCCGTGGCAAGCTCGAGCATGTCGCTCTTCAGGTAACTCCGGAGTTTCGCTTCGTTCACTTCCTCGTCGCCCCTGATCAGCACGGCGACCGGGCCTTTTTCCGTATTGAAGATCAGCGTCTTGACAATGTCCCGGGGAGTGGCCTTGAGGAATGCGGAGACCTCTTCGATTGTCCT
>JBDKTK010000225.1:0-5581 GCA_039680225.1 Syntrophaceae bacterium
CTGTCCCTGACGGTCCTGTCTTCATCAAGCTGCGCCCGGAGCTGGTCGAAGTAGGCGACCTTCAGCCCGGCGCCCAGGCGGAGCCGGCCCTTCTGCGGGGTCAGCTCGCCGAGCAGGACCCTGAGAAGAGTGGTCTTCCCCGAACCATTGGGGCCTATAATGCCGATCCTGTCGCCGCGGATGATGGTCGTGGAAAAGTTTTCAATTATCCTGTGCCCGCCGAAAGAGAAGCAGATCTTCTGCGCATCGGCGATGAGCCGCCCGCTGCGGTCCGCCTCCTGGATCGCTATCCGGGCGTTCCCGGCCCGCTCCCGCCTGAGCTCGCGCTCGCGCCGCAGCTTGATCAGCGCCCGCACTCTGCCCTCGTTGCGCGTGCGGCGGGCCCTGATCCCCTGCCGGACCCAGACTTCCTCTTTCGCAAGCTTCCTGTCGAAATCCTGCCAGGCCTTCTCTTCCACATCCAGCATGGCCTGCCGCCGTTCGAGGTAGCTGCCGTAATCGCAGTCAAAAGACAGCAGCCGGCTCCGGTCGACTTCCACGATGCGCGTCGCCATCCTCTGCAGGAAGGCGCGGTCATGGGTGACAAACATTATTGTCTTGTTGAATTTGAGCAGGAATTCCTCCAGCCAGATGATGGAGCCGATGTCCAGGTGGTTGGTGGGCTCATCGAGCAGGAGGAGATCGGGATCGTTCGCGAGGGCCCTGGCCAGATAGACCCGGCGCTTCATCCCAGCGGAGAGCAGCCGGAACTCAGCATTTGCATCGAGGCTGGTCCAGGTGATCACGGTCTCGACGCGCTGGTGGAAGTTCCAGGCCCCCGACGTCTCCAGCAGATGCTGGACCTGTTCGAGTTTTTTCAGGAGGTCCTCATCCGGGCCGCGGGAGAGCTGCATGGCCAGATCATGATATTGCCTCAGCAGGTCCAGGCGCCCCTGCCCGCCCGAGGCGACGACATCATAAACGGTCCCGGGGAGGCCGTCGGGAACGTCCTGCGGGAGCAGCGAAACCCGGATTTCGCCGCTTTTGGCGATCTCGCCGCGGTCCGGGGGAATGTCGCCGTTGAGCATCTTCAGCAGGGTGGACTTCCCCGCCCCGTTGCGGCCCAGCAGCCCGATCCGTTCGCCCTCTTCGATCCGCAGCGACGCGCCGTCCAATAAAAGCGGCCCGCCAAAACTCACCGAAACATCATTGATCCAAATCAGCGCCATATATAAAAAAGGGAGTTCCCCTGCTTCCTTCCGAATTTGTGATTGCTTATATCCGGATTCAACTGTATTTATCATCTAATATTTATAAGATATCGGGAAATTATGAAATTTGAAAAATACCCCATCTCCGAGGCCATAAAGAACAACCTGGAACAACTCGGTTTCCGGAAGCCCACGGACATCCAGTTTAAATCCATCCCGTCCATCATGAAGGGAGAAGACGTCCTGGCCATAGCCCAGACCGGAACAGGCAAGACGGCGGCCTTTGCCATTCCCATCATAAATAAAATTCATCAGGACAAAAGCAGCAAGCGGGCCCCCGGCATCAAATGCATAGTCATGGAACCGACCCGCGAACTGGCCATGCAGATCGGCGAGGTCTTTACAAGCATTGCCAGGCATACCAGGGTCAAGCCGTTTGCCCTGATCGGCGGCGTCGAGCAGGACCCCCAGATCAGGAAGCTGCAGGAGGGCATTGATGTCCTGATCACCACCCCGGGGCGGATGTTTGATCTCATCAACCAGGGCTACATCAGACTGGACAATGTGGAGGTCCTGGTCCTGGACGAGGCCGACCATATGCTGGACCTGGGGTTTATCAACGACATCAAATACGTGAAGAAAATGCTGCACAGGAAACATCAGACCCTTTTCTTCTCGGCCACCATCAACCCGGAAATCAAGAAGCTGGCCTTCTCGCAGGTCAAAAGCTCGGCCATCCGCATCCAGGTGTCCCCGGAAGACCCCGTCGCGGCGAATGTTTCCCATGCGGTCATGTTCGTGGAGATGGACGACAAGCGTTTCTTCCTGGAAAGTTTTATCAAAGAGCATCCCGCGAGCAGGATCATCGTTTTCGTCAGGACACGGGTCCGCGCTGAACGGGTTGCGAAAGCCATGGAGCGGGCGGAAATCCGCACGATCACGATCCATGGCGAGAAGGACCAGGGCGAGCGGTCCGATGTGATGCTGAAGTTCAGGGAAGGCGGCTGCAACGTCCTGATTGCCACGGACGTCAGCGCGCGCGGCATTGATATTCCGGATGTGAATTATGTCATCAACTATGATCTGCCTGAAAAGGCCGAGAACTACGTGCACCGGGTGGGCAGGACGGGGCGGGGCGTCAAGAAAGGCATTGCGGTTTCTTTTTGCAGTGAAGATGAAAAAGCCCGCCTGGAGGAAATTCAGCAATTCCTGAACAAAGAAATTGAAGTCATCAAGGTCGGCAAAAAAGATTACCGGCAGACGCTCGAGATTTCGGGCAGGAAGACCGGCGTGCAGGCGCTCATCGAAGACCATGAAGCATGGCTTAAATCAAGGAAAAGGAAAAAGCCCCGGGTAAGTTGACTCAATTGTCCGGCATCAATTCCGGAGGTGACCGTGTCCCGAAAAACAGTGATTATGATCCTTATGACGATTGGTTCTTTGGCAGGCGCGTACGTGCCCGTATTGCTCGGCGCCGACGGACTTTCAATGACATCATTCGCGGGAAGCATTGCGGGAGGCATATTAGGCATCTGGGCGGGCCTCAGGTTTTTTTGATCTGCCCTCTTTTGATCAAGCTTTGGCGTACGGCAGTATGGCTGCCGGGAAATTGTGAATATGTATTTTTAATTTGTCTTCCTCCCAACAGTAACAATTCTTAACAATACTTAATTTATTTTTTCTTTTGATCGTTGTTATAAGTGACTCACAAATTTCAGGACAAAGCGTAATCCCGGCAACATTTTCCGGACTTGATCCTGTTCCGGAATCCTTGGATATATTTGGGGAAGCAACAGCATGAAAAAGCGCAAAACTTATGACGGTTCATTCAAGGTAATGGTTGTCATGGAGTACATGGAAGGCAAAACCAGCCTGAAAGATATTGCGTGCAAGTACCAGGTCCACCCGAATCAGATCAAGAACTGGAAGACCCTGTTCATGAAGCGCGCCTCTTGCATTCTCGAAGACAGGCGCCAATTCAGAAGAGAAATCCGCATGGCCCGCTGAACCGCCCCTTTTTATTCTGCGGCCTCAATCCGAAATTAAAGCATATTTCATCCCGCCGTCATTGCCGTCTGTAAAGTATTGTTAAGAAAAGTTAAGCCCCATCAAGTAAAAAATTCTCCCCGACGAATTATAGTGTCAAAAGCGCGCGCATACTGCATTTCGTAATCCGGGGAAAAGGGGAAACCTGATAACCCGCAAAAAACATTTTCGGACATTCATTTTGAAAGGAGAGAACCATGAGTACTTCAACAATCAGTTTGAGCAGTTCCGTATCGAAGAACCTTTCTTACCTTCAGCGGATCCAGTCGGACATGGACAGTACGAGTTTCAGATTAAGCACCGGGAAAAAGGTCAACAGCGCCCTTGACGACCCCATAGCATATTTCTCGGCGCAAAACGCCACGCAAAGGGCATCGGACCTTCAGAGCTGCAAGGATTCCATGAGCCAGGGGATTGAAACAATCAACGCGGCGGACACCGGGATCGAATCCATAACCGATCTGCTCAAATCCGCAAAATCCATCGCCAATTCCGCTCTCTCGGCGGAAGACGCCGCTGAGCTCGCGGACTATATCACCCAGTTCAATGATATTATGGCCCAGATCGACACTATGGCGGCTGATTCCGATTATGACGGGGTCAATCTCCTGAACGGGGATACGCTGACCATCACCTTCGATGAAACGGGAAATTCCACAATATCTATCGCGGGATTTACGGCCACCAGCACCGGCCTGGGCATCACCGCGGTGGACGCGGCTACCGGCTGGACCACTTCAACCGCCATCCAGGCCTCAATCACCGAAATTAACGATGCAATCTCCACGCTGAGAACAGAATCGAAAACGCTGTCCAGCGACCTGAATACGGTCCAGACGCGCCAGGATTACACGACCAACCTGATAACGCTTTTGAAGGAAGGCGCGGGGAACCTTGTCAACGCCGACACAAACGAGGAAAGCGTCAACCTGACCACGCTGGAGACCCAGCAGCAGCTCGCGCTCACTTCCCTGAGCATCGCTAATTCCGTGAACCAAAACGTGCTGACTCTTTTTTCGTAATTCATCCCGAAAAAAACCGCCGGGGGGAGCTTCCTTCCGGCGGTTTTTTATTTTCAGGATTTGGTCCATATCCGGATTCATTTCGGGAACGGGTCTTTTTCAGTAAAAATATCGCCTCCGTCTTCCGGTGTTTTCTTCCTCAGGCCGGCGGCAAGCCTGAGATTGATATTGATAATCGGCGTCAATTTATCCGGCGACGGATCGATCATGGTCTTGAAAATCTGCTTGTCGACAAAGTAACTCAATCTCAGCAAATCGACCTTTGTGTTCACGGGGAGACGGTTCTCGGGACTGACAAGGTCCGCCTGCAGCAGGCTCCAAAGTTTCTGGTTGAATTGCAAGGCATCCTTTAATTCCTTTTTCCTGTCCCGGCCCTCCCAGTTGTCCCTGCAGGCCATAAGCTTATGGGCCGCCCTGGAAAGGGCTTTGGCTTCGGTTTCGCGCGGGGAGCAGGTAAGCTTGTCGATTTGCAAATAGATTTGACTTATGTCTTTCATTTCAACCTCGCTGTCTCGATGTACAAAGAGAAGTAAATAATCGGGAACCGGACTATCTGTTTATGTAATAGACCAGGTTTTTCATGGCCAGGGCCGCCGAAGTCGTTTCGAGCGCGCTCTCATGGGCGGTCTCCTGGGATTGCAGTTTGATTGCAGCCTCTTCCTTCGCCTCGGTGGTGCTGCCCTCCAAAGTCGAGATATTTCCGCTGACATAGGTTTTGA
This sequence comes from Syntrophaceae bacterium, assembly GCA_039680225.1. Classification (GTDB taxonomy): domain Bacteria; phylum Desulfobacterota; class Syntrophia; order Syntrophales; family UBA4778; genus JBDKTK01. The sequence continues at coordinate 4,978 of JBDKTK010000225.1, forward strand.
GCTGCTCTATCCGGGATTCCGATGTTTCCAGTTGGGAGTTGATATTTGCAAGGGCAACCTGCTCGGAAGTGACGGCATCGATTGCCTGCTGCAGCGCGTCGGAAAGATCGGATGAAGAATAACTGCCGCTTGCGGAATTTTTCAGAGCGTATATCGCCTCGCTCAAAGAACTCAATGCCTTGCTGAATATGCTGCTTCCGTCATTATTCAGGGTAACGCTGTAATTGGAGCTGATAATGGCGGTCTTCGATTTATCTCCGCCCTGGTACGCAAGGTACGCATCAACCTCGGCGCCGCCCGAATCAGCCGCGGTCACTGAAAACGAATATTCCCCGTCGGGCAGCAGGGAGCCGGAATCGTCGCAGCCGTCCCACGTCAGCGAGTTTATTCCCTCGCTCCCGCTCGACCCGCTGATGGTCCGGACTACCGCCCCTGTGGAATCTGTTACTGCGACTGTTACAGAAGCTGCAGACCGGACCAGGCCGAACTTTATATCCCCCGCCTGCCCGTCCGCTATGCAGGCCGTATAAGAGAACGGTTCGGTTTTGCAGCTGCTGCCGCTGTATATGCAGACCGACCCGTCCTTTGAATTCGCCAAGATCGG
>JBDKTK010000226.1:0-9635 GCA_039680225.1 Syntrophaceae bacterium
AGGAGCGAAGCCCACCCCGTTTATGCCCAAAGCTCCGGCAAAACTCGTATATCCTTCCGAATGCCCCTTTAACACCTTGACGGTGTTTCCAGTCGAAACGTCCCACACTCTCACGACGGCATCGCAATCGCCGGAAATAACCATTCTGCCGTCAGGAGAGAAAGCGGCCATTTTGACCGCCTCCGTATGCCCGGTAAATGTCCGGACCAGTTTCCCTGTTTCGACTTCAAACAGCCGCAGAGTTTTGTCGCTTCCCGCTGAAATTATATACCGGCCATCGGGGGAGAACTTTGCCGAATTTACCATTCCCTGCCTGAATGTCCCCTCGTGGCCGCTAAACCTCCGGACCTCTTCCCCGGTTGCGAGGTCCCAGAGCCTCGCTGTTTTGTCAAAACTGGCGGTCAAACCGTATTTCCCGTCAGGGGATATATCCACAGTGTAGAGCGCGCCCCGCCAGCCTGAATCGGCATGGCCTTTCAGAGGCGTAATCTTTCCCGTCTCCAGGTCAATGAGGCTGAGGTCTGTATTCCTTACAGGACCTATAATCAGGGCATGCTTCGCGTCCGGGAAAACCGCCATGTCCCCTGCTGCCGCTGAAAACATTTTGAGCTCCCTGCCTGATTCGATGTCCCATACCCTGATGCGGTTATCGAATGTGACCGCCTTCTTTCCGTCCGGGAAAAAACGAACACCCACGCCGGCAGCGTAAGCTATAATATCCGTCGAGGGGGGGCTGAAAGATTTCAGCATCTGTCCGGTCGACAAGTCCCACAAAGTTGAGGTGTGCCGCATGGACCCCACGAGAATGAGATTGCCCGTTGGATAAACCGCAAGTTTCTCCGCCAATTCAGCCTGCCGGTTGATTTCCATGTTGGTCCCCGGGATTCGCAGATGGATGTCCGGGGTGGTCGCGCATGAAATCAGAAGAAGGAGGGGAAGGAGGACAGATATTTTTCTCATAATGAATTCCAATCCGATTGGCTTGATAATCTAAGGCAGCCGGTAAATCGGGCTGTCCTTGCCGAAGTTGATGATGAGAGGCGTTTGAGAATGGCCGACCTCTTTTGATATAAGGGCCGTCTTTTTCTTCGAATATTCTCCCAACCCCACAACAGTCACCGTGCCGTCCTTGTTCCTGTCCGCTTCCCTGTTATTATTCAGACCTTCGAGCAGCGTATAAGTGAAAAGCCCGTTTCCCTTGTATCCGTCCATCGCGGATTGCTTGTCGCTGGCTGAGGCGTAAATGTGGAGACCCATCTTCCTGGCCAGCACCGACATCCTCGCGTCGTAAAGGCCGCTCACGATGGAGTCGACTCCCCCGGCATGACAGGTGTCGAAAATCAATAACTGGCCTAAGGATTTAATCCTCTTGGAAGTCTCAACGATCTCATTGGAGCTGATCACGGCGGCATCCGTAATCGCGCCGTCGTAATCATGAGTGAGGAGATAATACTGGTTCTGGAGAAGTACGCCGTGACCCGCCGCGAACATGACGAAGCTGTCCCGGGGCTTTATAATTCCGGCAAGCTCGTCGATTTTCCTTGTGAAATTCGCTTTGGTGGCCTCCGCATCCGTCACGAGGACGAAATGGATGTTCTGCGGCTTGTAGACAGATGCGGCCTGGGCCCTCAGTTTCTCTTCAAAGTCCCGCGCGTCCTTGACGGCATACTTGAGATTAACCCTGCTGTCTTTATACCTGTCGAGACCGATGGAGAGGATATACAGGTGAGGATCTGCAGGTTGAACCCTGGAGACGAATTTCATGGTCTTCATGTAACTCTGAACGGTGTTGTTCGAATTGAAAGCAGCGATGCTTATTTCATTTTCTCCGAAGACAGGCTCCACTTCCCGGCAGTCGCTGAATACCTCGCCTTTGGCCTTTGCCGAGGCAGGGCTGCCAACCGACTTTTGCATGACGGAAACGCTGCGCATGTCCTCGTAAATACCCTTGCTGCCCATTGCCAGCTCCTGCCTCTTTCCGGCAGCAGACCCGGCCATTTCCCTGTAGTAACCGTCGGACTGGATGAGCTTGCCGTTATGGAAGAGACGCACTTCGCCGATGCCGCCGCCGGCGCTCCTGACCTGGTAACATATCTTGAGTTTCTCCCGGGTGGATTCTGAAAAGGACTGCGTAAAGTCGACGGTGGGGGGAGGGTTTTTCACGGCATCATTCATGGTGATCGTGACGAGACCGCGGGTATCCTCCCCTTCCAGCGCCGCCCTGACGATGTCGGGCCGATAGAAAACGTCATAGAAGCTCTCAACCGAATATTCTTTTTGCCCGAGGTTGGCCGTGAGGTACTGCGCCCCCTTCTCAGAGGCATTGTAATAGCCTTCGCTTGTTATGACTATCCACTCGCCGTCGTCGAAGGCCACAAGCATGGCTATTTCCCTGCCGGTTGCGGAATCGAAAATCCTCACCGCAGCGTCATTGGCCGTCATCAGTACGGTTTTGCCGTTCGGGTTGTACACGGCGGAGCCGGGTTTGGCCATGGGGATGAAGGCGTTCCTGTCACTCTGCAGCTGCAGGGGCGTGACCTGTTTCCCCGAGGCGAGGTCCCAGATTCCGAGCGGCAAAGCGATAACGAAGCCGTATTTGCCGTCCGGCGACATCGCCGTCCCCCAGGCGCCGAGCAATGCGACGCTCAGCCCGGAGAAATTCTGAATTTCCTTTCCGCTCTGAAGGTCCCATAATCGCGCCGAACTGTCACATATGGCGCAGGTCAAAGCATGCTTTCCGTCGGGTGAAATGGAAATTCCGGAAATCCCCCCGCCTATGCCTCTTTTATGCCCGGTGAAAGACCGGACGGCTGCGCTTCCTTCCGCTTCCCAAAGGTGCAAAACGGCGTCATGACCTCCGGACAGGACGTATTTGCCGTCCGGGGAGAACTGCGCTGTGACATAGGGCAGGGCTCCGCTGCTGAAAAGGGACTGCCGGTAACCGGTATCGAATCTCGCGATGGTCCGTCCCGTCTCGAAATCGAAAACAAAGACCACGGATACGGTTGTGGCCAGGACCCGCCTGCCGTCGCGGGAGAAAGAAGCGCTGAACACGTCGCCCCTGAGCTCCGGAAATCTCCAGACCTGCTCGCCGGTGGTGAGGTCCCACATCGTCAACCCCGATTTGCCCCCGGTGGGCTGGCCTCCCGCAAGGGCATATCTGCCGTCGGGCGAAAGGGCGACCGTGTAGAGGATCTGGATGTCCCGGATTGTTATTGACCTGACAAGATTGCCGCGAACGAGGTCCCAAAGCCTGATGTTCCCGGACCCGGGTGCGTCATAGCTCTGCTTTCTCATCGGGGAGACCGGACCGATGTCTCCGGCAAGGAGAAGAGAGCCGTCCCTGGATATGGACATGTCCGATATCCCATAGGCCGGACGGTGAAGGTCCATTTCGATATCGGCGCTCTGCAGGTAAATGGCCGGTATGGTCGAAGCGCATCCGGATAGAAAAAAGATAAGGAAAAATACGGAGATCAGCGAGGAGTGCTTCATGGCTGCGGCCCCCTTTGAAATTCGTCAGCGGCGGAGGTTTTTCAAGCCTGCCCTGACTGGCGTGGAATTGAAGTTAAATCGCCCAAACACTGGATGTGAAAAAAACTGGAGAACTCCCAATTTCGATGTATATATTTCTTTTGGTTGGGCATGTCAAACAAAGGAAGGTTACTTGATGAAAATTTCAGCTATTACCATGATAACTCTCGGGGTGGCCGACTTGGACAGGGCGTCTTTGTTTTATGAGGCGGTGCTCGGCATTGCGCCAAACAAATCTTATGAGGGAGTAAAGTTCTTTGAACTTCCGGGGACCTGGCTTGCCCTTTATCCGCTGGATGAGCTGGCAAAGGACATATCGCCCGGGCTGCCGGCAACCCGCAGCGGTTTCAGCGGGATCACCCTTGCCCGCAACGCCCGCAGCAAAGAGGATGTCATTGCCGAGGTGGAGCGGGCAAGATCGGCCGGCGCCCGCGTAGTCAGGGAACCGCAGGATACATCCTGGGGCGGTTTCAGCGGGTACTTCGCCGACCTGGACGGATATTACTGGGAAGTTGCCTGGGGGCCGATGTTTGAGTTTACCGAAGAGGGGGGATTGAGATTCAGGGAGAAGGCATGAGGATGGATTGATCTCAATTCCCGGGATTCGGTTCGATCTCAGGAGATAAAGTCGGGGCGGCAGGGCTGCCTGGATATGGAAATCCCGGCTTAATCGCGGCGGCCGTTCTTTTGCAGCAGCAGGCCGAGACAGAGGACCCCCGTGGTGATCAGGAAGACGGGCCTCAAGCCTAAATAGGCAGCCAGCCATCCTCCCACTAACGGCCCGATCATGTTCCCGAGCAGAAGGCCGCTCTGAAAGATTCCATAAATGCCGCCCCGCTCGCTCTCCTTTGTCGAAAGGCGGACTATGGAATTGATCATGGGAACCGCCCCGGAGATGAAGGCGCCGAGACCGGCGCGGCAAAACATCAATTGATATGCGCCAGTGACGAAAGCCTGGGGCAGCAGGAATGCTATCATGCCCGCCAGGGCGGCGAGAAGAGTTTTGCGGTAGCCGACCCTGTCGGCCCTCCTGCCCCAGAACGGGGCCGTTATGGCGCTGGTGACGCCGGTGATGCCGAATACCGCGCCGGTTATGAGACCGGTGTACTCCTGCGGGACTTCCAGGAATTCCAAGTACAGGCTCAAAAAAGACGCGACAAAGAAAATGCAGGACTGAATGATGATTACGAGCAGGAACAGGCGCCGGAGTTCGGCCGAATAAAAGACGGAACGGAAGTTTTGCCGCAGCTCGGAGTTCGTTTCATCTTTCCTGCCTTCAAAATCCTCCCTGACGACAAAAAAGACAACTAATGCCCCGCAGAGGCAGAGGATTCCTGTCATATGGAATATCGGGCGGCACCCCATAAAATGGATCAGCACACCGCCGAGGAACGGGCCCACAATGAGGCTGGAAATAAAAGCCGTCTGCAGGGTGCCCAGGGCGAAGCCCGTGTTGTTTGCCGGAGTGCTCGATGCGACAAGGGCCAGGGAGGGCGCGATAAAACCGGAAAGGCAGCCCTGGAAAAGCCGGAATATCAGGAATTGCAGGGGGCTGCTCGAGAATCCCATCAGGAAGTGGGCGGCGGACAGGCCCAGCATGGCCCTGACAATCATGGGCCTGCGCCCGACCCTGTCGCCCAGGATGCCCCAGAGCGGCTGCATCAGTGCGGAGACCAGGAAGGGGGCGGCATAGACCACGCCGCTCCAGATCTTCAGCGACTTGTCCCCGTCCACCCCTAGTTCCCGCAGGTAAAGCGGCAGAAAGGGGACCACCAGGTTCAACCCGACCGCGGCAATAAACTGGGCGCTCCAGATGCTGTAAAGATTTTTTCTCCAGAATTCCAAAAGACCAGGCAAACCTTTCTGAAATTATAATTCCTGCATTCGGAAAAAAAACAAGGTCATCGGTCCTGTCGCAGCGGCCGCCGCGTTGACGGCCCGTTTCGACAGGCTCAACGAGCGCCTCGAAAACTTTTCTGATGTAATTATCTATCCGGAAGTAAAGACATATTAAAACAATGCAGGAAAATCAGATCTCGCGGGCAGACTACTACGCGCCTCAGCCGCTGACAAGTAGTATCTGTTCAAAATATAGAGCTTAGAATTTAAAATTCCCGAAATTCGACTCCCGCACCGGCTGCAGGAGCGAGACCTCGAAGGCCAGGGCCAGGGCGTCGCGGCAGTCCTTCAGGGGCAGGGTGCCGTCGTTGAAGAGGCGCGATTCCATGTAGAATGGATGTGCCTCCCGGTTATACTTGTCGATCATCATCTGCCGGAATTTTTTGGCCGCTTCCTCGTCCATTTCCTCCCCGCGCTTCTTGCGGTTCACCCGTTCGAGGCTGGTGAGGATGAAACCCGCCGTGTCTCCCGACATGACAGACGTCCGCGCCCGCATCGTGGCGAAGATGAAAAGGGGATCGAAGGTCCGGCCGCACATGCCGAAGTTCGCGGCCCCGTGGTCCGGCCCGATGACCCACTGGACCCGCGGGACTTCCGCACACGCGCAGGCCCGCACCATGCCGGAGCCGTACTTGCCGATGCCGGCGTACTCCTCGGCCGTGCCGACCATGTAACCGGGGGAGTTCTGGATATAAAGGATGGGGATCTTCATCGTGCAGCAGCGGATCACCCACTCGATCGCCTTCCTGGCAGAGTCCACGAAGATGACCCCATTGTTGTTGCTCGCAATTACCCCGACGGGGATTCCTTTCAGGAAGATCTTGCCGCAGACGATGTTGTCGCCGCGGCCGGGATTGTAGTTGCGCTTGTATTCGCTGAAGCAGCTGTCGTCGGCGATGCAGGCAAGTACCTCGCGCACGTTGATCCCCCTGGAGGTTTCTTTCGGCAGGACCTGGTAGAGGCGGTCGGCCGGGACCTTTGGGTCGCAGGGCTTCCTGCGGTCGGCATGCAGGGTCTGCTTCGGGTCAAATGCCAGCAGTTCCCTGAGCTTTTCAATCCCCTCGTCCTGGGTCTTGACGAAATGGTCGGCGCCCCCGGAGATGCTTGTGTGGACCATGGCTCCTCCGAGGTCCTCCATGCTCACCTTCTCTCCGATAGCGGATTCCACCATCGGCGGGCCGCCGAGGAACGAGTACGACATCTTGTCGATCATGATGGATTCGCAGGCAAGGTACACAATGTATGCGCCGCCGGCCGTGTTGCCGCCCGTGCTCAGCGTGTACTGTTTGAGCCCCCTGGCCGACATCCGGCACATGTTGTAAAAGAAATGGCCGAACTGGTTGCGGCCGGGGAATATCCTGTCCTGCAGCGGGAGGTATGCGCCGGCCGAATCGGCAATGTAAACGAAATTGAGCCCGCACTTTTCGGCGATCTCCTGTGCCCTGAGGTGCTTTTTGCAGCTGATCGGGTAATAGGCCCCGGCGGTGACCCGGCTGTCGTTGGCCAGGACCATCACCCAGTTGCCGTGGATCTTGCCGATCCCGGTGACCAGCCCTGCCGACGGGACGTCCTCGACGCCCTCATAACCTATCCCGAAGCCCGCGCCGCGGCTGAGCTCGAAGAACTCAGAGCCCGGATCGATGAGCTGTTTAATAAGGAGGCGAGGCGGCTTTTTCCCCTGCCTGGCCAGCCGGTCATTCTGGGCCCGGCCTCCCGGGTTGTATGCCTTTTCCCACAGCTCATAGATCTTCCTCTCCTCTTCCAGCCAATGATTCCGATTCTCCTCAAACTCGACTTCCTTTTTCTGCGCGCGCGAGAGCTTTGCAACAGCCGGCATCCAGGCGACCCCTTTCACGATATATTTAATTTAAAATGATTGAACTGCTCAGCTTTGACGGAATTTTCCAGTCCATACAGGCGCTCATTCAACCTATCGGCGCTGTATAAGCATTCTTTCCGGAATTCACATTTTCGTGACCGGATGGTTCCTGACAGCCGTTCAGTAAACGGAACGCCTTGACCAGTAATGGGTCAGGGCGGGCCGCCAGGAACGCCTGGAGGAAAATATACCGGCGGTTCTCGGGAATCGGGCGGACCTCCGGGTCAGGGCAGAAACTGGAATCGTATATTTCAAACCCGGTTTCTCCGGAGGTAAGGGCCTGCACGAGCCGCTTATGGTCCTCGTATGCGGGGCACCGGTTATCCTTATTTTCAAAGGAAAAAGGATACAGACGGCAAAGGTCGGGCCTGAGCGGGTGTTTGTGGATCAGGCATGTTTCGTTTTTCGTGAGGAACGGGCACGGTTCGGGGTTGCCTTTCAGCCGGTTCATCCAGCTCTGACGGAATTTCTCGAATGAGTAATCCTCAAGGCCGGGGCAGTACTGGATCGCGAAAAAAAGTTTTTCGGAAATGAACGGCACGTAAGAACTGCAGCACAATCCGCATTTTTTGCAGATAAACGGGACAAGAACATCGAAGCCGGCAAACTCTATCTTCGTGTAAAGAAAACCTTTAATTTCCATCATGGTGTGACCTCAATCCCACCGAAACAATGTTCGGATAAGTATCGGTTTTTTCTGCCTGTGCAGGGCAACCCATGGGGCTTATCCCTGCACAGGCTTTTGACCGCACGCAAAAGATATCTGTTACTTGCACCAGACGGAGTCGAATGTAAAATATATTAATAGTCTTAAATTAATACCTTTTGAGAATCAGATTACGGACACCCTGCAATTCAATTATTTGTGTACTTTTTTGATCCCGGCTGCTGGTTTTAATCTCTGTCATTTTGTGCCACAAGTCTTTTCCTGGCTTCCTCTTTGGATTCATATATATGTGGCGCCAGCTTGCGTTTCTGCAGTTCGTCCCCAAGTTTCATCCTGATGAAAGTGCTTGTCGTGTACCGGGTAATGCCCCTGTAGAACTTCATTACATCTTTTACCATATCCGTATATTCTCCGACCAACTCGGGATCTATGTTAAAGTTGTCGTAATTGACTATTGTACTCACTTTCTTGTGCAGGGGGCTGAGAGTTTCCTCAACCTGTGCCCTGATTTTCTCGATCTGTCCTCTCGATCTGATATAAAAGTTTTCGAAATTGACAAAGAATATATTTTCCTCCGGGTTGTAGACAAGCCTGTCTTCGATCGGAATGTCCAGTAAATCAGACCTGATATTCATAACATCGGGATTGAAAATCCTGGGGTCCATGAACACAAGGTGCCTGATGATCGGCAGAAACTCCATTTTAGCAATGATATCCGTTTCCAGGTTGATGCCGGGGGCTATCTCAATCAATTCCAGCCCTTCATCAACCAACCTGAATACACACCTTTCCGTTATATAGAGCACGGTCATTTTTCTCAGCGCGGCGTGGCGGCCGCTGAACGTTTTTTGCCCGACTCTTTTGAGGAATTTCCTGTTCCGGCCATCGCTTGTTATTCGGACGCGTCCGTTTTCGATGCAAACCTCGAGCCCTCCGGCTGTGAAGGTGCCCATAAAAACAATCTTCTTTGAGTTCTGGCTGATGTTGATGAAACCGCCCGGGCCGACAAAGCGCGAACCGAACCTGCTGACATTCACATTCCCCTCGGCGTCAACTTCGGCTGCTCCCAGGAAAGCCGCGTCCAATCCCCCTCCGTCATAGAAATCAAACTGGTAGGGCTGGTCGATTACGCAATCCGCGTTGATTGCCGTGCCGAAGTTCAGACCGTCATTGGGGACTCCCCCGATTACGCCCGGCTCCGCGGTCATGGTCAGGCAGTCAACGATTCCCTCTTCGTTTGCGATGCGGGCGACTCCCTCAGGCATGCCGATCCCGAGGTTCACAACGCTGTTGGGGCTCAATTCAAAAGCGGCGCGCCGGGATATGATTTTCCTGATTCCCATTTCCATCCGGGATATGGATTTGACCGGCATTCGCGTTTCGCCGCAGAAGGCGGGGTTGTAAAATTCGGTATAGGTTTGCCAGTGGTTTTCCTGTTTGGCCACAACGACGCAGTCAACCATGATACCGGGGATCTTCACAGTCCGGCTGGAGAAGGTATTGCGTTCCGCAATCCGTTCCACCTGGACGATTACGAAGCCGCCGGAATTCTTCGCGGCCATGGCCAGGGAAAGGACCTCAAGGCTGAGCGGCTCTTTTTCCATGGTGATATTGCCGTCGGTGTCGGCCGTCGTTCCTCTCAACATGGCGACATTG
>JBDKTK010000227.1:0-15198 GCA_039680225.1 Syntrophaceae bacterium
CGCCCCCGGGATCGACTGCACGGTTTCCGTGCCCGACGATCTGTGGCCCGTGGAAATCGACTCCGCCCAGATAAAAAAGGTCATCGGCAACATTGTCCAGAATGCAGTCGAGGCCATGCCGCAGGGCGGCTCAATCCATCTGAGCGCAGAGAACAGGCACATTACGGAAAAGGACAGGATCAATATAAAAAAAGGAAGCTACCTTAAAATTTCGATCAGGGATTCGGGCCACGGCATAAAACCCGAAAACCTGTCCAGGATATTCGACCCGTATTTCACGACCAAGAAGACAAGCGGCCGCAAGGGCCTGGGCCTGGGCCTTTCACTTTGCTACTCGATCATGAAAAACCATAACGGCTCCATTACCGTCGAATCGGAACCGGGCAGGGGGACGGCTTTTCACATATTCATCCCCGCCCCTTCCGCCTACCCGAATCTATAATTCAAAGCAATTTACTTACAGCAAAGCACTTCTTTGTCTGGTCAAACAAGGCGAGGCAATGAACAGCCGCGCATTCGGGATTTTGTTTTCGGAAAATTCCTGCCCTGGAAAAAGTATGCAAAATAAAAATAGTAGACAATCGCCTGTTTGAGACGATATAAAATTCCCCTCATTCACATGCATGGAGGGTGTACGGCATGCTTACGCTGCGCTCACGATTATTTTCAAACTGCCACTATTCGATTGCCGGAGTGACCGCCTGCCTGGCGCTCGTTTTCTTCCTCACGCTTTCTTGCTCGAAGGGGCCGGAACAAAAAGCGGCCCAGCCGCGAACCGCGGAGGTGAGCGTCATAACAGTCGAGAAAAAAGACGTGCCGGTCAGCGTTGAGTACGTTGCCCAGACCCAGAGCTCCCGGCAGGTCAACATCCAGGCCCGGGTCAGCGGTTTCCTGGATAAACGGGTCTACCAGGAAGGCGCCGTGGTCAAGGAGGGCCAGACCCTCTTCATTATGGACCAGAAACCGTTCAAGGTGCAGCTGCAGCAGGCCGAGGCGGCGCTTAACAGGCAAAAGGCCGCCAAGGAGACGGCCCGCGCCAACCTGGCCCGGGTCAAACCGCTTGCGGCGCTCAATGCGCTCTCGAAAAAGGACCTTGACGACGCCACCGGCCAGTATGAAAGCTATGAGGCCGCCGTCGATCAGGCCCAGGCCCAGGTCGAACAGGCAAAGCTTAATCTCTCCTATACAGTGATCACCTCTCCGGTAACGGGTGTCAGCAGTTACGCCCAGCAGGCCGACGGCACCTATATCAATATGCAGAACAGTCTTCTGACGAATGTCGCCGTCCTTTCGCCGATGTGGGTGAATTTCAGCATCTCGGAAAATGAGCAGCAGGATTTGCGCGATCAGATGCGCAAAGGGCTCCTGAGGGAGGCGCCCGGCAGAAATTACGTTGTGGAGATAATCCTCGTCGACGGGTCGATCTTCCCGCACACCGGCCGGATCACTTTTGCCGAGTCTTCCTTCAATGCGCAGACCGGGACGTTTCTGATCCGCGCGAGCGTCGATAACCCCCAGGGCATTCTGAAGCCCAACCAGTACGTCCGGGTGCGGCTCAAAGGGGCCGTCCGCCCGAACGCGATCCTCGTCCCCCAGAGGGCCATCCAGCAGAGCGCCAAAGGCCATTTCGTGTGGGTCGTTGACAAGGAAGGGAAGGCGGAGGCCCGCCCCGTTGTCGTCGGCGAGTGGAACAAGGACGAGTGGTTCGTTTTCGAGGGCCTCAGGTCCGGAGAACGGATCGTTGTCGACGGTGCCCTTACCCTTGGCCCCGGCATGCCCCTGACCATCAAGGAGCCTGCAAAGCAGCAGGGACCTTCCAGCCCGGAGTCTTCCAAGCCGGAAACTTCCAAGCCGGAAACTTCCAAGCCGGAATCTTCCAAAAAGGATATGAAAAAACCTCCCGCAGAGGCGGGCGAAAAGAAAAGCCCCTGATACGCCTGATACGAACTAACACGGAGGTAGTTTCATGTTCTCGCGATTCTTCATTGAGCACCCGATATTCGCAACAGTTGTCTCGCTCGTTATCGTAATTACGGGCGCCGTCTCGATGGTGCTCCTTCCGGTCGAGCAGTACCCGTCGATCACCCCCGTGCAGGTCTCCGTCAGCGCTTCCTACCCCGGGGCCGACTCCCAGACCGTCGCCGAGTCGGTTGCCGCGCCGATAGAGGCCCAGATCAACGGGGTCGACAACATGCTGTACATGACTTCCACCAGCTCTTCCAACGGGCAGCTGGTGCTCACAGTCTACTTTGACATCAAGACAGACCCGGACATTGCCCAGGTGCAGGTACAGAACCGCGTCAACCTGGCGCAGCCGCAGCTGCCCTCCGCGGTGACGCAGATGGGCGTTTCCGTGCAGAAGAAATCGTCATCGATAATGATGCTCATTGCCGTCTTTGACAAGACCAACCGCTACTCCCCCAACTATATAGCCAATTACGCCAACGTATATGTCCTCGACAGCCTCAAGAGGGTCCCGGGCGCGGGGCAGGCCTCGATCATGGGAGTGCCCGACCAGGCCATGCGGGTCTGGATGAACCCCGACAGGATGGCCTCACTCGGCATCACCACATCGGACATCCAGCAGGCCGTGGCGACCCAGAACCAGCTCTTCGGGGCGGGGCAGATCGGCCAGCAGCCCACGGCAGATCCGGTCCAGCTGACCTTCCCCGTCGTGACGCAGCGGCCCTTCAAGGACCCGTCCGAGTACGAAAATATTATCCTGCGCGGGAGCCGGGACGGCAGCGCCATCGTCCACCTGAAGGATGTGGCGAAAGCGGAAGTCGGGCTCCTCCAGTACATAGTGGACAGCAAGTTCAACGGCGTGCCCGCAACCTTTATTGCCGTTTACCAGCAACCCGGCGCGAACGGCCTCCAGGTCTCGGACGCGGTCCGCAAGACTCTGAAAGAGATGCAATCCCGCTTCCCCGAGGGGATGGAATACGCGATCGCCCTCGACACGACCGAGTTCGTGAGGCTGTCCATCGAGGAGGTCAAAGAAACGCTTTTCGAGGCGATATTGCTGGTTGTGCTCGTGGTGTTCCTCTTCCTGCAGAATATCCGCGCCACTGTCATCTGCAGCGTCGCTATTTTCGTGGCCCTCGTCGGCACCTTCGGCGGAATGATCGCGCTGGGGTTTTCCATCAATCTGCTGACGCTCTTCGGACTGGTCCTCGCCATCGGGATTGTCGTCGACGACGCCATTGTCGTCGTTGAGAACGTGGAGCGCAACATGTCCACGTTCCATATGCCGCCGCGGGAAGCAACCATCCGGGCCATGGGCGAGGTGACAAGCCCCGTCATCGCGACGGTGCTCGTCATGTCTTCAGTGTTCATCTCGGCCGCCTTTCTGCCCGGCACGACAGGACAGCTTTACAAACAGTTTGCGATCACAATCGCCATCTCGGTCATCATCTCGGGGTTCGTCGCGCTCACGCTGACTCCGGCCATGTGCGGGGTTCTGCTCAAACATACCAAGCCCCGCGAGAAGGGCTTTTTCGGGGCATTCAACCGCGGGTTCGCCCGCTTCACCGACGCCTTCGGGCGCGCCGTGACGCTCGTGATCCGGCGCATGGCGGTGGCCTTCGTCCTGCTCGGCATCATGGTCTATCTGGTTGTCCACCTCTTCATGACGCTCCCCACGAGCTTTGTCCCCAATGAAGACCAGGGTTACGTAATGAGCGCCGTCATCATGCCCGATGCGGCAAGCCTCAATCGCACGCAGCAGACGGATTCGCGGGTGGACTCGATATTCGAGGGCATGCCGGCGGTCGAGAGCCGCGCGGACATCGCCGGCTACAGCCTCCTGGACAGCGGATTCAAAACAAATACCGGGACGTTCTTCGTGAAGCTCAAGTCCTTTGAAGAGCGGTACAAGTCCACGAAGAAGGCCAAAGAAGAGAATGCGCGCGCCGTCCTCATGGGCCTGAACAAGGGGGCCCGCGAGATCCAGCAGGGGCTTGTGATCCCGATTGCGCCGCCGGCCATCCCCGGCATAGGGACGACAGGCGGGTTCGAGTTCTGGATCCAGGACACCGGTTCCGGCGAGCCGGCCAAGCTTGATGAACTTACCAAGCAGTTCATGGCCAAGGCAAGGACCCGGCCCGAGTTGAGCGGCCTGAGCACGACTTTTCGCGCGAGCACGCAGCAGCTGCGTGCCGAAGTGAACCGGGAAAAAGCCACCCTGCTCGGCGTGCCGGTCCAGGACGTCTACAGCGCCATCCAGGCGCAATTCGGTTCCATTAACGTCAGCCAGTTCAACGAGTTCAGCCGGGTGTGGTGGGTCGTGCTCCAGTCCGACCCGCGGTACCGGCAGAACCCTGCGGATATAACGAGGCTTTACACCAGAACGAGCCAGGGCCAGATGGTCCCCCTGTCATCCGTTGTCACCACAAAATGGGTGACCGGCCCCGACCTTCTGCCCCATTTCAACGGGTTCCCGGCCGCCAAGGTCAACGGAAACGCAGCGTCCGGGTTCAGCTCGGGACAGGCGATTGCGGCAATGGAGGAAGTCGCGAAGGAAGTGCTGCCGAAAGGATATACATTCGCCTGGTCGGGCCTCGCCTTCGAAGAGAAGAAGTCCGGGGGGACCTCGTCCATAGCCTTTGCCTTCGGCCTTGTTTTCGTGTTCCTCATCCTCGCCGCCCAATACGAGTCGTGGACGCTGCCGGGGGCCGTCCTGACGGCAGTGCCCTTCGGGATCTTCGGCGCGCTTGTGTTCAACTGGCTCAGGGGCCTGGAAAACGATGTGTATTTCCAGATAGGCCTCCTCGTCCTTATCGGACTCGGAGCGCAGATCGCGCTGCTGCGCGTCACCTTTGCCGTGGACCTGCGCAAGCAGGGCAAATCGATCATGGAAGCGACGGTGCTCGCCGGGGAGATGCGGCTCAGGCCGATCATCATGACTTCGCTTGCCTTCATCTTCGGCGTGCTGCCGCTCGCCATCGCTGTGGGGGCCGGGGCCAATGCCCGCCACTCCATAGGAACGGGCATCATCGGCGGGATGATCGGGGAGACGACGCTCGCGATGCTGTACGTGCCGTTGTTCTTCTATCTGTTTGACCAGCTGACGGAAAAGCTCCAGCATCGGAAGAAGGCAAAAGCCGCGGCGGCTGAAGAGAAGGAAAAAACGGAAATCACTCCGACGAAAACTGATGAGACCCCGGCGGGAGGTGTGGACTGACATGAAAGGTTTTGCCGTCCTTCTTACAATAGCATCCCTCTTGTTTGCCGGCTGCGCGGTCGGTCCGGACTACAGGCGCCCCGAGGTCCCCATCCCGGGAGCTTTTATGAACGAGGTCAAAACGGCGGCCGACACCGCCAACACCGAATGGTGGCATCAGTTCAATGATCCGGTATTGGACAAGCTGATTGCGGAAGCCCTTGCCAACAACAAAAATGTGAAGATAGCTGCCGCCAATATTGAACAGGCGTCCGGTGTCCTCATGCAGGTCCGCTCCCCCATCTTCCCCCAGTTGAACTACAGCGGCGTCGCACAGAGGAGCCGCCTTTCCGAACTGGCAGCCACTCCCCTTTCGGCCCAGGTGCCGAATCCCCAGAACGCCTTCGAAGTCCTCGGCTCGGCAACCTGGGAAATCGATCTGTGGGGACGCATTCGCAGGCAGACGGAATCCGCGCGGGCCAACCTGCTGGCGACCGAGTACGCGCAGAGGGGCGTCGTGCTCTCCCTTGTCGGTTCCGTCGCGAGCTCCTATGTTCAGCTGCGCAGCCTCGACGAACAGCTCAGGATCGCCAAACTGACTCTCTCGACATACGGGGAGTCGGTGAGGATCTTCGAACTGCAGTTCCAGTACGGCGTGGTTTCGCAGATGAATGTCGAGCAGGCCCGGTCCCAATACGAGACAGCAGCCGCCTCGATCCCGTCTATCGAGTCCCAGATAGCGCAGACGGAATACGCGCTTTCCATCCTGCTGGGACGCAACCCCGGCCCGATTGAGAGGGGCAAACCGATCACCGAATTGACCATGCCTGCCGTACCCTCCGGCATCCCGGCTCAGCTGCTCGAGCGCAGGCCGGACATCCTCCAGGCCGAGCAGCAGCTCGTTTCCGCCACTGCCCAGATCGGCGCGGCGCGGGCGCTGTACTTTCCGACAATTTCGCTGACGGGGACCTATGGATCGTCGAGCGGCGAGCTTTCGGACCTCTTCAAGGGGCCGGCGCGCGTCTGGAGCTATGGCGGGACAATTACCGGCCCCATCTTCGCCGGCGGCGCCATCTATGGCCAGAACGTGCAGGCCAAAGCGGCGCAGCAGGCGGCGCTGCTCAGTTATCAATCTGCCATTCAGAACGCCTTCCGGGATGTAGAGACGTCCCTCATAGCCGGCCGGAAGTTAAACGAGCAGGTCCAGGCCCAGGGGCGCCTCGTCAGGGCCAACAGGGAATATGTCCGGCTCTCCCATCTGCAGTACGACGGGGGTTATGTGCCGTATTCAACCGTGCTCCAGGCCGAACAGCAGCTCTTCCCTTCCGAGTTGAACATGGTGCAGACGCAGGCCTCGCTGTTTTCCTCGCTCGTTTCCATATACCAGGCGATGGGCGGCGGCTGGGTGGACGCGGCGGACAAGATGACGGTTACCAAATCCAAATGAATCGAGCCTTGCAGTTCAATAAATAAAAACAGGGGGGCGGTTGCCCCTCTGTTTCTTTTTGGACATTTTCTCAGTAACTCTTTCTTGATTTCCAGGCAGTATGAGTATAGTTAGTGCATGTATTGCTCGAGGCCGTTCCGAAAGCGGGACGCATTTATGATCTTATCTGCTCTGGATTTTTTTGAACGGGTGACGATTTGAAGCGGGCGCGGCATGCATTCCTGGTCTCCCTGTTCCTGTTGCTGCTGTGTTCCTGTTCGTTTCTCGGCGGCGGCAACCGCGGGGCCCTCTCATCTTCCCCTTACCCGTCCCTGAAAAATCAAATAGACATGATAATCGCCTCCGAGCTCTATCCCTACAGCTCGGCGTCAATCAAAATCGTCTCGCTTAAGACCGGTGCAACCATTTACGAATCCCGCCCCCGCATGCTCATGGCCCCGGCGTCGCTTGAGAAGCTCTTTACCGCTGCCGCCGCGCTCCGGACCCTGGGCGCGGAACATGCCATGGAGACCTCGGTCCATCTGATTCCCGGGCGCGGTGAGATTTACATTAAAGGGTGTGGCGACCCGCTGATGACCCCGGAAGAGATCAATATCCTGGCCCGCTTCATCGCCGGGAACCTGATGGCCGGGACGCGTTGTCAAATAATCGGCGACATCGGATGCTTCGACGACGATTACTGGGGCGACGGCTGGGCGTGGGACGACGATCCCGATGACGAAGCCGTGTACATATCGGCGCTCTCGGTCAACGGCAACTCGGTCCTGCTCGACATTGGCCCGGGAAAAGCCCCCTCGCAGCCCCTCTCGGTGAAGCTGTTCCCGGACACCCGGTACGTGGCCGTGGAGAACAGGGCCATCACCGGCAAACCCGGCGACCCGTGTGCGCTCTCGATTGCCCGGCCGGCCGGGGATTTGCGCAACCACATTTTTATCGGCGGTTCGCTGGCCCCGGAGTGCCCTGCAGTCGAGAAGAAGCTTCCGGTATGGAGGCCGGAGCTGTATTTCCTGGCGCTGCTTGCGGAGCAGTTGGGCCGCGCGGGCATAGTCACGGACTCCATTAACCTGGGCAGGGTCCCGGACAGGGCCGTGCACCTTGTCTCCATCAAAAGGCCGGTGGGGAAGATCGTCGGCGTGATGCTCAAAAAGAGCGACAACCTGTGCGGGGAGAACCTGCTCAAGTACCTCGGCCACCGGCGGACGGGCAAGGAGGGGACGGCGGAAGACGGCGCGCTGGTGATCAGGGACTACCTTAAGTCCAACGGGATACCGTTCGATCACGTGCGCATCGCGGACGGTTCGGGGATGTCCCATTACAACCTGAACAATGCGGAAACCATCGTGCGGCTGCTTGCCGCCGTTTACAGGGACAGGGCGGTTTACCCGGAGTTCGTGAATTCGCTGCCGGTGGCCGGGCGCGACGGCACCCTTGTGAACCGGATGAAGGGCACGCCCGCCGAGGGAAAAGTCCGGGGCAAAACAGGTTCTTTAATGGGCATTTCGACTCTCGCCGGCTACACCGAAACGGCCGACGGGGAGCCGGTCGCCTTCGCCATGCTGATGGAGAATTTCACCGGCCCCACCGAGCGGGTCCGCAATATCCAGGACAGGATCGCGGTGCTCATCAGCGTGTTGTCGGTGAAGGGGCCCTGAACTCATCATTTAGTGCGACTCATGGCATCGAGGAGGCAACCGTGACATGAAAAATTGACCTTTTTGCGGAGAAGTCGTTAAAGATGGGGCCCTTTCCTGTAATGCCTGCAATAACTTCTTGAGCCAAGAGCCGCCTGAAAAATTTCCTGCAAAACTGGAAAAGGGATCAGCCTGGTACAGCATGGCGATCAATCTTTTCCTCCGGTGTCCTCCCGCATTATTCCCTGTAGAATTATTGACCGGCGTATGTTAGGAAAGACGCCTGCCTGAATGTTTTCTCAGAGGTGTATCGTCATGCTAAGTTTTCTGCCCTCGCATCTGGTGGGAGCAATCTCGGGATTTCTCCTGGCTTTAAATGTCCTGGTATGGGTGACCATGCTGTATGTGCTGGCGATCCCCAAACTTCTCCTGCCCATCGAGTCCCTGCGCCGGGTGCTTAACAGGGTCCTTAACTGGATTGGAGAAAACTGGATTGCCTGCAACAGCCTGTGGATGCGCCTGACCCAGAAGACGAAGTGGGACGTAAAGGGATTGAAAGGATTGAATTACAAGGGCTGGTATCTGGTCATCAGCAACCATCAATCCTGGGTTGACATATTTGTCATGCAGCACCTGTTGAACCGCCGCATCCCTTTTCTGAAGTTCTTTGTCAAGAGAGAGCTTATAAAGGTGCCTTTCATGGGACTCGCCTGGTGGGCGCTGGATTATCCTTTCCTGCACCGCTTCAGCTCGGAATACCTGAAAAAGCATCCCGAACAGAAGGGCAAAGATTTTGAAGCGACGCGCCGGGCCTGCGAGAAGTTTGCCGGCATATCCACCAGTGTCATGAATTTTCTTGAAGGGACGCGATTCACAAGAGAAAAGCACAACCGGCAGAAGAGCCAATACAGATTCCTCCTGCGCCCCAAAGCCGGGGGACTCGCGCTGGCTCTGAACGTGCTCGGCGAGAAATTTAACTCCCTGCTGGACATCACAATTGTGTATCCGGACGGGGTCCCCAGCTTCTGGAAATTTCTCTGCGGCAAAGTCAACCGGGTGATTGTGCACATGAAGACGATCGAAGTGCCGCAGCGGTTTATGCGCGGCGATTACGAAGGAGATCCCGCTTTCCGGAATGATATCCAGAAATGGGTGCAGCAGCTGTGGGAGGAAAAAGACGGGCAGATACAAAAGATCATGGAAAAGACCGTCACCATCAACCTGGGGCCCGAGTCAAACCTCGTCTGACCGGGAGCTGTTTTGCCCTGTGGT
This sequence comes from Syntrophaceae bacterium, assembly GCA_039680225.1. GTDB lineage: Bacteria > Desulfobacterota > Syntrophia > Syntrophales > UBA4778 > JBDKTK01. The sequence goes on from JBDKTK010000227.1 coordinate 9,512, forward strand.
CTTTTTGAGGGTGAAAGCGGAAAAAGAAAAGGCAGAGCCGGGCGGCCCTGCCTTTCATTTTTTGTGATCCGTCTTTAATGATACGTTGGGGGGGTTATTTCATCCTCCTGATCCCCGCCAGCCCCAGCATGCCCAGCCCCAGCAGCAGCATGGTTGCAGGTTCCGGGACACATTCGCTATTAAATGTTATGCTGTCAAGACGCGGCCAGAAGCCTCCTGTCGCCGGGAACAGAATGGAATGGACGCCAGAAACGGTATCCGTGTACACATATAACAAATTGTCACATGGCAAATAGATACTGCCCTCATCGATCAGGGCTCCATTAATATCGAAGAACCGGATGTTAAGTGTGCCACTGCCGTTACTATATGTAAGATGGGGCCAGGCGCCAAGCATCATGGAGTTGAATGTGAAAGTGCCGTCATACACGATCGAATGGCTTCTATCATAGTATTCCATAAAAGGCGCATTGCGGCCGTCATCGTAATCAGATTGCCAATCCTCACCAAAAGTAAAGCCGCCCTGGGTGTATCCGGTGAGATCTGTGCTATGACCAGGGGTGAAAGTTACTGTTGCTGCGCCGGCCGTGACGGCTGAAATAAATATCAATACCACAGCGGCTGCCAAAGATATTCTGAATGATTTCATAATTACTCCTTTCACAGTTTTATTGTTAATAAAATCTTTAACTCTGATTTATCTGCAGTTGCTTCAGAAGAGCTTTGATCTTGGAAATAATAAATAAAATTCAACTGCTGAAAAATTAGCAACACTTATGCCAAAAGTTGTAAGTAGTTGAATTAAATGGGCAGGTTAATAAAATGGGGAATTAGTATATGTAAATAAATGCTAAGAATTGTAACGTAAGCCGACATTTTTTACGCACAGGTGTCATGGACATACTTCTTGCTGACAGGAATGTCACGTAATTACAGCCTGTTAGGTGCAGCGGCATTATTGTAAAGAAATACGACCCCTCCGATAAGAGGCGCAGCGAAGCCTGCAGAGGCGCCGGCACGATATCGTGGACTCGCTGCGCCGGGCGGCCCTGCCTTTCATTTTTTGGTGCGCCAGGCATGGTGTGTAGCGCGTAAGCGCTGTTTGGTTGAGAGTGGTACTCGACTGATGATTTGGAGTGCCGGGAGCTTTCACATACGGCGCTCCCCGGGCGCGGCTGGCCCGCTGAAAACAGCCTGCGTCATTCATATAATTTGTATTTCCGTCAATATTTTTTGAAATATTCCTGGATCAGGCCGGGGTCCCTCGTCTTTGTCAGGGCGAGCATCAGGAGCACGCGGGCCTTTTGCGGGTTGTGTTCGTAAGCGGCGACGGACCCGATCTTCTCGTCATCCGTCCCCACATTGCGGGCCACGAGGCCGCTGCCTGTCCGGGAACTCCTCACGACGATGATCCCCTGCCGCGCCGCGGCGGTGAGGGCCGCGACTGCCGGGGCCGTTGCCCCGCCGTCGCCCACTCCCGCCAGGACTATCCCCTCCACACCGGACCGCCCCGCCTGGTCGATGAATTCGCGGCCCATGTTGGCGTGGGCGTAGAAGATCTCAACACGCGGAAGGGCCTTCAAGGTATCTATGGAGAATTCGCCGGATGCATGCCGCGCTTCCGGGCGGGCGAAGAAATACACGGCCCCTGTATTCACCACGCCGGCCAGGCCGCGGTTGGGGGACTTGAAGGTGTCGAGCTGGGTGGTGTTGCGCTTTTCGATATCGCGGGCATAATGGACCTCGTCGTTCAGGACGACCATGACCCCGCGGCCGCGCGCATCAGGATGGGTCGCCACCGCGACGGCGTTGAAGAGGTTCATGGGGCCGTCGGCGCTCAGGGCGGTCGAGGGCCGCATCGATCCCGCCATCACGACCGGCTTGGCGCCTTTCGTGACCAGGTTGAGGAAGAAGCCCGTTTCCTCCATCGTGTCCGTGCCGTGCGTGATGACGATGCCGTCGACAGCAGGGTCTTTCTGCAGTTCGTTGACGCGCCGCGCCAGCTTCATCCAGACCTCGTTGTTCATGTCCTGCGAGCCGATGTTGGAGACCTGCTCGCCGCTGAGTTCCGCGATCTTGGCGATCTGCGGGGCGGAGGCAATGATACTCTCGATTTTTACAACTCCCGCCTCGTAATGCGCTTTTCCGGGATCGGACTGCACCCCGGCGATCGTCCCTCCTGTCGCCAGCACCTTTATTTTCGGCAGCGCCAGGGCGCTTCCGGCAGTGAGCAGAAATATCAGCAGTGCGCAATTGATTGATAGAATGATTCTCTTCATGGGCGGTCTCCTGGTGCAGTTATTATGCAATATTTATTATCTAACCTGAGCGCAGATCAATAAAAATATGCCTGAAAAATGCGGTTCATTACACTTTGTTTTTTTATTTAAAATGAGATAGCATGCAGAAATGATTAAGAAAACAGTGCGCAGACGGCGGTTGGGCGAGTATTCGGAAATCAGGGAGAATCTTGAATACTGGCTTTCCAGGACACCCGAGGAACGGATCGAGGCGGTTGGGGAATTAAGCAGGGAGCAATATGGTTCAGCAAGACTTCAGAGATCTGCTCGCCTTATTCAACGAAAAACAAGTTGACTACATTATTATAGGCGCCCATGCCTTGAGTTATTATGGGTCTCCAAGGGCCACAGGGGATTTGGATATCTATGTGCGTCCCGACAGGGAGAATGCCGCGCGCATACTGGAGGCCCTGGATGTGTTTGGTTTCGGATCATTGGATTTTGGCATCGATGATTTTGTTGTTAAGGATAATGTGCTCCAACTGGGTTTTCCACCTGTGCGCATCGATATCGTGACTTCCATAACAGGCGTGACCTGGGAGGAAGCCTCGGCAGGCCGTGAGGAAGGGCCGTTCGGAGATTTAAAAGTGTTCTATATTGGAAGAATACAGTTTACAGAAAACAAGAGAGCCCTGGGAAGGAAAAAAGATCTGGCCGACCTGGAGGCAATCGGCGAAGACTGATATACACCTTTTACACCAATCAGCCCTATTCAAAGCACAATTGCCCAGATAAGCAGGATTGTCAGGAAGACGCCGAGCAGCCAGCTGCCTATTCCAAAGATTCTCCAAGCCAGCATTTCCCTCGGGCCGGGGGCCGGTCTCCTGAGTTTTTCGAGTTCGCCTGACGCTTTCAGGCGCTCGTATTCCAGCGGGCGCTCGTGCTCAAGCTGCTCCAGCGTGTTGCGGCCGGTAAAAATATTCGGCTCCAGCGGGAACTTGTTGGGCACGAGGTGGTTGTTGAAGAAGTGCACCGTGAAGATGAAGAGCGCTGCCAGCAGGGCCTCTTCGGAATGGACCAGGGCGGCAATGTTCAGGAACCAGCCGGGGAAGATGTACGAGAATTTCTCCGGGAACCAGAGCATAAGGCCGGAAAGCCCGATGGCGAACATCCCCCAGAAGACTGCAAAGAAGTCAAATTTCTCCCAATATGTGTATCTGTCCAGTTTCGGCATATCGCCTTTGTTAAGAAACCACAGGAACATGTCCCTGATGTCGCGCAGGTCCTTGAGGTTGGGGCAGAGCGAATCCGGCCCGAAGAGCCTGCCGAGCCAGCCCTTCACCTGCCCTTTAGGGAACAGGAATTTCAGGGAGAGCCATATGGTGTACAGGAACAGGATTATCAGCATGGATGCGCCTATCCTGTGGAACACGCCCGAAGCGGGGACCCCGCCCCAGAGCCGGATCAGGGCTCGCGCCCAGTCGGCGTCGGCGTACTTCAAAGGTATGCCGGTCATCACCAGCATAAAGAACGAGATGATAAGCAGGACGTGCATTATCCTGTAGAGCGGACGGAAACGTTGCACCTGCGGAACGCTTTCACCGGCCTCGCACTGCTCGGGTTCGTTCTTGCCGGGCCCGGGTTTTTTCCTGAGACATGTCTCCCAGTATGACTTGCGCCACCACAGGACGGTGTGGGTCCAGAAGAATATGAAGACGCCGACTATCAGCACGATCATGAAGATCGACGTGGCATACAGGGCCGGATATTTTTTGGGGTCGCTGTGGTCGGGGTGTGCTATGTAGTTTGCAAAGCGCGGGGCAAAGCCGCTGTGGCATTTGCCGCACATGGCAACGCGGCCTTCCGGCGAAAGGATCGATTGCGGGTTGCCGGGCGGCAGGATGTTATGCGATGAGTGGCAATCCGCGCAGCCGGCCACCCGGGCGGGGAACCCCACCTTGGAGACTTTTCCGTGATAGGTCTCCTCGTATTCCTTCACCACGTTCGGGTTCAGGCCGTTGCGTTTCGCCAGTTCGGGGTCGGAGTGGCACCCGGCGCACTTCGGCATGAAATACAGCTTGGCCTCGGCCGTGAGCGGCCCGCCTTCAGCCGCGGTGAATGCCCTGATCCCGTGCAGGCCGTGGCAGTCCGCGCACGAGGCCGCATCGTTGTTGCCCTTCAGTACGGAAGCGCCATGGCCCCTGGCCACGTAATCTTCTTTATCGTGGCACTCCGAGCATTTCATGACGACCGCCGCCTTGGACATCTTTGTCTTCTGCAGGGTGTGGATGCCGCGATGGCAGTCCGTGCAGCGGAAGTCGAGCTTCAGGTAATGGGCGTCCCGGGTGTAATTGCCGGCCGGTTGGCCGTGGCAGACGCCGCAATCGGCCATGGCCGGCTTCTCGTCGCCCCGGGCATGCCTGAGGATGTCGCCCACCTTGTGGCAGCTTGCGCACCCGTTCCTGCCGTGGACGGAAGCCGGGAAGGCCGTCCTGTACACCTGGTCTTCGTGGCAGGAGACGCAGCGCGCATTGAGCCCGGAAATATCCGCCGATGCCGCTTCGGCAGGCGAAGCAGCCCCCGCCGCAATGCAGCCGGCCAGGAGAGCCAACAGAAAAATTTTAATCCCGGCTTTCATCGTTTATTTCTTCTCCCCTGCCGTTGCGGAGCGCCATTTCTTCATCCCGCCGGAGAGCCTGCCCACGTCGCGGAACCCTTTTCTCTCGAGGTATGACGCGGCGAAGAGCGAGCGCGAGCCGTCTTCATCCGCCACGATGATGCGCCTGTTGTTCGGCAGCTCGTTATAGCGGTCGTGCAGCTGGTCCAATGGTATGTTGAGCGCGCCTGCGATGTGCCCGCCCTGGAACTTCTGCTCGGGGCGGATGTCGACGAGCAGGATATTTTCCGAAGCCATCACTCTCTCCAGGGCCTGCGGCCGCAGCGCCGGGATGGGGAGCCTCGGTATGTGGTCCGGCGAGACTGTCTGGAACCCGGCCCTTTTCCAGGCCTCCAGCCCGCCTTCCAGCAATGAGACATTCTGTCCTGCCAGCGCCTGCTGCACCGCCTGGCAATCGGCGGCATCGCCCGCGCGGTCGCCGTAGACGATAATCCTTTCCGGCTTTTTCGCAATCACTGCGGGGGCCTTCGCGGCCAGTTCCCGGCAGGGTATGCAGACCGAGCCCGGTATCTGGTGGTCTCGGCACTCAAGAATGCTCATTATATTTATCAGCACGACATTCTTGTTCCCGATCAGCTGTTGGAGGTCATGCGGGGAAATCCTGACCGGCGCCTGGGCGGCTGCCTGCGAAGCGAGCACAAAACACAGGATGGAGATGATGACTAAAATCCCCCTGTGTCCCCCTTTAAAAAAGGGGCATTTGAATTCTATTTTGAGAAGGTTCCTTTTCATTTCCTGAAACCGCTCGTCGAGCTTGTCGAAACGAGCAT
>JBDKTK010000228.1:0-15419 GCA_039680225.1 Syntrophaceae bacterium
CAGACTTATTTACTTCTTGATTTTAGCAGCTGTTTGTATAAAATTCTTAACAATCGCTTAAAGTGCATTAAGTTGTTTTTCTTTTGTTTGCTAAGTCCAAAAGTTCTTACCATGATCGGGAGTTCAGTGCCTCCTTATAAAAATATCGAAATTCAATCTTTCGGAGAGGAGATTTTATGAAAAGAGCATCGGCCTGGGCGATGATGATTGCATTGCTGACTGTATTCACCTTGTCGTGCGGCGGTGGAGGCGGAGGAGGAGGCGGAGCGGCTGACAGCGGCGGAGATACGCCGTTGACCTTGGGGCACCCGCGGTTTGTCTATTCCGTGAACTGGGCCAGCAACACCGTATCCGTCTACTGGCTCGATGCATCAACCGGCCGCCTGAGACTGGCTTCGGTTGCCGCAACCGGGGCAAACCCCATTTCCGTAACGGTCGACCCCTCGAACAAGTTCGCCTATGTGGCAAATTGGATCGACGATACTGTCTCGCAATACACGATTGACAGTGCAACCGGTGCCCTGACATCAATCGGAGCGGTAGCAACAGGCAATCAGCCCTATTCCGTAACGGTGGACCCTTCGACCAAATTTGCCTATATCGTAAACTGCGCTGACCATACAGTTTCACAGTACACGATTAACAGCGCAACCGGCGCCCTCACGGCCATAGCCCCGGCGACAGTCCCGACCGGAGGGACGAATCCCATTTCCATAACAGTCGACCCCACGGGCAAATTTGCATACGTTGCAAACTATAATTCAGCTGATGTTACTCAGTACACGATCAACGGCACCACCGGCGCCCTCACGTCTATTGGACTTGTTGCGGCAGGCAATAGTCCCGTTTCCGTAACGGTCGACCCCAGGGGCAGGTACACATACGTTGCAAACGTTACCGACGGTACCGTCTCGCAGTACAGGATAAACAGCACAACCGGCGCCCTCACGGCCATGACCCCGGCGACAGTTGCGACCGGTTCAAGCCCCAGATCGGTAACAGTCGATCCCTCAGGCAAGTACTTATATGTTGCCGATGACGTCGATAATAACGTCTCGCAGTATGCCATAGGGAGCACAGGCGCCCTCACGTCCATCGCGGCGGCAGTTGCGGCAGGCAGCAGTCCGTATTCCGTAACGGTCGACCCCTCGGCCAAGTACGCCTATGTGGGCAACACGGGCGACAACAGTATCTCCATGTACACGATAGGATCGAACGGGGCGCTCACGGCCAATTCGCCTTCGACGCTGGCGTCAAACACGCCCCAATCGCTGGCCGTGAGCAAGAGCGCGACGGCCTCGGCCAGCGCCGTGGCGAAATATGCTTATGCGGTATACTCGCAGCCCCCGGCTACCATTGAACAGTACTCAATCGGAGCGGACGGCACTTTAGCGCATTTGGCCGGCGGATCAGACAGCACCGGTACGGTTCCGGTCTCTGTCGCGGCCGACCCGGCGGCGAGATATCTCTACGTAGCTAATTCCACAGCCAATACCGTTTCGCAGTTCGCGATTGCCGGCGACGGCAGCCTCTCATCCATAGCCGCTGCCTTTGCGGTAGGAACGACACCAATGTCAGTAGCCGTCGATCCCTCGGGCAGGTTTGTATATGTGGCAAATTCCGGTGCAGGCACCGTCTCGCAACTGGCAATCGGTTCTGACGGCTCATTATCTCTGATTGTCGCAGCTATCGCTGCTGAGAATGCACCCAACTCCGTAACGGTCCACCCTTCCGGTGCATACGCTTACGTGGTTAACAAAACAACTCCCAGCATCTCGCGGTACGACATAAACAGTACAACCGGTGCCCTCTCAGGAATGACCACGACCACTACCGTGAATTTATCTTTACCGGGGTCCATCGTTGTCGACCCCTCGGGAAAGTACGCCTATGTAACAAATTCCGGCAGCAATACAGTTTCGCAGTTCACAATCGGTGCGAACGGGGCCCTGACCGCGATAGCCAGCGAGACAGTTGCGGCAGGGAACGCCCCACAATCCATAGCGGTTGACCCTTCGGGCAAATATGTATACGTGGTTAACAATGTGCCTGAGCTCCGGCATTACACCATCGGCTCCGACGGGACACTCACCCTGGCAAACACACTTACCCCGGCGGCGACTCCGACCTGCGTAACAGTCGACCCCTCCGGCAAGTATATCTATATTACCAGCCTGGGCACGGAAAATGTGCAACACTATGACATTGGCGCCGGCGGCGTCCCCGCTTTTGTAGGAAATATTTCAAACGGGACCGATCCACGTTCCGTGGTCACCGTGGGGAGCTACAATTAAAGCACTCTATTTTTCGGATGAATAAAAAAAGGCGGTTTTTGAAACCGCCTTTTTTATTCCGAGCTTCTGAGACAGATTAAAACTATTTCTCCCTTTCCGGTTCGAAAGACAGCAGGGCTTCGAACAATGTCGGGAAAATCTCCAGGTCGTTCTGCAGGGCCACCATTTCGATCAGGTTGGCGACCGAGGGGGACAGTGAACAGAACACGATCCTGCCTTTTTTCTCATGGACCTGCTTTATCAGCGAAATGAACACCCTCAGGCCGCTCGAACTTAAATAATCCAGCTTGCTCAAGTCGAAAATCAGTTTGGAAATCCCTTCATTTATTGCCGAGTTCAATTTATTTTCGACAACAAGGGATTGTGAATGGTCCAGCCTGCCTTCCGGAAAATAAACTCTCACATCGCCGTGGTCAATGTACGCCAGTTGCATCTCCGATCCTTTCTGCCGGCTTGAAAATTAACATCGCTTTTCGGGCAAAGCCCGTTAAAAACACGTCGCTGGATTCGCCGGAATATTCATACCACGACTTCTTGCCGGCCCGCAAGACGGGCTTTTTCCGGCGGGCGATATGGTCTGTCCCTACCTGCATTTGGCCGGCAGTTCCTTTTCCCTGAGGTAACGCTGCGTCACGTCCCGGACCACCGCCACGACATGCTCAATGCCGCCCTCGGGGCCTTTCAAAAGCTGTATCGAGAACTCAATGGAAAGCCGGCGGCCATCCTTGTTAAGCGCCGGCACGGCAAGCAGGCGGCCGTCCCCATAGCGGGTCTCGCCCGTCTCCATAACAGTCCTCCAGGCTGCCCAGTGCCGGTCCCGGAATTGTTCCGGGATTATTATATCAAGAGAACGCCCCTGCGCTTCGGTTGCGGAAAATCCAAAAATGCGGTGGGCTGCGGTGTTCCAGTACCGGACTGTACCGCTCCGGTCCGATATCAGCACCGCATCAGGCGAACCGGCGAGAATGCGCCGGGGGAGGTCATCGGGGATTGTGCTCATGAAACTCAGTTTATCCATTCCTTGATTATTCGTGATCGAACACATACCCCACCGAGCGCACGCTTTTGAAATATACCGGGTTCTCGGGATCGTCCTCGAAATACTTCCTCAGGCGCACGATGAAGTTGTCGACTGTGCGCGTGGCGGTCTCCCCGGTATAACCCCAGCCGACTTCCAGCAGGGTCTTCCTCGACAGGGGCTTGCCCCTGTTGGCGATCAGCAACTTGAGCAATCTTATTTCCTGGTCAGTCAGGTGAATGGTCCCCCCTCGGGTCTGCGCGGTCATTTTCGCGAATTCTATCGTGTTGCCGCCAAAAGTATAGGTCGGGAATTCCGCATCCTCGTTTTCCCGTTTGGACTCCGCTCCGTCCCCACTCCAGGAAGAGCGCTTTAACAGGCGCTCGATCCTCATCAGGAACTCGTCCAGGTTGAACGGCTTGGCGAGGTAATCGTCTACGCCGTAGGAAAAACCTTTAATCTTATCGTCGTCGCTGCCCTTGGCCGATATGATCAGGATGGGAAGTTTCTCATCTTCAATGCGGATGTGGCGCAGGATGGAAAGCCCGTCCAGCCCCGGCAGCATGATGTCGAGAACGATAAGGTGCGGGTTCCACTCCTTCCACATCCTCAGGCCCAGCGTGCCGTTGCCGGCTATTTCGGTATCGTATCCCTGAAGGGAAAGGCTCAACTTGATACCCTGGGCGATATGCTTGTCATCTTCTACTATGAGGATACGTTTCTTTTCGGTGTCCTTCATGGCTGCCCTTTTCTGTTCTGTTTCAGAGGGAGGCTGAGATTGAACACAGAGCCCCTGTCGGGCCCGGCGCTGTCCGCGGTTATTTTGCCTCGATGCAACCGGGCGATCTGCTGAACGACGTAAAGCCCGATGCCGCTCCCCCCGACGGGGACATGGTCTCCCCGCCTTGCCCCCTGGTAGAATTTCCTGAATATCTTTTTCCTTTCGTTCTTTTCAATGCCTATCCCGTTGTCCCGGAAACGGACCAGGAGATTTTTCTCTTCAGCGCTGAAGCTGATGTCTATCCGGGGCCTGTCCGAATTGTTGTATTTGATCGCATTGGTGAGAATATTCATCAGCAGGATTTCAAACAGGGGGATGTTTATCTCGGTAACGTATGTCTTGCCCGAGGCGTTTTCAATCTTAATTTCAGACTCGCTGAATACGTGGGCATTGGCGGCCAGGAATTCCCGGGTCATTTCCACGATGTCCACCGGCGTGTATTCCCCTTCGTAAACCTTGCTCTCCATCCTCGCAATGTTCAGGATGCTGTTTATGTTGTTGGAGAGCCGCTCCACATCCTGGAGCATGAACCCGATGTATTTGAGCTGCTCCCCGCGCGGGATATCGTGTCTGGCAAAGGTCTCCAGGAAAATTTTAATTGAAGTTACAGGCGTCTTCAGCTCGTGGGTGAAATTGTTTATGAAAGTATGCTGGAGCCTGTAAAGCTGGACGGACTTCAGGTTGTAATTGAAGATTATCAGGATGCCGATAAGGATCAAGCTGACAAGCAGCGACAGGACAAGGATGACAACCCACGTCCGGGCCTCGAAGAACTGATTGGGATCAAGCTGGTAGCGGGAGATGATGGATTGGAGCGACTTGCTGACGTTAACGTACCAGTAAATATAAAGGAACAGGGAACCCGCCAGCGCGATCGTGGAAAGAGTGAATATTAATATTGGGTGGATGAACCATCTCGCCTGCTTCATACGTTATCCAGAGCTATACGATATCGTGTCCGTTTCAAGCTTCGCACCCCCGCCGGATTGTAAAAGTATTGTAAAACGCGGGATTGAATCTTTTCTTCTGCTATATTTTTCTTTAGGGTGCTTTCGCACTCATTAAAGACAAGAGAGGAAAAAACATGATCACCAATTCCAGGCCTGAACCTGCGCAATCTTCGCAACCGGCACATCCGCTCGGCACCCGCGCCCGGATCCTTCTGACAAGCGTTTTCGGGCCCTATGCCCGGGATGACGAATACGGCAGCAGGAAAATCAATCCCATGGAGTTATACCAGAATCAGGTCACCCGTGTACAGGGCGGCTTTTCCCTGCGCATGTTCCATAATTCTTTCGGGCTCATGATGATCCAGGAGAACATCGACGCCCCCTGCACGCTCCTTGATTTCCCCACCCTGGAGCGGTTCGAACGCGAAATTTCCGAAGACAGGTTCGACATAATCGGCATCAGCTCGATCCTGCCCAATATAGGCAAAGTAAAGAAAATGTGCGAGCTTATCCGCAGGCACCAGCCCGCCGCAACTATTATCGTCGGCGGACATATCACCAATAAAGAGGGAATCGAAAAGCTCGTCGACGCCGACATCTTTGTCCGGGGAGAAGGCATCCGGTGGTTCCAGAGATATCTGGGGCAGGACGACAAGGCTCCGATAAAACATCCGATGGCAATATCCGGGTTCGGCGGCAGGATGATGGGCATCGACCTGGGCCACAAATCCAGCCGGACCGCGGCCATTCTGATCCCCTCCGTGGGCTGCCCGGTCGGCTGCAATTTCTGCTCAACCTCGGCGCTCTTCGGCGGCAAGGGCAATCATGTGAACTTCTTCGAATCGGGTGACGAGCTTTTTAAAGTGATGTGCCAGATAGAAAGCAAGCTCGGCGTCCGGTCGTTCTTTACCCTGGATGAAAATTTCCTGCTCCACAAAAAAAGGGCCCTGCGGCTCCTGGAGCTCATGGAGGAGCACAACAAGAGCTGGTCGATATACGTCTTCAGCTCCGCCCGGGTGATAAAATCATACACAATGGACCAGCTTGTCAGGCTGGGCATAGGCTGGATCTGGCTGGGCCTGGAAGGCAAAGAGAGCTCTTATGACAAGCTCAAGGGGACCGATACGCGCGCGCTCGTAAAGGAGCTGCAGTCGCACGGGATCCGCGTCCTCGGCTCTTCAATAATCGGGCTCGAAAGCCACAGGCCGGAGGACATGGACGAGGTCATTGACTACGCGGTCAGCCACGAATCGGTTTTCCACCAGTTCATGCTTTACACGCCTGTCGCGGGCACGCCTCTTTACGAAAAGCACAAACAGGACGGGACCCTGCTGCCGGAATCGGAGCTTCCTGTCGCGGACGCCCACGGGCAGTACCGTTTCAATTACAGGCACAACCACATTAAAGACGGGCAGGAGGAGAAATATCTTCTCGAGGCCTTCCGGCGCGACTTCAAGGTCAATGGGCCCAGCCTGCTCCGGATGATCAGGGTAATGCTGAACGGCTGGCAGCAGTATAAGGGCGCCCCGCGGCGCATCCGGGACCGGGTTGCCTGGGAAGTGTTCCCGCTGCGGTCGTCATATGCCGGCGCCGTCTGGGCGACGCGCCAATGGTATGGCGGGGATAGCAGGATTGCCCGGATGGCAGACGATCTCCTGAATGATATCTATGCGGAGTTCGGCTTGCTGCCCAGGATTGTTGCGCCCCTTATCGGCCGTTATGCATTATTCACCTTGAAGCGCGAGGAGAAAAAGTTGGCTGAAGGATGGGCTTACGAGCCCGATTCCCTTTACCGGAAAAACCCGGCAGCCGGTATGCTGAAAAAAGAACGGCCGTTGATGAAAGCGCCGAAGGCCCGCTCCCCGATTAATCAGCCGCTCCCCGTGTTCAAGTCGGAAAACATTTAAGGCCTTTTTGCGGAGGGGCGTATTTGAATACGCCCCTCCACGCCTGAAAAACATAAATTTCAGAAAATTAAACCTTCTAATTTAAGTCTTTGGCATATAGCGGGATTTCCGACCACATTTTATATTTGTTTGATGAAAGTCGATCGGAACATACGCATCCTGATGGTCTACCCCCGGTACCCGGCCACTTTCTGGAGTTTCAAACATGTCCTGAAGTACGTCTCGAAGAAAGCGGCATATCCGCCGCTGGGGCTTCTGACAGTCGCGGCCATGCTGCCTGCCGGCTGGGAACTGAAAGTCGCCGACCTGAACGTCGCGGCGCTGCGCGAGCGCGACCTGCAATGGGCCGATTATGTCATGGTGAGCGCCATGCTGGTCCAGAAGGCCTCCGCCGACCAGGTTATCGAACGGTGCCGCAGGCTGGGGAAGAAGGTCATTGCCGGCGGGCCGCTTTTTAACGGCCTTGAGCACGAATACGCCGCGAAGGCGGACCACCTTATTTTGAACGAGGCGGAAATCACGCTTCCGGAATTCCTGGCAGACCTGCGCAGCGGCGCTCCCCGGAAGATCTACAGGACGTCGAAATTCCCTTCCCTGGAAAGCACGCCCCCGCCGCGCTGGGACCTCATAAACATCGGCGATTACGCTTCAATGTCGCTGCAGTACTCGCGCGGTTGCCCCTATGACTGCGAGTTTTGCGACATATCGGCGACGTTCGGGCGCAGGCCGCGCGTCAAGTCGCCGGCGCGGTTCATCGGCGAAATGCAGGCCATTTACGACCGGGGCTGGCGCGGGAGCCTGTTCATAGTGGACGACAATTTTATCGGCAACAAAAAGGCGATCAAGGAACTGCTCCCGCTCGTCATCCGGTGGATGCAGGAACACGATTATCCCTTCTCCCTGTTTACCGAGGCATCCATAGACCTGGCCGATGACGACGAGTTGCTCAATCTTGTAATAGACGCAGGGTTCAACAAGGTGTTCATCGGACTGGAAACCCCCAGCGAGGAGAGCCTGAAGGGCTGTTCCAAAACCCAGAACTGCAGGGATGACATTCCCGCCCAGATAAGAAAGCTCCAGTCGCGCGGGCTGCAGGTCATGGGGGGCTACATAGTCGGGTTCGACCATGACGACGAGGGGATATTTTCCCGCCAGATGCGGTTCATCCAGGAAACCGGGGTCGTAACGGCGATGGTGGGGTTGCTCATTGCCCTGCCCAACACGAGGCTGTGGAACCGCCTGAAAGAGGAAAACCGGCTGGCCTTTGAAACGGTCGAAACCGTCGGCAACAATACGGAAGCCGCCGTAAACTTCATCCCGGCAATGGACCGGCAAAAGCTCATCGACGGCTACCGGGAACTTGTCAAAACAATTTACAGCCCTGCCCTTTATTATGAGCGCGTCTGCCGGTTCCTGGAATGTTACAGGCCCGCCCGCAGGGAAAAGCTCCGCTCCCCGCACATCAGGGCCCTTCTCAAATCCCTCGTTTACAACGGCGTATTCGGCAACGGCGCCTCCCAGCTGTACTACTGGAAGATGTTCTGGAAAACGGTCCTGTTCCGGCCCCGGGCCTTTCCGGTCGCCATGACCCTGATGATCTTCGGAGAGCATTTCCGCAAGGTGGCGCAAAAAATTTGATTCTTCTCGAGCAAGGCGCCGCTGATCACGGCTTGCGCCACAGCAGCGTGACATCACGGGTGACCATCTCTTCCACGCTGAAGCCCATAAGTACTCCCAAATATATAAGCGCGGCTCGCCTTCATTTCTCCAATTCAGGCGTTTGATTTAATCCTCCCGGGTCTGCCTGCCAATCCATTCATTAAGCAACAAAGTTGAGTCGTGCAGTCAACTTCGGATTCTGCCCGATGGAATATTCCTCTTGAAAAACTTACCTCCTTATGGCAATGTCGACCACTTTTTTGGAGCGAGGTTGACAATGAAAAGATTGGTTCTCTGCGGAATTTCAGTTTTGGTCCTGCTCGCGGCGGCTGTTGAGACCACCCAGGCAGTCAATTTCTACGACGGGGCGCGCGCCAAACAAGGCCTGTATTTCCTTACGTACACTTCTGTTTATTTTGCCGAGGACTTTACCAATCACGACGGCAATACGGTAAATCACGATTTCGGCCTCTTCAAGGCCGAAGAACTGGTGAGGTTTTGCTACTACACTCCCAACTTTGTCGCAACGGCGCTGATCCCTTACGACTACATGGAGATCCGCTCGCTGAACCAGAAATCAAACGGCCTGGGCGACATAAACATCGGGGCCGGCTGTTTCCTGCCGGTCAGAAGCGTCGATATCCTGCCGATGGTGTTTGTGAAATTCCCCACCGGGGAATATGACAGGTCAAAGGTGGTGAACGTAGGGTCACATCAATACGACATCAAACCCACAGTTTTCCTTTACAAGGCGTTCGGGGATTTCAGCGTCGATGCAGCGGCAAAATATTTAATCCGGCTGGAAAACGAGGATACCCATGTCTCCCCGGGAGACGAACTGTACCTGCAGCTCCTTTTCGGCTACAGGGTAACGGACAGGTTCAAGCTGGGGCCTTCAATTAACTGGATGCTGAGCAGGGATAAGGAGATCAGGGACGTGAAGGTCCCGAACAGCAGCAGGGAGACGCTTTCCGTGGGCGCCGATTTTTATTACAAGTTCCCGCTCCTTGGCGTTACTTTCACTTACCTGTACGACGCCTATGCCGAGAACTCACCAAAGGGACACTTTTTCCAGCTCAAAACCGTGTATTACTTTTAAAGGACGATGCCGGCGGGAGCCGGCCGCAACGCAGGGGTCCCGGCCGGCTTTTTCCTGATACGGGGCCGGGTTCTCACGGAACGCTGTGGATCGCCTTCTTCCACTCCGCTTCGATTACCTTTGACCAGTCTATTTTATGGTCTTCCTGGGCATGCGCTTTCATTTCATTGAGGACTTCCTCGTCCGTTTCGCCCTCTGCCGAAAAATCACAGGCAACGCCCAGATCGCGGCATTTCAAGGCTTTTCCCATGGCTGAACCTCCTTTTTTTTGAAATTATCCTTCTTTTGATTCCGGAAGAATATCCGGGGAATTCCTGATTTGCGGCCCGGAAAAAGAGCAGGCCGGCGCAGGATTTGGAACAGACCGAAAGCCCAAAAAAAGGGGCTGCCTGCCGCAGCCCCTCCGGTGTGACTTCCCGAAATGACAAGGTTTATTTATTTTCCTCCATTTTCGCCCTCTTCATATTTTCGCTCGCTTTGACGTAGAAAGCCGGTTTGAGTTCAATAGCCTTCCCGAAGGCCTCTGCCGCGGCGCTGTACTTTCCATCGAGCATATACATGTAGCCGACATTGTTATATGCACCCGCTTCATCCCCTGCGCCTTTTTTGAACGCGGCGACCGCGTCATGGTATTTTCCCGTCTTGCATAATACCAGGCCCAGGTTATTGTAAGCCCGCGTGTTGGAGGGGTCGATTCTCAAGGCCCTGATCAGTGACGCAGCGGCCCTGTCGTAATCCCGATTCAGGTAATGGGACATTCCCAGGTTGTTGTAGAGCACGGTTGATTTCGGGTTTATCTCGATAGCCTTCGAATATTCTTTCACTGCTTCATCGAATTTTTTTTCGCGGTCGAGGATTATCCCCAGGAAGCCGCGGGCCCGCCAGGATTTCGGGTCCAGTTCGACGGCCTTCAGAAAATTTTCCTTTGCCTTTTTCGGTTTGCCCTGGACCAGGAATGCAACGCCTTTCCCCTCTTGCGCAAGGGCGTTTTGAGGGTCGCTTTCCAGGATCTTGTCGAATATCCTGATCGCCTCTTCAGCCATGCCTTTTTTAAGGAACAGGCGGCCTATCTTGTAATGGACCTCGGGCCGGGAAGGGTCCTTCTGCAGCGCCTTGACATACTGCATGTAGGCCATGAGGACATTGCCCTGCCTGAGGTATCCGTCCCCCTGCATTTCATGGTCGCCCGCCTTCATGTCCGGGATTTTTCTGCTGATCTCCTCTTCGGAAATCATTTCCGATTTCTGCTTCTGGAGC
Source organism: Syntrophaceae bacterium (assembly GCA_039680225.1). Taxonomy (GTDB): domain Bacteria; phylum Desulfobacterota; class Syntrophia; order Syntrophales; family UBA4778; genus JBDKTK01. The sequence continues at coordinate 10,966 of JBDKTK010000228.1, forward strand.
TCCATTACCCTCCGGTATTCCCCCTCCCGGGACTCCGCCTGCAGCTTGTTGGAAGCGCAGCCGCCGTAAATAAAAATTATCCACAGCAGCAATGGAATGATTGAACGGGCTGGATGTCTTATGACCAACTGCCTCCTCCTTTGAACATTTTTTTATACGGCGCCATTTCTTTCCCGATGAGGACTTTTATTTTTACGTTGGGCCGGCTGAAATTCTCCGTAATCTTTAAATCGCAGCTGCACGGCAGCTCTCCGGCAAGCCGGCGCGCCTCGTCCCCGTAACCTTTGCGGTAGGCGATGCTCGCCTTCTTATGGTTAAAGCGTTTCGCATTGGTAAAGCGCACCACGTGGAAGCCCTTCCCTTTCAGATACCTGCCCATATGCCTGGCCATCAATCTCACGCCGTTGCCGTTCGATATTTCAACTCCCCCGCCCGGGGCGGGCCTGCCGGAACCCCCTTTAACCTTAAGCTGCGGCCCGGCTTCACCCTGAACGGCTGCGGGACTTTCCTGCGCTTTGCCCGGGAGGTTCGGGAGGGCGATATTAAAAACTGACAAGTCTTTTTCCTCTGCCGTCAATTCGGCCGGGGCCGCCGGGGCCGGGCCGGCCGGCTCAAACGATATCCGGGCAATGTTCCTGAGGGCCGCGGCCTTCCCCCCGCCCTTCTCAAATTCTGGCATTGCCAGGTCAGGCCTTTGCATCCTGGCATAAGCAAGGCCCAGGTTGTTGTGGATTGTCTTGTTACTGTCGTTCAGTGACAGCGCCTTCGTAAGGGCGGCGGCCGCAGTCTCGAAATCGCCCTGGAGTATTTGCGAATAGCCGATGTTGTTATGCACGTAATAGAGCGAGGGGTCCACCTGCAGCGCCTTTTGATAGCAGCTTGCGGCATGATGGAATTCCCCCAACGTGTCGTAAGAGATGCCCAGCCTGTTGTACGCGCCGGCGTTTTGCGGATCTATGGCGATGACCTTGCGGAATTCCTCGACGGCCTCCCGGTGCCTGCCCCGGTCCTGGTAATAGCACGCCAGCAGGAAATGGGAATCCGGGTTGCCCTCAATGCGTTTGACCCCGGAGAAGAAATCGGCCATCCGCGCATCATATTCCGAACGGGATTCGCGGGGCTTCCCGTCCCACAGGGAGCACCCCGCGCACATGCCTGTCGTAAACAACACTGCAAGCGCGACGGAAACGGTCCTGTTCATTTTTCACCACCCGCAATATTTTTTTCAGCCCGTCTTTCTCAGCCCTTCCACAGCCTGAACACCTGGATGAGCGCCGGGCCCATGATGACCAGGAACAGCGAAGGAAAAATGCAGATGACAAGAGGGAAAAGCAGCTTCACGGGCATTTTCGCCGCCAGTTCCTCGGCCTTGTGGTATCTCCTCACCCTTATCGAATCGGAATGGACCCTGAGCGCCTGGGCAACGCTCGTCCCGAATTTATCTGTCTGGATGAGCAGGGTGACCAGGTTGTTCACCTCTTCGAGCCCGCTGCGCGCGCTGAAATTCCTCAATGCCTCGCGCCGTGATTTCCCCGCCCGCATCTCCAGGGTAAGCAGCTTGAATTCGTCGCTGATGTCCTTGTTGCTCAGCTTCATTTCCTCCCCGACGCGCGTAATGGCGGAATCGAGGCTCATCCCCGACTCAACGCAGACAATCAGCAGGTCCAGGGCGTCGGGAAAGCCTTTCAGGATCCTCTGCCTCCGGTTCTTCAAGGCAAGCTGCAGCCAGGCATCGGGGAGATAAAAGCCCGCCAGGGCGCACAGCACAAAGAGAAACATCAGGAGCGCGGGCGCCATGTACGTTCCCGAAAGAAACTTGACCGCCAGGAAGGCTGCCGGGAACATGAGCGCCAGGAGGGCCTTTGCCCCCAGGTAGACAAGGATGATATTCCTCTTCCTGTACCCCGCCGAAGCGAAGATTTTTTCCAGCCGCGAAACCTCCTCTTCCCGCCGGGGCTTCGAGAACCTGCCGAACCGTCTCAATAAATTCAGGAAGTGCCTTTTATACCTGTCCACGAAAGGCAGGCCGCTGGTGATCTCTTCCAGGGGCAGGCTGGTCCTTTCTCCTCTCATCTTGGCCACGAGCTGTCTTTTTTCCAGGGTGCGCCCGACCGACACTATCAGGCCGGACACAATCAACAAAACCAGCAGGAAGAAAAGGGACAATATAATTATCATCATGGCGGCGAGCCCCCTCCTCAGACTTTTACAGACATCATGAATCGCATTATGATTATGCCCGCTGCCATCATGACGACGGCTGTCGCAACCAGGGCCTGCCCGATGGGGTCGGTCCCCAGGACGCGCAGGTACCTGGGATTGAAGAACAGCAGCGCGGCGGCCACGGCCAGGGGAAGGGCGACCAGAATAAACGAGGATATCCGCGCCTCAGCTGTCAGCGTCATGACCCTGCTCCGCAGCTTGAACCTTTCCCGGATCAGGTAACTGATGTTCTCCAGGATCTCGGCAAGGTTGCCGCCCGTCTCTTTCTGGATGATCACCGAAACGGCGAAGAACCTCAGATCGGGACAGTCCACGCGGGCCGTCATATTTTTCAGGGCCTCTTCGATCCCGGCGCCCAGGTTGACTTCATTGATGACAATCTCGAACTCGACGCCCAGCGGGTCGTCGAATTCCTGCGCGGCCATCTGCAACCCGACGGAAAACGCGTGTCCCGCCTTCAGGGCCTTGGCCATGAGACCCAGCGCTTCCGGCAGCTGCCTTTCAAACTTCTGCATCCGCGCCCTCTTTTTCATCACGATGAAAAGGAAGGGGATTGCGCCGCAAACAACGGCCGCCGGCAGCGCGGCGAGAATGCTGCCGATCGCAGCGGATACCAGGAAAATGCAGCCCAGGGCCAGGACCAGAGACGAGAGGATGAAAACCCCGACGGGCTGCCTGGAGTTGGCCTGCTGCAGGAGAAAATCAACCCTCCGGACCAGGGGCGCTTTCTCCAGCAGCGCCTGGAGCCGCGGGATGCTGCTGAGCGTCCTCTTTTTGCGGATGATGTCGATCCGGCCCGCATAGACGGCCTCCGACGACAGCAGTTTGAGCTGTCTTTTCAACCTGCGCGTTTCCGGGTCCCAGAACCTTTTCAGGGCAAACGCGATCCCCTGGAAGAAGATGACCATCGCGAGGAAAATCAGGAAGCTGATCAGTATGTGTTCCATGGGCCCCTCAGATCTCAAGGACGTTGCGGGAATAGAAGATGTCGGGCACGGGGACGCCGAGCGCCCGGAACCTCTCGATGAACCTCGGCATCACGCCCGAGATGCTGAACCGGCCTTTTATCCCCCCGCGCGGGTCCATCCCGGTCTGCTCGAAGGAGAAGATCTCCTGCATGGTTATTATCTGGCCTTCCATCCCGGTGATTTCCTGGAAGCTCACCACCTTGCGGCTGCCGTCCACGAGGCGCGCGCACTGGATGACGATATTGATTGCCGAGCTTATGTACCGCCGCACGGCGTCGTTGGGGATATTCAGGCCCGACATGGCAACGAGGGTCTCGAGGCGCAGCAGGGCGTCCCGCGGCGAGTTGGCGTGGATGGTCGTCAGCGAGCCGTCATGGCCGGTGTTCATGGCCTGGAGCATGTCGATGACCTCGGCCGACCTGACCTCGCCCAGGATTATCCGGTCCGGGCGCATCCTCAGGCTGTTGCGCACCAGGTCCCGCTGGGTTATCTCGCCCCTGCCCTCGATATTGGCAGGCCTTGTCTCCAGCCTGACCACGTGCTCCTGCTTGAGCTGGAGCTCGGCGGAATCCTCGATCGTGATTATCCTCTCGCCTCCCGGGATGAACCGGGAAAGCACATTGAGCAGGGTCGTCTTTCCCGAGCCCGTCCCGCCCGAGATGATGATGTTCAGCCGGGCCATGACGATGCACTTGAGAAGTTCGCCGATCTCGGGGGTCAGGGTCTTCAGCGTTATCAGATCCGCCAGTTCCAGCGGATCGGAGGCAAAGCGCCTGATGGACAGCATGGGGCCGTCGATTGAAAGGGGAGGGATGATGGCATTGACGCGGGACCCGTCCGGCAGCCTGGCGTCCACCATGGGGCACAACTCGTCGATGCGGCGCCCCACGGCCGAGACGATCCTGTCGATGATCTTTTTCAGGTGGCTGTCGTCCTTGAACCTTGCCCCCGTCATCTGCAGCTTTCCGAACCTTTCGACGTATATGGATTTGTATGTGTTCACCAGGACGTCCGTGATGGTGGGATCGTGCATCAGCGGTTCGATCGGGCCGAGTCCGAGCACCTCGTCCTGGACCTCCCGGCAGATCTGTTCGCGCTCCCAGAAGTTCAGGGGGATGCTGATGCCCTCTCCGGAAATTAGGTTCTCACTGGCCTTGCGTATCTCCCGCTGCAGGCTCTCCCTGTCCAGGCCCTCGTTGACGGACAGGTCGATGCTGTCGATGAGGCGCTCGTGGATATCGGATTTCAACTGGTCGTACTCAC
>JBDKTK010000229.1:0-8748 GCA_039680225.1 Syntrophaceae bacterium
TACCTTTCCAAGCTCGTCCATTATATCCGAAGGCGAACTGTATTCCATGGGATATCCCATTTTCCGGTTTTGCGAATTGTAATAGCCCTTGTTCTCCAGGTAAGCCCTGGTCTTCGCGAAAGCGTCATTCAGATAAGAACCTTTTATACTTCCGGGCAGTTTAAAGATATCTTTGACGCCCAGGCTGGAGGCAAGGACCCTCTCATTGAAAGCCTCGATATCTTCCGCTTTCAGGATAAGTTTTTTGCTCTCAGGGTAATAGGACGTCCAGAAGACGGCCGTTCTGTAATCAGGGCGGACATGGGGAAGCGGCGAGGGGGCCGGCAGAGGTTCGAGACGTCCGGCGCAGGAGGCAAGAATTAAAAGCGATAACAGGCACAGACATCCCCTTAAGCAAGGATTCGGCGTTAAGTAGCCGGACCCCTGCTTAAAGGAGAACTTTAACATATTGTCGTTTTTTCTTAGGCAGATTCGATTTTAACTGCGCATACCTTGTACTCGGGGATCTTTCCGACCGGGTCCAGGACCGGGTTGGTCAGCCGATTTACCGCCGCTTCCCGGAAATGGAAATTCATGAACACGGTCCCCCGGGGTGATTTTCCGGTCACATTTGCCTTTGCTTCAACAGACCCGCGCCGTGAAGATACCCGCACCTTGTCGCCGTTTTTAATTCCATAGCTCCGGGCATCTTCAGGATTGATCTCCACGAGGCTCTCGGGATACCTCTCGTTGGAGCCGCGGGAAAGCCTGGTCATCGTCCCGGTATGGTAATGGTACAGGACGCGGCCGGTCGTCAGGATCAGCGGGAAACTGCTGTCCGTCTGCTCGGCGGAAGGCTTGAACTCTATCGCGCTGAACAGCCCTTTTCCCCTGGAGAACTTTTCCTTGTGAAGGTACTTTGTCCCCGGATGCCCGGGTGTCGGGCAGGGCCACTGCAGGCCCTCTCTTTCCAGCCTGGCAAAATTGATTCCCGCGTAGCTGGGGGTTACCTTTCCAAGCTCGTCCATTATATCCGAAGGCGAACTGTATTCCATGGGATATCCCATTTTCCGGGAAAGCTCGGATATTATGAGCCAGTCGGGCTTTGCCTCGCCGGGCGGCTCGACGGCTTTCCTGACCCTCTGGACCCGCCTCTCGGTATTTGAGAAAGTCCCGTCTTTTTCCGCGAAACAGGCAGACGGCAGCACGACATTCGCAAATTTGGCGGTTTCCGTAAGGAAGATATCCTGGACAACCAGGAAATCGAGATTCCGCAGGCTCTCCTCAACATGGGTGAGGTCGGGGTCGCTCAACATAAGGTTTTCTCCCATTACATAAAGCCCCTTGATATCCCCTTTATGGGCTGCGTTCATGATCTCCACGACGGTGAGGCCCGGCTTTCCCGGGAGGGGAACGCCCCACGCCTGTTCGAATTTCGCTCTGACCTGTGCGTCGTCCACACGCTGGTAAGCCGGATAGCTCACCGGCAGGGCGCCCATGTCGCAGGCCCCCTGGACATTGTTCTGGCCGCGCAGCGGGTTGACCCCGCCGCTCTCGATCCCCACCATGCCGCAGAGCATGGCCAGGTTGGCGACCGATTTGACTCCGTCGGTCCCGGTCGCGTGCTGGGTCACTCCCATGCAGTACAGGATTGAGGACTTGGGCCCGCGGGCGTACATGCGCGCTGCGGCCCTGATATCGTCGGCGGGAACACCCGAAATCTGCTCGACGTATTCGGGAGTGTACTTTTCCAGGACCTTGCTCATTTCCCCAAAGCCCTCTGTCCGCTCCGCAATATAGTCTTTCGCAAGGAGGCCCTCGCTGATGATGACGTTCATGAGGCCGTTGATCACTGCCACATTGGTCCCTGCCTTGGGGCGCAGCCAGATATCCGCGTACTTGGTGAGGGTGATGTCCCTCGGGTCGATGACGATCAGCCTGGCCCCTTGCTTGCGCACGGCCCGCTTCACCTTGCTGCCGATCACCGGGTGGTTTTCGGTGGTGTTTGTCCCCACTGCGAGGATAACGTTTGCGTTCTCGATTTCATCGATAGAGTTTGTCATTGCTCCGCTCCCGAATGATGCGGCCAGACCGGCCACGGTTACGGAGTGTCAGAGCCGGGCGCAGTGGTCGACTGTATTCGTCCCGATCACAGCGCGCATGAATTTCTGAAACAGGTAGTTTTCCTCGTTGGTGCAGCGCGCCGAAGAAAGCCCTGCAAGGCTGTCGCTGCCGTATTTTTCCTTTATGCGTTTGAAATTATCGGCAATGTAAGTGTAGGCTTCGTCCCAGGAGGCTTCCCTGAATTCGCCGTTTTCCCTGATCAACGGCTTGGTGAGCCTGTCCTTGCTGTGGATGAACTCCATCCCGAAGCGCCCCTTCACGCACAGGGTACCCTGGTTGGGCGTGCCGTATTCCTGGTTGCCGGTCACCTTCACGACCTTCCCGTCATGCACGTTCAGGTCGAGCTGGCAGCCCACGCCGCAATAGCCGCAGGTCGTTTTCACTTTCTGCACTTCCCAGGGCCGGCCCTCGAACCTGGCCTGCTTATTGGTTATGGCGCCGGTCGGGCATGCGTCGATGCAGGCCCCGCAGAAAACGCACTCCGAATTGATATACTCCGAATCGAACGCCGGGCCCACTTTCATCCGGGAGCCGCGCTCGAAGAAGTCCAGGACCTCATTGACCTGTATGTCGTTGCAGGCCCTTATGCAGCGCCCGCAAAGGATACATTTATTCAGATCGCGCTGGATCATGCTGTTGGATATTTCGATCTGATACCCCGGGGGCTGTATCTTGAACCGGGGCTTGTCTATTTTCAGCCAGTATACCAGGTCCTGAAGTTCGCACCTGCCGTTTGACTCGCAGGTGAGGCAGTTGTGGTCGCCTGAAGACCACATCAACTCTATCACGAGCTTCTGGGCGTCCCTGACCCTCCGGGTATCTGTCTTGATTACCATGTTGGGGCTGACCGGCATCGCACAGGCCGCCACAAGCGTCCTGGAGCCTTCAACCTCGACAACGCACACGCGACAGCCTCCAACCCTGCTGGTAGCCTGGTAGTAGCAAAGAGTCGGAATGAAAATCCCATTCTCCCGTGCGGCATCCAGAATTGTCTTTCCCGGATCGGTTTCTAATTTTTTACCATCGATTGTTATTGAGATTTTTGCCATTTTCCCCCCCAATTAAAATATAAGTTGTCAAAATGCCCGAGAAATAGTATCAAAAGCCGCTTGCCTTTTAAAGCTATTTCCTATTTTTTTTTAACTGTTTCAATAGTTTAAGAGAAATTTTGGTCTATGTTATTTTTAACATACTTATTCCCGGAGGTTTGATTATGTCAAGTGAAAATCTGGAAAGCAAAAGATGGCTAATTGCTGGGGCTGCGATAGTAATGCAGCTTTGTCTCGGAACGGTGTATGCCTGGTCGGTTTTCAAGATTCCGCTCATGAAGGCACACGGCTGGGCGGAAACCCCTACCCAGATCACATTTATGATCCTGATGGGAGTGTTAGGTTTATCAACAGCCTTCGGCGGGACACTGGTTGACAAGAAAGGGCCCAAGTTCGTCGCCACCGTGGGTGGTATTCTTTTCGGCATCGGCACCCTGATCGCCGGTGTGGCCGCGCAGTCGGGCAGCCTCCTGCTTCTTTACCTCGGCTACGGGGTCATTGGCGGGATAGGAAATGGCTTCGGTTACGTCACCCCGATAGCAACGCTTATCAGGTGGTTCCCTGATAAGCGCGGTCTGGTGACCGGCTTAGCGGTTATGGGTTTTGGCGCGGGCGCATTTATCATGGGCCTCATCGCTCCGAAGATGATCCTTAGTATAGGGATGGCCAACACGTTCTATTTCTGGGGAGTGATTTTCCTGATCGCGGTTACTGCGGCGGCCCAGCTTTACAGGAATCCCCCGCAGGGATGGCTGCCGGCGGGATTCACACCGGCTGCTACCGGCGTATCGGCGGCAAACTCGTTCACATTCAATGAGGCGGTTAAAACACCCCAGTGGTGGATGCTCTGGGGCATGCTGTTCCTGAACGTTTCGGCCGGTCTCGGACTTATCTCCCAGCTCTCGCCCCTTGGGCAGAATGTCGTCAAGCAGGCCGACCCTATGATAACTGCCGCGGCCCTGGCGGTTGCCGGCGGGAATATCGTCGCCATCACGGCCATCTTCAACGGTCTCGGCAGACTTTTTTGGGCCTCGATTTCCGACAAGATCGGGAGAAAGATGGTGTTCATGATTATGTTCGTTTCTCAGGCACTGCTGTACATCTATCTGCCGCAGGTTGCTAATGTGACCCTGTTCACAATCATCGGATGTTACTTGCTGGCCTGCTATGGCGGCGGGTTTGCCACGATGCCGGCCTTCGCGGCGGATTCATTCGGTCCCGGCTACATCGGGAAGGTTTACGGGATGATGCTGACGGCGTGGGGTTGCGCGGGAATTATCGGGCCGCTGGTCTTTGCGCAGATTAAGGGGATCGCCCTTTATGTGGCGGCGGGGCTGTTGCTCGCGGGTTTTGCGCTCGCATTAATGTACAAACGGCCGGAGAGGAAGGCTTAGGCCGGTTTTCAACATTAAACGCAAAAAGGCGGAAGCAATTCCGCCTTTTTTTATTCCCGCTTTCTTCTGAAACCGGGGCCCATGCCGATCGACTTCCCCTGCGATTCCAGGTACCCGCGAATGGATTGAATCACCTGCTCAGGTTCAATAACTCCGCTCCTGCCGGGATACAGGTCATACAGGCTGCGGTATTTCACGGGAGTGAAATCAGGCATCATGACGTTCGCCCCTGCGGACAAGCCCATCTCGCGGCCTTTAGGATCCAATATCCCCAGAGCCGTAGTGGCAGGGATATTTGTCGTCCTCGTGAGGAGCCTTGCAACTGCAACAGTTTTCACCGTCAGGGCAACATCGCCGTCGGGCATCGCGGCCAGAGGTGTATCCGGATGGGCAATAAAGGGCCCTATCCCGACCATGTCCACCTTGATTTTTTTCACGAGGAGAATATCATCCGCAAGCGCGCCCAGGTCCTGCCCGGGCAAGCCGACCATGCAGCCCGCACCGACCTCGTAATCGAGCTCACCCAGCCATGCGAGGCACTTGAGGCGGTTTTCGAATTGCGAATCAGGATGAAGGCGCTTGTACAAATCGCGGGATGCCGTCTCGTGCTTCAGCAGGAACCTGTCGGCTCCGGCTTCCCTGAATGCGGCATAGTCTTCGAAAGGCCTTTCGCCGATCGAGAGCGTTATGACAAGGCCGAGTTCCGTTTTTATGCGCCTAACAAGAAAGCACAGCCGCTCGCGAGTGTACCAGGGATCTTCCCCCGATTGCAGGACTATCGTGGAGGTCCCGGCATCCCTGACCCGGCCGGCGGCCGCGAGAATTTCGTCATCCGGGATCCTGTAGCGGACGAGTTTCGCATTCCCCCTGCGCAGCCCGCAGTACAGGCAATTGCGCCCGCAATAGTTGGAGAACTCGACTATGCCGCGCAGGTAGACTTCGTCGCCGACGCATTCCTTCCTGACCCGGTCGGCGGCGGCGAACAGCATATCGCGTTCGGCGCCCTCGGGCAGGGTAAGAAGCGCGATGATTTCATCTCTGATAAGGTTGCCGGTGACGGCTGCTTTTGATATGTAGTTTTGAATCATTAATTTCAAATTTCAGATTTGAGATTTCAAATCAGTCTTTCTTTTTCATCGATGCTCTCAGCAACTGCAAAAACTCATCGCGCTCTTTCTGTGCCCGTGTTTCCTTGCGGCATTTCTCGTTTAAATATCTGTGCCCCCTTATCTCACTGTTCTGGAGCGAATCCGCCCAGGCGCACAGTTGGCGGGAGATGCTTTCGGAGCCGGATTTCAGATTTGAAATTTCAGATTTCAAATCAGGGAAAAGCTTCTCGATAAAGCAGAGCATTGATCTGACTTCTCCGGCTGAGCCTCGGGAGATATATAGAAAAGTCAGCAACTCCTGGGTAGTGCCTCGTTCGAACCCCTCCGCAATGTTATTGGAGATGGACAGAGCGGCCCGTTCAAGTTGATCACGCAAACTGTATTTGCCTCTGAACTGCTGAGACTGAGTCAATGCGTAAATATTTTCCGCCAGCTCAATTCCGGCCTTCCACACCGGAAGGTCTTCAAAACGCTCGTAAGTAGCCTAAAAGGATTTCAAATTTGAGATTTAAGATTAATTGCCTTCAACAATGGCCTCTTTCTACCTCAAATCTGCAACCGATTTCAATTCAGTTTTTATCTGAAATTTGAAATTCTCAGATGTAAATGTCCCTCTCCCCCGCTTCCATTCTCTTCAGCCGGCTCGCAAGGATCCTCTTGGTTCCGGGGTTAGTCTCTTCCAGCAATCTGGCGATGAGCTTCTCCCCCGCTCTCTTCGTCTTCGGGGATGCGTAGTCGGTCAGGTATTCCTTGAAGGTCAGGATCGCGTTCGTCCGGCAGAACTTCTGGATCAGGCCGGGCTTGGCGAGTTCCATGAAATCCGCGCCCGTCCGGCCCAATCTATAGCAGGCCGTGCAGAAGCTCGGGATGTAGCCTCTTTTGGTTATGTCGTAAATGACTTCATCGGTCGTCCTGGTATCGCCCAGGTTGAACTGCGCCGCCCGGAACGCCTCCGAGCCGTCCTGGTAACCGCCCGGGTTCGTCCTCGACCCCGCGCTTATCTGGGACACGCCGAGCGCGAACACCTCGCTGCGCACCTTCGGGTTCTCGCGGGTCGTGAGGATCATCCCCGTATACGGCACGGCAAGCCTGATAATGGCCACGAGTTTTTTGAAATCGTAATCGGACACCGGCCGGGGCGGCTTGATGGCCGCGGGCGCATTCAGCGCGGGCTCAAGCCGCGGGATGGAGATGGTGTGCGGCCCCACCCCGAATTTCTCTTCCAGGTGCTGCGCGTGAAAGAGCAGGCCCAGCACTTCGAATTTATAATCGTACAATCCGAAGAGCGCCCCGATGCCGACGTCGTCGATCCCGGCTTCCTGCGCCCTGTCCATCGCGGTGAGCCGCCACAGGTAATCCTTCTTGGGGCCGGTCGGGTGCATTTTCCTGTATGTCCCGTGATGGTAAGTCTCCTGGAATAGCACGTATGTACCGATATTTGCCGCCTTGAGCCGCCTGTATTCCTCCACTGTCATCGGCGCTATTTCCACATTGATCCGCCGTATCTCCCCCCCGTGCCCGGTCCGGGTGGCGTAAACCGTGTTGATCGCTTCCACAAGATAATCCAAACCCGATTTCTTCGGGTGCTCGCCGCAGAGCATGAGGATCCGCTTGTGCCCTTCCCTTTCGAGGACTTCCACCTCGCGGGCGATTTCATCCATCTCGAGCGCAACGCGCTTCAGTTCTTTATTGTCCCGCCGGAATCCGCAATATGAGCAATTGTTGGCGCAGTGGTTGGAGATGTATAGAGGCGCGAAGAGGACCAGCCTGTTGCCGTAGATCGCTTCTTTAATCTCCCGGGCCGCCTTCCAGATCTTTCTTACCAGGGACCGGTCTTCCGTCTGGAGCAGCACGGCCGTCTCCTGCGGCGTCAATCCACTGAGCTTTTTTGCCTTCGCGATTATTTCCTCGACCCGCGAGCGTTCCGGGTCTTTCGCGTCTTCGAGGATCTGTTCTATATTCGCATCGCTTATGAAATCGTGCATCTGATGTCTCCCTTTATGCTTTCGTTAAAGCCGATTTGACCATTACGCCTTCAATAAGGCCGAGTTTGCCCGTCATCGCGCCGATCTTATCCGTCGAACCGTGGACCATCAGCGAGATGATGTTGATTTTTTTCGGCGGATAAGGCAGCCCCATCCGGCCGATGATGATGTCGCCGTAATCGCTCAGGATGGAATTTATGTCTCTCGCCTGCTCCTTGCGGCTTGTCACGATTATGCTGACCACTCCGATCCTCCTGGAATCTTCCTGGCTACTTGTCATTTTTCCTCCCTGCTTTGTCTGAATCCAATTTCCGCTCCAACGCCAGCAGCGCGGCCGGGAACGGCGACAGGGTCCTTTTGGCAACGCCCTGGAGAAAGGAAATTGCCACGCCGTAGTTCGTTATAGGCACGTGCGCCTCGCGGGCCCGCTGGACCCGGTTGAGCATTTCCCTGCGGTTCAGCATGCATGCCCCGCAATGGATGATTAAACGGTATTTTTCCAGATCGTCCGGGTAATCTCTCCCGCACGAGACGTTCAAATCCAGTTCGCCCCCCACGTACTGCCGCAGCCACCTCGGGATTTTCACGCGCCCGATGTCGTCCTCCAATGCATGGTGCGTGCACGCTTCGGCGATCAGCACCCGGTCGCCCGGCTCAAGGTCTTCGATGCGGGCAGCGCCCTCGGCGGCGGCAATGATATCTCCCTTCTGCCTGGCAAAGAGGATGGAAAAAGTCGTGAAGGGAATTTCCGGGGGAATGTCCGCCGAGACTTTCAGGACCGCCTGGGAATCGGTAACAACAAGGTCCGGTTTCACATTCAGTTTCTGCAGAGTGGAAGCCAGTTCCCTCTCCTTGACGATCAGGGCCGAGGCGTCATTGTCCAGAGTGTCTCTGATTGTCTGGACCTGGGGAAGGATGAGCCTGCCCCTGGGGGCCTGCAGGTCAATCGGTACGACGAGCACAGCCAGTCCGCCGGGCGGGAGCAGGTCGCCGACAAGCGATGGCGCCCTGAGGAAATCTTCGGGGGTGATCTCGATCAGCATTCTTTTCAGGGCTGCTATGTGCTTTTCTCTGTCAGGCCCGCCGTCCAGGCTGGAAACGAAAATTA
>JBDKTK010000230.1:0-26111 GCA_039680225.1 Syntrophaceae bacterium
ATTCTACCATTTGCTCGTTTCTGCATTTCGAGACATTTAGAAATATTCACACTAAGCCTCAGTTTATTGGGTTAATTCGTAAATTACCCTGTTCACGTCCTGATCGGTCATCGCCGGGTGCAGGGGAATGGAAAGACACTTTTTGTAATATGCTTCCGCCTGCGGGCAATCGCCGCGCCCGGTACCCAGGTGTTCCCGGTAATACGGCTGAAGATACACGGGTATGTAATGCACCTGGGTCTGAATGCCTTTATTCTTCAGGTCAATCATCAATTCAGCCCTGCTCAAACCAATTTTTTCAAAATCCATCAGCAGGACATAAAGATGAAAATTGCTCTCGCAATTGCCGTCTTCAAAAGGTACCTGGATGTTTTTCCTGTCCCTGAACGCTTCATTATAGCTGTCGACAATTTGCCGGCGCCTCTTGCTGAATGTCTTGATTTTTTTTAACTGGGAACGCCCCAGGGCGCATTGGATATCGGTTATCCTGTAATTGTAGCCGAGCAGAATCTGTTCGTAATACCAGGGGTTTGGCAAAGTCCTTTCCGGGTCCTGCCAAGCCATGTCTGTGCCGATGAACTCTTCGGGATCGCTCGTGATCCCGTGAGAGCGCAATTTCCTGAGTTTCTTTGCCAGGCTGCCGTCATTGGTCAGGACCATGCCGCCTTCGCCCGTGGTGATATGCTTCACAGGATGGAAACTCATTACCGCCATGTCGGAAAACTCGCATGAGCCGACCTTCCTGCTCTTGTAAAGGGACCCGAGAGCATGGCAGGCATCCTCGATTATGAATATCTTTTTACCTGAATCCCGCTCTTTTCTAGCAACAATGTTCCTGATGGCTTCCATGTCACAGCTTTGCCCGGCGAAGTGGACAGGGATAACAGCCCTGGTATGTCTTGTGATTTTTGCCTCTATTTCGGCCGGGGATATGTTGTATGTCCGGGGGTCTATATCGGCGAAGACCGGCCTGGCGCCGCAATAAAGGGCGCAGTTTGCCGAGGCCACAAACGTGTTGGGAGACGTGATGACCTCGTCCCCGGGCCCGACCCCTGCCGCTATGCAGGCCAGGTGCAGCGCGGAAGTGCCGGAATTGCAGGCTATGCCGTGCCCTGCTGAAACATAGTCGCAGATGTCCCTTTCAAATTCGGCTATGTGCGGCCCCTGGGTCAGGTTTATGGATTTAAGCACCGCGGTGACGGCATTTATATCATCATCGTCCAGGACCTGCCTTCCGTAAGTCAGAAGCGGGAGGTCGGCAGATACCGGGTAACTCGATCTTCTCCTTTTCAATTTCTGCGGCAATCCCGCGACGTGATCGTTGTAGAAATCATCTATCGATTCATGAATTGTCGGCGGCCTGCAGCCGAGCGCCGCAGAAATCTTTTCGATGTTCAGGCTGAGATTTTTCGCCCGCCGGGCGGTGAACGGGAAATCGTCGACGGATACCGGCTTGACGAGATTCCTGTCCAGGCCGAAGCGCCCGGCCAGTTCGAGCGCGAAATCGAATTTTGAAATGCTGGTGCTGCTGCCCAGGTTGTAGACACCCGAAATATCTTTTTGAATAGCCAGCTCGAGGACCTTTGCCAGGTCGAAATTATAAATTGACGAGAAAATCACATCGCGAAAGCCTTTTATTTCGCGACCCGACATCAATTCGGCGATTATCCATTCGGCAATGCTGTACTTGTTGACCACGTTCCAGCCGAAAATATTCGTCCTTATCACCAGGGCATTTTCTTTTTTGAGCGTCTCCAATTCCCCTTCGTATTTGCTGACTCCGTAGAAATTGGGGGGATTGACTTTATCGCTCTCGAGGAAATTCCCTTTGATGCCGTCGTAAACGGTGTCCGTGGAGATATAGACAAGCTTGCAATCCATATCTTTAAGGCTTTCGACGACACATTTTGTGCCTTCTATGTTTATCCTGGATGTTAAATCCCTGTTGGATTCGCAGAAATCTATATTTGTCAGCGACGCACAGTGGATGACCACATCGGGACGGAATTGCTCTACCGCCCCGGACAGCCCGCCGTTTGGCGAAGAGATGTCCGCGTGGGAGGTCCTGATATTTTCCAGTTCGATCCTGTTCGAGTGATACAATCCCAGGACATCGAATTTATTCTGGAAATACAGCCCCAGGTTATTTCCCAATAACCCGCTGATTCCTGTAATCAGCATTCTTTTCATCATAAGCGGAAGATAGGATTTACGAATTATTGAGGGATGTCTTCCATAGACCATCGGGACTGTTCTATGGAGTAATCATCGGCTATTGAATCAATCAGGTTTTTCAGTTCAGGGATGGACATCCATGTTTCATTCTTGTCGGAGGTATAGCTGAACCCGTCTGCGACCGTTTTATTTCCGTTCCCGTTCATGAGGTCTTTCATTGCCTCGGGGGAAGGCTGGATAATATAGCACTCATTGAATTCTACCGTGTTCCGGCAATCGTCCTCTCCGATAAGGGTTTCATGAAGCTTTTCTCCAGGGCGGATTCCGACAATTTCTTTCCTGCATTCGGGGGATATGGCCTCCGCGAGATCGATTATCCTCATCGAAGGTATTCTCGGGACGAAAATCTCGCCGCCCTTGGAGAGCTCCAGCGTTTTTAAAACGAAGTGGACGGACTGGTCCAGGGTGATCCAGAAACGGGTCATGCGGGGATCGGTAATGGGAAGGACGCCTGTCTGCGCCCTTTCCTTGAAGAAGGGGACGACGGAGCCCCTGCTTCCCAGGACGTTTCCGTAACGGACGACGGCGAACCGGGTTGTATTCAGGCCGTGATTTGTATTGACTGCCACAAAAAGCTTGTCCGAACAGAGCTTTGTGGCGCCGTAAAGGTTAATGGGGTTGCAAGCCTTGTCCGTCGAAAGGGCTATTACTTTCCTGACCTTGTTTATTTGCGCTGCATCGATGATATTCATCGCGCCCAAAACGTTGGTCTTGATGTATTCGCCCGGGTTTGCTTCCGCCGCCGGCACCTGTTTGAGGGCCGCTGCATGGATAACGTAATCAACATCATTAAAGACCCTCATGAGCCTGTCGCGGTCCCTTACATCGCCCAAAACATATTCAATATAGGGGTACTTCCGCGTATTCCATTTCTGAGACATTTCAAATTGCTTCAGCTCATCCCTGCTGAATATGATCAGCCGGTTCGGTCTGTAGTTCTCTGTAACAATCCTGACAAATTTTTTTCCGAAAGACCCGGTGCCACCCGTGATCAGAACATTTTTTCCGTTGAGCATGGTCCCCTCATAATGAAATATTTACTTTCAGGCAAAGCTCCGCTTCCTGAATTACATAATCCAGCAAAAAAACCACCCGGAATGAAAGGTGATTTGAATGTTTGGTATATGGGCAAAATCCACCTGTTCCTTTGAAAACAAAGGATTCAGCCCTGTCCAAATGGATGGTGATTTATTAAACAAAAACGCTTGTATGTCAATACAATTGTACAATTCCGGACTACCTGCCGGTTCCGGTTTTTCAATTATGGAAATTCTGCCGTTGCGGCTGTGCAGAGCAAAAATATTTGCGGGATGCTCAATATTCAGTGTACACTCCAGGCAAATGGAAACCAGGATTTTACTCGTACAATTAGGGGATATCGGCGACATTGTCTGGATGATACCTGCGATCGGTGCGGTGAAGTCCGCTCACGCCGGCTCTAAAGTTTCAGTATTATTAAAAAAATCGTTCAGCGGCATCCTTGAAGACGATCCTCTGATAGACAAAATCTTTGTGGTCCCTGACTCCGGCGGGTTCGAGGCGTGCAGGGAGAATTTTTCCCTGATCCGCGCGTTGCGAAAGTGCAAGTTCGACATGGTAATCGATTTTCGCGCCGGTGACCGGGGGGCCATAATGTCCTTCCTCACCGGCGCCCCGCGGCGCATTGCCATGCTTTACCGGGAGGGGGTGCCTTTCTGGAGGAACCGGGCCTACACAAACCTTGTCGACCCGGTAAGGATAAAAAAAAGAGGGGCGGCGGAACAGAGTTTAATGATCCTCCGGGAAATCGGGATTGATACCGAGGATGAAGTCCCCAGGATTCAGGTACCTGATGCAAAGCGGGAAAAGATGCTTTCAGTTTTAACAGTCTCCGGAATAGATAAAGGGGACAAGTGGGTGACAATAAATCCGTTCTCCCGCTGGACTTACAAGGAAATAAAAATGGAGAAATGGGTGGAGGTGATAAACTGGTTGTGGGCGCAATTCGGGCTCAAGACGATCCTGGTCGGTTCGCCTGACGAAAGGCAGAGGGCCGGGCAGATAGTCGACCAAACAGGGAAATACTGCCTGAACCTGGCCGGGTCAACCAAACTGGGCGACTTGCCCGCCCTGTTGAGCTTCAGCGTTTTCCATATCGGCGTCGACAGCGCCGCCCCCCACATCGCTGCTGCCGTGGGCACTCCTGCCATAACCATCTACGGCCCGTCGGACTGGTTCGACTGGGCGCCCCTCGGCGATTCGCATTCTGTCATAAAACCTGACATGGACTGCTCTCCGTGCCGCCAGAAGGGTTGTGACAACAGCGAAAAAAGCAAATGCCTTGATGAGCTGAGCGTTGAAAAGATCAAGGCCGCCATTCAGAAGAATATATGAGATTGTTCAAAAAGAGTATCCTGGTCTGTTTATCAATGACATTGATGCTCTCTCCCTTGTGCGCCTGGGCGCAGAAAATAAACCGCAAGCAAACAGAAACGCCAGTCGCCCGGCTCAGCTTTTCCCCGCTGATTCAGAAGACATTCACTGTAAGTCCCGACAGCCGCAGGATAGCATATGTTGACCAGGCCGTTGGCAAGCAGTGCGTCGTAATTGATGGGTTAAGTCAATCCTGTTATGACGAGGTCCTGACAAGGCCTCTGTTCAGCCCCGACAGCAAGAGGATCGCCTACGTTGCCCGAAAGGGCGCCGGCAAATTCATCGTCGTTGATGGCAAAGAGCAAAAACCCTGCAATGACATCGTCGGTTATCCCAGGTTCAGCCCTGACAGTAAAAAGGTGGCATTTGTCGCACGATCGGGTGGCGGGGAGTGTGTTGTTATTGATGGGGCTGAAGGTGAAAAGTTTGATGAAATCGGCCGGACCGGGATTAGAAATGGCAAAGTGGTCTTCAGCCCGGACGGTAAAAGAATTGCATATGTCGCCAGGTCGGGGGACAGCCAGTTCGTCGTCGCAGACGGCGTGAAACAGAAGGAATATGAAATTGTGGGCAGCAATGCCCTGTGCTCGTGGGGTATACCGGTCTTCAGCCCGGATGGGAAGAGGCTGGGATACCAGGCCATGTCAGGCAAAAAATGGCTGGCTGTCATCGACGGGACAGAAGGAAAAAATTACGACGAAGTCAGCTTCATTATCTTCAGTCCCGACAGCTCCCGGACCGGCTATTTGGCTTCGCGGGGGGAAAAGAGATTTGCCGTGATCGATGGGATCGAGAGCAAGGGATACGATGCCGTAGACCTCCTTTCTTTCAGTCCCGATTCCCAAAGTTTTGCATACAGGGCGCATTTGCGCGGGTCGCTTTTTAAACAGGGGAGATGGTTTTTTGTTTTGAATGGAAAGGAAGTAAAGGAATTCAAGATATCAGGAGATCCTTTCCTGTCCTATGGCAATTTTGCTTTCAGCGCCGACGGGAGAGTGGCTTATAAAGCGCGCCTCGGCATTGTCGTAAATGATAAAGAGGAAAAGTATTTTGAGAAGACCGGTTATCCCGCTTTCAGTCCGGACGGCCGGAAACTGGCATACATGGCCGGTACGGGAAACAGGCAGTTCTCAGTTGTGAACGGGAATCGGGGCAGGGAGTATGATTCCCTGGGGTCCCGGTTTTTCCTTGCCAACCCCGTTTTCAGCCCCGACAGCCGCAGGATTGCATATCCGGCGAGAATTGGAGAAAAATGGACTGTTGTCATCGACGGCAATGAAGGGCAGTTATATGATGAGATTCTCGTGTTTCCAGGAGGTCCGAGAGTTTTCGAGTCTTTCGACAATCATCCTTATTATTCTTGCTTCAGAGATAAAATAGAAACTGAACTGCAGAGCAGGGGAAAACTCGTTTTCGATTCCCCGGACAGGATTCACTATCTCGCTTTGAAAGGGGACACAATAGTTCTGGTCGAGGAAAGGATAGAGTAAAAATCAAATCTTCTTCGCCGTATCGCTGATCATAACCGGGATATCGTCCCTGATCTCATAGAGCAGCCCGCATTTTTCGCAAACCAGGCCATTCAGCTCTTGTTTCAAAACAACTTCCCCCTTGCATTTCGGACACGCAAGAATTTCCATCATTTCCTGTTTGACGGCCACAAGCGCTCCTTCAAAAAAAGTAAGAATAACCGATTGTCCCGAAATTGCTGTTTATTCCCAAATTTGGGTCCTTTATCCCGCAATTGGAAATATGCCGGTAGCGGTACCCGATATTGAAAGCGGCATTTTCGTATACAAAATAATAGAACCCCGCTCCGACAGTGTCCGCGAAAGCAAAACCCCTGGCCTGGTCTTCCGTTTCAACGGAAATGTAATGAGGGCCTATCGACGCCATCAGATAAATCGACCACTTTCCGGATAACGGGTACATGTACTCCAAACCGATGCCCAGTCCCACCTCGTATTCACTCAGGTTCAGGACAGGGTTGAGTTGGGGCTCGGCAAAAAGGGTGAGCCTCCCCTTGTGGCCGTTGAGCGCCGGCCACAATTGCTTTACGTCCCCTCCTATGCGGAACACGAACAGGATCGGATCGTATTTCCCTTCTTTGATATCGCCGGTCCCGAAACCGAGCGTCAGCCCGGCCTCTATGGGAGGAAGAGTTGATATATCATCGCCTTTGGCCTGTAATGGGGCGCACAGAACGAGCAGCAGTAAAACCAGATATCGAACGAGTTTTGGCCTTTCCATTAGTTGACATTACCTGTCCTCATTTTTATTGCCTCTAAGACCTCTTCGACAGAGATCTCATTCATGCAGTTTTTTGTTTCGCAGTGTTTCAAAAAGCACGGGGCACAGGAGAGGTCCCTTTGAATCACCGTATGGCCTGCTCCGTAAGGTCCCGTCCTGGCCGGGGATGTGGGCCCGAAAACAGCTACGACAGGGGTGTTCACGGCAGCGGCAAGGTGCATCGGGCCCGAATCGGTTGTGACCAGCAGGGCGACGCGCCTGTAAAGGGCCGCAAGCTCCCGGAGCGTGGTCATCCCCTCCAGGTTTATCGAACGCGTTTTCATTTGGGACCTGATACCGGAAATAATCCCGCCGGGACCGCCGGTAAATATAACCTTGCCCCCCAACTCGGCGCCGATCCGGTCGCAGAGCAGGGCGAATTTGGCATTGTCCCAGAGTTTTGTCTCCCAAAGCGCCTGGGGGCTCACCGCAATGAGCAAATCGCGGCTGGAAATGTTATTTTTCGCAAACAAAGAGTCTATGTTTTTTTCATTTTCCGCGTCGGGATAGATATTGAATTCCGCCTTTTCGACTATGCATCCCAGGTAACGGGGGAAATCCAGGTACCGGTCGACGGCGTGCTTGCCCATATCTTCCGGAATTTTCTCGCTGTAAAAAAGCCCGCTCATCTCCTGCATGCTGTCGTATCCAAGTTTTCTGGCGCCTTTCACCATGAAGGCCAGGACGGCGCTTTTGAAGAGGCCGTGGAAATCAATAACTATGTCATACCTCCGATCCCTTAATATTCGGATAAAGGCGGCGATCTCTGAAATGGTTTCTTTTATTTTTTTGAATTTTTTCAGGTTGCCGGCCCAGGCCTTGCGGTCCGATACTATCACCCTGTCCAGGTCGGGATTGTCTTTCAGGAGATCGGCAGCGGCGCTTTCGACCACCCAGGTGATGCGGGCCCCGGGAAATTTTTTTTTCAGCGCCCGCAGGGACGGCAAGGTATGGATTACATCGCCGATGGCGCTCAGTTTAATTATCAGTATTTCCAATTTCCTGGTCCCGGATTATCCAATTTGCGGCGTCAAGCAAATCCTCGGCGATATAGTCGGGCTTGCTCGTTGCCACGACATTCCTGCCATACCCTGTTTTCACCATAACGCCTTTTGCCCCGACCCTCCGGGCAGTGTCCATGTCGCGCGGCATGTCCCCGACCACATAAGACCTCTTCAGGTCAATATCAAAGTCCTCGGCCGCCCTGATCAGCAGCCCCGGATGCGGCTTGCGGCAGGAACACAATTACCGGTAATGCTCGTTTCCATATCTGGGATGGTGCGGGCAGTAGTACAGGGCATCGAGCCAGGCGCCGCGCTCTTTCATATACTCATTCATCTTGTTGTGGACCGTTAATATGAAGTCCTCGCTGAAGAAACCCCGTGCGACCCCGGACTGGTTTGTAATGACGATCGCCAGGAACCCTTTCTGCCTCAGAAGCCGGATTGCCTCTGCGGCATTATCGTAAATTTTCAGTTCTTCCAGGCGGCTGAGGTATCCGACTTCCTCGTTTATCGTTCCGTCCCTGTCCAGAAACACGGCCCTGTTCTTTTTGTCGCTTCCCGTCACGATATCGCCTGCGCTCCATGTTTGATAAGCATTGCCCTTGCCGCTTCGATAACTTCGGCGGCGCTGATGTCTTCCATACAGCGGAAGTCCGTCGGGCAGACCTTCCTGAGGCAGGGGCTGCAGGGGACCTCTTTCCTGATAATCACGCTGTTTTTCCCCGGCGGGGGTGTCGTGACAGGGTTGGTCGATCCGTAGATGGCCAGGGTGGGCACGCCCAGCGCCCCCGCCACGTGCATAAGGCCGGAATCATTCGTGATGAAGATTGAACAGCGGGAGATGAGGGCAATCGCTTCGGAAAGGTCCGTCTGCCCCGCAATGTTCACGGCGGTCCCTCCCATAGCTTCCTGGACCGTTTGAGCAACTTCCCTGTCCCCCTTGCTTCCGAATATCATGGCCCTGGAATTGAAAATCCCCTCGAGCCCTTTTGCGACCGCGCCAAAGCGGCGGGGGAACCACATCTTGGCCGGGCCGTACATGGCGCCGGGGGCCAGGCCGACCAGAACCGGCACTTCGGAGAGCCCGCGCTCTTTCAGGCTGCGCTCCGCCTTCTCGGCAACATTTTCAGCACTCAGGGAGATGTCTTTTGAAACCGGCTTGCACCCAAGCGACATTACCATGTTCAGGTAATAGTCCACCTGGTAGACCGATTTAATCTCTTTTGTCCGGGGGACGGAATGGGTCAGCAGGAAGCCCCTGCAGTCCGAGTTGTAACCGGCCCTGAGGGGAATGCGCGCCAGCCAGCCCAGGATGGCGGCTTCGATCGCGTTCTGGAGGTATATGGCCAGATCGAACCGCTCTCTCCTCAATGCCGACGCGAGTTTGAATTTGCCGGCCACACCTTCGTGCTCGCCTGGCTCTTTGAAAAGAAAAATCCTGTCGATATCAGGGCTGAGCTTGTAGACTTCCGCCACCCAGGGCTTAGCCAGAATATGGATTTCGGCGGACGGAAATGACTTGCGGATCGATGCAATCGCGGGGAGCGTCATTACGGCATCCCCGATCCAGTTTGTCCCCCTGATCAGGATCTTTTTGGCATTTTTTAAAGCAGCGATTCCCATTTAGGGTTCAACCTGGTTGAGTTTGGTCTTCCACCGCTGGTGGATCCAGAACCATTGGTCGGGGTATTTTCTGACTATACTCTCGACAACGTCAGTGAATTTTTGCGTATTGGCGATCAGGTCCTGTTCGAAGTTGCCCGTGGAAATGACTTCCACCGGTTCGATGACGAACTTGTATTTGCCGTCATCTTTTCTGAACAGGTATCCGGCTACGACAGAGGCGCCGGTCCTGAGGGCCATGTATGCCGTGCCGGGGGATGTGCATGCGGGCCTGTTGAAGAAATCGACAAAGACCCCCTCGCCGGCGGAGACATTCTGGTCATTGAGAATGCCCATGACCTTGCCTTCCTTGAGCAGCCTCCTTACCACTTTTGTCGCGCCCTCTTTCGGAATGAGGAAGTTCCCTTTGTGCGTCCTCATCCAGGCTACCACGTCTTCTAAAACCGGGCTGTCCAGGGGCCGGTAGATGATGTACATGGGGCCGGACGCCAGCGGGATGGCGGCCGTCATCAGTTCCCAGTTGCCGAAGTGGGCGACTATTGACAGGACGCCTTTGCCTTGTGCTTTCGCCCTCTCCAGGTTCTCCAGTCCTTCGAACTCCACCCATTTGTGCAGATTTCCTGCGTCGATAAAAGGGATCTCGAAAAAATCCGCCATGGTCAGGGCGATGTTCCTGTATACGCCCAGGGCGATCCGTTTGAGTTCCCAGATGCTTTTCTCCGGGTAGGAGTTTTTCAGATTGTGCAGGGCGATCATCCTCTGTCTTGAAGAGATATGATAGAAAAGGCGAAAAAGGCCTCTGAAGAGCATCCTTCTGAGCGGAAGGGGGATGGCCTTGAAAGCCAGGACGATGACCCTGGTGGCCCTTGTCTTTCTACTCTGAAAAACCCCGTTCCCAGGCATGTGGATAATAGCGGACATTTCCTTCTTCACCTGGACAATCCTGCCAAAAGCCAGCCGGAGAATTCGGGATTATCTATTTCCATTTTAATTCGCAAAGTAAACAACCCGGGGAAGCCCGCGTTTCCCAGTTTGATCCGGTCTTTGTCCGTGGTCAGGACTATGTCCGGGGACTTGTCGCGGGATTTACCGATCAAGTAATCTATATCCTGTGGAGTATACCTGTGGTGGTCCGGGAATTCCTTAAAAAAAACAAGCTCCCCCCCCAGCTTTTCAATAAGGGCGCGGAATGATCCGGGGCCGGCAATGCCGCAAAAGGCCGCGACCCTCTTCCCCGAGATGAACGATACGGGGCGGTCCTCGCCGGTCGAATGATCAACAACACATTCGGGTTCGTGCCGCGCGCGCACTATCTTTTTCCGGGGGAACTGTTTTCTGAGCATTGTTTCGCAGGGGACGGAATCCGAATCAG
Source organism: Syntrophaceae bacterium (assembly GCA_039680225.1). GTDB lineage: Bacteria > Desulfobacterota > Syntrophia > Syntrophales > UBA4778 > JBDKTK01. The sequence goes on from JBDKTK010000230.1 coordinate 10,936, forward strand.
ACCTGGTAAGGACGAGCAAATCGGCCCTTTCAAGGGACCCGGGTTGTTCCCGCAACGGCCCCCTCGGCAGCACGAACCCGTTTCCAAAGGGCCTCGCCGCATCAAGGAGCGCTATATCAATGTCCCGGTGCAGGCAGCGGTGCTGGAATCCGTCGTCAAGGATCAGCACGTCAGCGCCCAGTTTCTCAACGGCAATTTTTCCTGCCGCATACCTGTCCGCGTTGGTCAGGACCGGGACGTCTTCCAGGATGCCGGCAATCAGGCATGGCTCATCGCCCGCCTGGTCCGGCGTACCGAACAGCTGCTTTCCATCGGACACAATATTTGTCTTACCGGTGCTCTCCCCGCCGTAACCCCGGCTCAACACGGCCGGTCTGAAGCCTTTGCTTTTCAGAAATTCTGCAATCATGATCGCCATGGGAGTCTTCCCGGTACCGCCAACGGTAATATTGCCGATGCTGATGACCTTGCAGCCGAGCCTGCGGGTTTTGAAAAATCCCGACTTAAAGCAGAAATTCCGGAGAGACAAGGCCAGGGAGTAAAAAACTGAAATACCTGAAAGGAGCATGATCAGGAATCCGCCCGATTCTTTTCCGGACCATACCTGGAGTATTTTTTGTCTGAGTTTCAGCATGTCCGGCCAAATCAGGACTGACTATTCCTCCTGCGTCTGGAACTGCAGGTTGTATAATTTAAAATATGCGCCCTGTTTCTCCAGGAGAGAATCGTGAGTGCCTTCTTCGACAATCCGTCCATCAATAATGACAATGATCCTGTCGGCGTTCCTGATCGTGGAGAGGCGGTGGGCGATCACCAGGGTTGTCCTGCCTTTCATCAGCTTGTCGAGGGCTTCCTGGACTTCCAACTCGGCCTCGGTATCCAGGGATGATGTCGCCTCATCCAGGATCAGGATGGGGGCGTTTTTCAGCAGGGCCCTTGCTATCGAAATCCTCTGCCTTTCCCCGCCGGAGAGTTTGACCCCCTGCTCGCCGATAAAGGTGTCGTAGCCGTCAGGGAGTTTCATTATAAACTCGTGGGCATTGGCCGCTTTTGCCGCCTTGATTATGTCCTCATCGCCTTTATTGATATCGCCGTATGCTATATTGTGCTTTACGGTGTCGTTGAAAAGGATTGTCTGCTGGGTAACTATTCCTATCTGCCCGCGCAGCGATTTCAGGGTGACATCCCTGATATCGTGGCCGTCGATCCTGATACAGCCCGAATCGATATCGTAGAAACGCGGGATAAGGTTTACCAGAGTTGTCTTGCCGCCGCCGCTCATCCCCACAAAAGCGACCATTTCTCCCGCCTTTATCTCAATGTTGATGCCTTTCAGGATTGGTTCGTCCTCATAGCTGAAATTGACCGAATCCAGGCTGATCCCGCGGGATATGGTCGGCAGTTCGATGGCATTGTCCCTGTCGCGGATTTCGGGTACGGTATCAAGTATACTGAGCACTCTTTCCGCTCCCGCCAATCCCTGCTGAATTGTATTATTCACATTTGTCAATCTTTTAACGGGCTCGTAAAGCATCAGGAGGGCCGCCAGGAACGAGAAGAAAGTGCCGGGCGTGGAAGTCTGGTTTATGACCTGATAGCCGCCGTAAAAAACAATCACCGCAATGCCTATCCCGCCCAGGAATTCCATCATGGGGCTCGAGATTGCCCTTATGACCACGGATTTCATCGTCAGCCTGAACAGGCGCTCATTCTCTTTGGCAAACCTCCTGTTTTCATGTTCTTCCATGCCGAAGGCTTTGACTATCCGGCTCCCGGTGATTGTTTCCTGCAGAAGAGAGGTAAGGCTTGCCAGGGTCACCTGCGTACTTGATGAAATCCTTCTCATCCGTTTACCGAATTCGGAAATAGGATATATGGTCAAAGGAAAGACCAGCATGGCAACCATTGCAAGTTTCCAGTCCTGGTAAAATACCACAAACAACAGGCCTATGAGTGTGAATGTGTCCTTAAGAATGCTCGTGACCGCCTCTGAGACCGCTCCCTGGATGAGATTGATATCGTTTGTGATCCTTGACATCAAGGTTCCGGTCGGGTTCTTTGTGAAAAACGACAGAGGCTGGGTCTGGATATGATAGTAAAGGGCATTCCTCAGGTCCGTTATTATCCTCTGGCCTATATGGCTCATTAATACGGTCTGCCCGTAACTCGCGGCCCCTTTCAGCAGGTAAACAACAATGACCGCCAGCGGCACCCATTTCAAGGATGATGCATCCTTGTTCATAAAGATATCGTCCAGCACCGGCTTTATAAGAAAAGCGAGCAATGAAGTTGTCGCTCCCACTATGATCATGCACAGCATGGCCAGCAGGAATTTCATCCAGTGAGGTTTGGCGAGGATTAACACCCTGTTATACAGGCTCATCTCTTGCTCTTTATCTCCAATATTTCCCGGTAGAGCCTCTCGGTTTTCCGGGCCGTTTCCTTCCAGGTGCAGCCTTCGGCGGTACGGAATGCATTTTCAGACATGGCGTCCAGGTTATTTGCGGCAATTCTCAACTTTTCCGCCACTTCATCCGGTCCCGCCTGGCAGCTTATCAGAAATCCGTTCACTCCTCCGGCGACCAGGTCCCGGGCGCCGACCCGGTCGGTGATCACTACCGGCAGGGAGGCGGCCATTGCCTCCAGGACGGACATGCCGAAGGTATCAAATTTCGACAGCATTGAAAAGACATCGCTGGCCTGGTAAATGCCCGCCATTTTCTCTTTCCCGACTACCCCGGCGAAGATGACATCCTGTCCGATACCGAGTTCGTTTGCTATTCTGCCGTATTTCTTCAGGTTTCCCTTTCCCGCTACGAGGAGCCGGAATTTTTTTTCGGGGGCCAGCTTTTTAAGCCTGCCGACGGACTGCATCAGCAGATCGAGGCCTTTCAACTCAAAGTTCATGGAAACGAACAGGATGAGCACTTCGCCCTCATTCACTCCGAAGGACTGCCTGGTCTGCGCGCGGCTTCTTTTCCCTTTTTGAAAGCGCTCGATGTCCACCCCGGGGTGGACGACCGAAACTTTGCCCTCGTCCGCCTGGGGATATTCCTCCAAAAGGGTCTGCTTCACAAGGTCTGAAACTACGGCGAAACGGGAGCAATTCCCTCCCAGGATCAGGGATTCATCGACAAAAACCGTTGCCCGGTCGAAAAGGCTCATCGCTTTGCGCCGCACCTCGCGCACCCAGTACCTGTGGGGGACGCCGTGCATTGTGAACAGGTCGGCCCTGAAGATCCTGTCATGGGTGTGGACGATATCGAATGCGCCCGCCTTTTCGATCTGCGCCCGGGCAAACCGGGCAAAGCTTACTGTCGTCAGGAATCTGGGGAAAGTAATGACCGGGACCTTATGGAACGTAATTCGGTCGCCGGCCGGGACCCATTTGTTTGCGAACACATGGACTTCGTAACCGGGGTCGCCGGCAATGCGGCTGCTCAATTCCCCGGCAAACTGCTCGGCGCCGCCGACCAGCCCGAATTTGGGGATCACCACGGCAATCCGTTTGCTTTTCCGCCCTGGTCCGGTCATCTGTTCAGCCCAGCAGCCCGCAGGCGATCCGGGCGGCCCTTTCCGAGGCCCCGGGTTGGCCCAGTTTGGTCCTAACCTCTTTAAGACCGGCCCTTATCTGCGCCGCCCTGTCCGGGTCCTCAATTATGGATAGCATCTCAGAGGCGATCCTTTGGGGGTTCATATCGTCCTGGAGCAATTCCGGGACAATCACCCGGCCGGCGATGATGTTGACCAAGCTTACACATTTCACATTTATCAGGTGTTTGCCAGCAAAATACGTCAGGGGAGAGACCCTGTACAGAACGACCATGGGCGTGCCGAGGAGGGCTGTCTCCAGGGTTGCCGTCCCGGAAGCCACCATTGCCGCATCAGCCCCCTTTATCCGGGAGTAAATGCCTTCCCGGACTATCTCTATTTCCAGGGGGCATTTTGCCAGGAGTTCATCAACAATCTTTTTATCAATCGTTTCCGCCAGCGGCAGGAAAAAGCTGGTCCGTTTTGAAATCTGCCTGCTCAGGATTTCCGCTGATTCCAGTATGACCGGCAGGATTGTCCTGATTTCACCCTCGCGGCTGCCCGGCAGCAGTCCGATCCGGCAGCTGTCGTTCTCGCGGGGGGCAGCCGGTATGTTTTCATCTATGATATCGAGCAGCGGATGGCCGACAAACTCGGCAGCCATGCCGTATTCAGCATACACCGCGGGCTCAAAAGGAAGAATAGCGGCCATTTTGCGGACAATCTTTTTCAGGGTCCGTATCCTGCTTTTCCGCCAGGCCCATACCTGGGGGCTGATGTAATAAAAAACCGGCACCCCCGCCCTGAAGGCCGACTTTGCCAGGGGAATATTGAAATCCGGGTAATCGACAAGGATGACCAGATCGGGTTTGGATTCCCTGATAATTGCCTTGAGCTGAAACAGCACGCCCAGGATGTGCCGGAGTTTTGATCCCACTTCCGTCAGGCCGACTACGCCCATCTCGGAACAGTGCGCGATTAAATCCACACCGGCCTCCCTGAGCCTGTTTCCGCCTACGCCCGCAAATGACAGCCCGGGATGGATGCTGTTCATGGCCCGGACCAGGTTGGAGCCATGCAGGTCGCCGGAAGCCTCCCCGGCGACTATTATTATCCTCTTGAAACCTTTCGAGTCGAAAACTTTTTTAGAGGCAACTGTCATTGACTGCTTCACTTACGCGCAGTATTTCTTCTTCGCTGATTTCAGGAAACATGGGAAGGGACAGGACTTCAGCGGAAATCATTTCCGCAGCCGGAAGGCTCTCTTTTTGCAAGCCGGAGAAGACTTCCTGTAAATGCAGGGGAACAGGATAGTAGACAGCCGAAGCGATGCCCTGGCTTTCAAGGTTCTTCATTATAAAGTCTCTTTGCCGGGACCTGATTGTGAACTGATGGTAAACGTGCAGGCAGCCCCCGGCCTCCCCGGGCAGGACGGCCGCATTATTTTTAATATACTTCTTGTACAGCCGGGCCGCGTTTCTCCTGCCTTTATTAAATTCATCTATTTTCTTCAATTTAACTCTTATAACGGCAGCCTGGAGTTCATCGAGCCTGCTGTTGTAGCCTACGACTTTATGATAGTACCGGACAGCGCTGCCGTGATTGCGGAGGAGCTTTATTTGCTGAAAGTAATCCTCATTGGAAGTTGAGATCATTCCGCCGTCGCCGTAGCCCGCCAGGTTCTTGCTCGGAAAGAAACTGAAACAGCCGAAATCCCCGATTGTCCCGACTTTTCTTCCTTTGTACCCGGCCCCGAATGCCTGGGCGCAATCTTCGATGACCCTTAAATTGAACTTGCCGGCCAAGTCCATTATGGGGTCCATATCGGCGGGATGGCCGAAAAGATGGACAGGGATAATGGCCCTGGTCTTTTCCGTTATTTTTTCCTGAATTTTTTTTGGGTCGATATTGAAAGTCGCCGCGTCAATGTCCGCGAAGACGGGGACCGCATGTAAAAGTGCGATCACCTCCGCCGTGGCTATGAATGTAAAAGGGGTAGTGATGACTTCATCGCCCGGTCCTATCCCGGCGGCCCTCAAGGCCAGGAGCAGGGCGTCGGTGCCGCTTGCCACACCCAGGGAATACGGGACCCCAAGGTAACCGGAGATGTCCGCTTCGAGCGCAGCCACCTGCGGGCCAAGGATGAATTGGGTATTTGTCAGGACGTCCTGGACGGCCGCGTCTATTTCCGGCTTGAGCGCCTGGTATTGCCTTTTCAGGTCCACCATCGGAATCATAGCGCACCTGTAATGGCGTCCTGCGCGGCACGCATTTTTTCTATGATCTCCAGGGCCAGCTCCAGGGATTTCCTGGCCTCCCGGCCGGACACAAGCGGGGTCGACCTGGTCCTGACGCATTCCAGGAAAGACCTGATCTCCTCCTCAAGCGGGTCTTGCTGGCGGATGTCAATCTGGTTGCCGGATATCTGGGTCGTGCCGTTGTCAAGCACGGTGCGGCTGATCGAAACGATTTCCCGTTTTGAATAATCGACCGAATGGTACCCCTCGGTTCCGAAAAAGCGGATTTTCTGCATCGTCTTGCCGGTTACCCGGCTGGCCGTGATGTTGGCGACACAACCGCTCTGGAAGGTCAGCCTGGCATTGGCAATGTCGACCTCGTTGGACAATACGGATATGCCGACGGCGTCCGCGGATTTGAGCGGCGAATCGACGAACTTCAGGATAATGTCGAGATCATGGATCATGAGGTCCAGGATGACGTCCACATCAGTCCCGCGGATGAAAAAGGGATGAAGCCTGTGCGACTCGATGAAGAGCGGTCTTTTAATCACTTCACCCAGGGCGATAATGGCCGGGTTGAACCTCTCGACAAAGCCGACCTGGAAGACGGCCTGTTTTTCATCGGCGATCCGGATCAACTCGTCCGCGTGTTCAATCGTGGCGGTGATCGGCTTTTCCAGCAGGACGTCAACTCCCGCCCGGAGGAAATCCCGGGCTATCTCGAAATGGAACCTGGTTGGCACGGTGATGCTTACCGCGTCCACTTTGCCGATCAGGGAGCGATGGTCCGGAAATGCCTCGCAACCGTAAAGTGCGGCCGCTTTTTGGGCCCTGTCGGGCATCGAATCCGAAACGCCCGCGATTACGCTGTCGGGCAGTTTTTCATATTTTTGCAGGTGGTAGTTCCCCAGGTGTCCTATTCCTACCACCCCGATGCGGATTTTTTGCAACAGTTTGCCCTTATCTGCAGATTCCCCGTTCGGACTTTTCCACGAATTCGAGAAGCGTCCGTATCTCGGGCGTGTCTTCCAATTCCGATCGGACCTTCTCAACGGCGTTTTTCAAAAGCAGGGAAGACCGGAAAAGAATTTTATATGCCTGTTTGAGCAGCTTGATATTTTCCTCTTTGAAACCCCGCCTCTTCAGGCCGACAAGGTTAAGGCCGAACAGCTTGGCATGATTGCCGGCAGCCATGAGATAGGGCGGCAGGTCCTTTGCCAGGGCGGAAGCGCCGCCGATTATCGAATGGCATCCGATCCTGGTGAACTGGTGCACTCCGCTCAAACCGCCGATTATCGCATAATCGTCAATATGTATGTGCCCTGCGAGATTTGCGGCATTTGCCATTACGATATTATTGCCGAGTTTGCAGTTATGGGCGACGTGGCAGTAAGCCATGATCAGGTTGTTGTCCCCGATGATTGTCACGCCGATATCGGCCGTGGTTGCCCGGTTGATCGTGACATACTCCTTCAGCATATTGTTGTTGCCTATGACGACCCTGGTCTTTTCCCCCCTGAATTTCAGGTCCTGGGGGTCCCCCCCGATCGAGCAGAACTGGCTGATGCGGCATTTCTCGCCGATATCGGTCTGCTCCTGAATGACCACGTGAGGGCCGATCACGGTGTTCCTGCCAATGTTCACATCGGGGCCGATGATTGAGTATGCCCCGACTTCAACGCCCTCCCCCAGTTTGGCGTCAGGCGATATGATAGCGGTTGGATGTATCTTCATTATTTCTCCAGTAAACAGCTTTTATTCCTTTTTCAGTTTGTCTTCCATTTCCCGGACCTGTTTTTCGAGGAGGGAGATTTTCTTGTAAAGTTCCGGAAGCCTTCCCACGATGGCCTGGGTCCTGAGCCATTGCCGGTGCGGCATATGCGGTGAACCGGAAACTATCTGATTGGGAGCCACGTCTTCGGAGATGCCGGATTGGGCCCCGATCATCACGGCGTCGCCGACGCTTATATGACCCACCAGGCCGGACTGGCCCCCGATTATGACGCTCCTGCCCAGGGATGTGCTTCCCGAAATCCCGACCTGGGCGACGATGATCGAATTCTGCCCTATGACGACATTATGGGCGATCTGCACAAGGTTGTCGATTTTCACGCCTTTCTGGATCCAGGTCTTTCCCAGCGCGGCGCGGTCAATCGCGGTATTCGCGCCTATTTCGACATCATCGTCGATCTGCACGATTCCGACCTGGGGGATTTTAAAATTATCCCTGCCCGGGTTGGCAAACCCGAACCCGTCGCTTCCCACCACAACACCGGCATGGATAATGACCCTTTTCCCGATCAAACATCTGCCGTACACGGATACATTGTAATAGAGGATGGAATCGTTTCCGATCACGGCCTGCGGCCCTATTTTCACCCCGGGATACAGGACAACCCTTTTGCCGATAACCGCCTTCGCGCCTACGTACACCCCGGGGTAGAGGACGGCGTCTGCGGCGACCTCGGCCCCTTCGGCGACGAATGCCCCGCCGCTTATACCCGCCGGGTGTTCTTCGGGTTTATAGAAAAGGCCCACCACCCTGGCAAGGGCTATATAGGGGTCTTTGACATAGATCAGGGTCTTGCCGGATTTGATATCCGGCGAAACCAGGATGGCGCCTGCTTCGGTCGTTTCGATCTTCTTCCGGTATTTCGGGTTGGAGATGAAAGACAAGTCTCCCCGGCCCGCTTCGTCAAGGCCTTTTACGTTCTCTATGACCGCATTGCCGTCCCCGGAAAAGGTGCCTCCGAGGAATTCCGCGATCTCTTTTACTGTTTTCCCCATCATGGTCCCGGATATATTTATTTTTTTGCGCTCTTGTTGAGTTCCGAAATAATCCTGGCCGTCATATTCGGGCCGGATTTGGAGTGATAAATCACAAACGGGTTATTCACGTCCATTATTAAATTGTACCCGTCTTTTTCGCCGACCTTCTGAACAACAGTGCGGATCTGTACAACCATCTTTCTCATGAATTCCTGCTTTTCCTTTGCCAGTCCTTCATTCGACTCGGCTACCAGTTTCTGGTATTCCCTGAATTTAGCCGTATAGTCGTGCTCCAGTTCTTTCAGGGCGGATTCCTTGAGAATCCCCGCGGACTGCTGCTGCTTCAGCTTCTCCTTTTCTTTTTCCAGTTCCGCCTCTCTCTTCTGAATGGCCTGCTGCTTCTTTTCAAAACTGTTCTTCAATTCGGCCGCCCCTTTTTTCCCGGCATCGGATTGCATTATGATCTGCTCCATATCGATAAAGCCGATCCGCTGTGCCGACGCAGGCGCGGGGGCCATGATTAAAACGGAGATGATTATCAATGCCGGAATGATTGTTTTCATATTCTTTCCCCTTTGTCCGGTTTACATGAAAAATCCGATTGTGAACTCAAACCTGCTTGCCGCTTCATCGTCCTTCCTGTCAAGGACATAGCCCCATTCAAGCCGCAACGGCCCTATAGGCGAATACCACCTGATGCCGATTCCCGCAGTTTTTCTCATATCATCAAGGTAATATCCCGACTCCCAGGCGTTGCCGGTGTCAAAGAACACGACCCCTTTCATACCCGCGCTTTTGACCAGGGGGAAAACAAGTTCGACATTGAAGTTGAGCATGGTCGTACCGCCGATGACATCTCCTGTTTCGGGGTCTTTCGGGCCGACGTTCCTCAGTCCTCTCAGGGAGTTTATGCCGCCCAGATAGAATTTATCATACACCGGAATGGCTTTTCCCTCCCGGCCTTCCATGTAACCTATTCTTCCCCGAATCCCAAAAACGGTTTCAAGGGGCAAAGGGTAAAACCATGTAGACGAACCTGTATACTTTGTATAAGCGGTATCTCCCTGGAGGAAACCGCCGGTGTACTCAACTGATATATTGTTTCTTGTTCCCTTCGTCGGGAACATTGAGTCATCGGTACTGTCCCTCGAAAGAGTCAATGTAAGACCGCTCGAAGATATCTTACCCTCCTGGTCTTTTATATAGCTGGAAGCGCTTTCGCTGATATTGCTCACATCGTTATTTGCAAACCTGTAGCCGATGTAGCCGAGTATCTTTTCCCAGACGGGATAGCCGAAAGTTGCCCCGACGCCCTTCGAGGTCAGGTCGTAAGTATCGTATTCGCGGGCGGTGCGCCACAAATCGTATTTGCTCCACAGGGGCAGATCAAACAGGAACGGTTCGATAAAGAACAGGTCGTAATTGCTTGAACTCGCTCCAATTGCGGCATTCACGCCCAGGCTCTGGCCCCTGCCGAAAAGGTTCTGCTGGGAGATCTGGGCCATGATCATGGCTTTATCGAGGGCGCTGTAACCGGCGCCGATGCTGAACATTCCCGTCGGCTTCTCTTTGACCTTGATGACGACATCCATCAGATCTTTGTCGGGGCCTTTTTCAGTCTGGAAATCTATCTCCTCGAAATACCTCATCCTGTTCAGCCTGTTATAGCTGTCCTTCAGCTTGCCGCGGCTGAAGAGGTCGCCTTCCACTATGGAAATCTGGCGCCGGATGACCTTGTCCCTCGTCTTTGTATTGCCGGAGATTTCAATCCGGTTGAAGAAGACCTTGTCGCCCTTGGCAAGGTTATAATTCACGTCTACCGTCTGAGTTGCGTCGAGCGGAACTATGTTGGGGGAGACCTCGGCGTAGGCAAAACCCTCGTCGTTCGCCGCCTGCGTGAACTCATCGATGTCCTTGACTACGGATTCCCTGTCGTAAAAGTCCTTCTTGTTGATCTTTAATTTCTTAATTAATTCTTCGCGGCTGATGGAGAGAGGGTCCCCCGATATTGTTACTTTTCCGACCCGGTACCTTTTCCCTTCGGTTATGGCGATTTTGACATAGATCCATTTTTTGTCATGGGTAACGTCCGGCTCTCCAACCTTGGCGTGTATGTACCCGTTATTCAGGTAATAGGCATTTATCTTATTGACGTCTTCCTTCAGTTTGTCCCTTTTCAGCAGGCCGGAATCGGTGAATACTGAGAACAGGTCTTTCTGATTGGTTTCCATCAATTTCTTCAGTTGCTTGTCGCTGAAGGCCTGGTTGCCTTCGAAACTGATCGTCTTTATGTAAAGGCGGTCGCCTTCAGTGATGTTGAAGTTTACGACGATGTCCTTGTCCCGCCGCTCGCTGTCGTACTTCACTTCGGCATTGAGATAGCCCTTGTTCAGGAACAGCTCTCTAACCTTCTCGGCGTCGTTCCTGAGCCGGTCGACGTCGACAAATTGTTTGGGTTTGGTGCTGAGGACGGCTTCTATGTCCTTTGTGTTTACCGCATCGTTCCCTTTTATCCTTATCTGGCTGATAAGCGGCTTCTCGTCAACAATGAAGGTAACCACCAGGCCATCGGGCGTGTCCGCAACGTCAGCCTGGACATCGGTGAAATAGCCCATCTTGTAAATGGCTTTTATATCCTGGGACAGCTCTTCGTCGGAAAAAATCCGGCCCTTGGAAATCTTTATCACATTCTGGATCGCAGTTGCCTCGATCTTCCGGTTCCCCTTGAACACAATCCGGTCGACTTTCTTTTTCCCGAAAACGGTTGTGAGCACTTTTGTGGCGAGGTCGGAAGCGATCCTTCCCGATTCGGAAACGCCGGCCTTGCCCTGGGCGAAGAAATTCTGAACGGTCTTTTTGGCCTTGACATCAATGACCCGGGCATCAAGGCTCAGGTTGTCGCCGATCCTGAAAGCGCTGCCGATCAGGACGTAATCGGCCCCGATCTGCCCCCCGACGTTCAGGGCGAGTTCCTCATCGGGCGTTTTTTGTTTGATAAGATTCGAATATAACTGGGGGTCCATGATGCGGACCTGCTTTGAACGGGAAAGGCCTCTGATCAGGCCTTCGTTTATGTTTTGCTGGATAAGGTTTGAGTCACTGGGACTGTTTACTTCAAAGGGGAAGAGGGCGATTTTTTTGAACTCTTCAGCGTCGGCATTCTGGAAAAGGAACAAACAAAAGAGCAAAAAAAAGGCACTGCAAACTACACGGGACAATCTTTCCATCTACATCCTGCTGATCTTTCCATCGCGTAAACCAATACTGCGATCTAAACGTTCGGCCAGAAGCTGATTGTGGGTCACAATGATAAGGGTCATTCCCCTGGTTTTGTTCAGGTGTATCAAAACTTCCTGGACCCGTTCTCCTGTTTCTGTGTCCAGGTTGCCTGTGGGCTCATCAGCAAGAATTATGTCCGGCTCCATCATCACGGCCCTTGCCACGGCAACCCTCTGCTGCTCCCCCCCGGAGAGCTCCCCGGGTTTGTGCGTCATCCTATCACCAAGACTTACCTCGTTCAAGACAAACTCGGCCCTGTTGCGGGCTTCCCGCTTCGGCATGCCGTTGATCAGGGCGGGCATCATAACGTTTTCCAGGCTGCTGAACTCGGGAAGGAGGTGATGGAACTGGAAGACAAAACCGATTTTCCTGTTCCGCAATTCCGCCAGCTTCCTCTCATCATAGCTGAATACATCCTCGCCATTGATGAAAAGATTCCCGGAAGTGGGGTGGTCAAGCGTGCCCAGGATGTGCAGCAGGGTGCTTTTCCCCGCCCCCGAGGCCCCGAGGATGGCCACCGATTCGCCGGCGCTTATCTCGAAATCGAGCCCCTTGAGGATTTCCATCCGCGTTCCGTCCTTCTGAAAAGACTTGCTGAGATTTACAGCCTTTATGACCGCCGTGTTTTTATTTTCCATGGGACTCACTCGTACCTCAGCGCTTCCGCCGGGTCCAGCTTGGAGGCGCTCCAGGAAGGATAAAGGGTGGCGAGAAAACTTATCAGCAGGCTTCCGATGACTATAATCACCAGGTCCCAGTAGTTTACCTGGGAGGGAAGCGAGCTCAGGTAGTAAACATCGCTGGGCAGGATTTTAATCCCGAACAGCTTCTCAATGTACAGGGAAATCTCGGATAGGTTTGTGGCTATAAGGAGACCCGTTATTGCCCCGAAAAAAGTGCCCACCGAGCCGATAATCAGCCCCTGCATGACGAAGATCTTCATTATGCCCCGGGATGAGGCGCCCATGGACTTGAGGATTGCTATATCCTTATTTTTTTCCATGACGACCATGATCAGGGTGCAGATTATGTTGAAAGCGGCAACAAGCACGATAAGGGCCAGGATGATGAACATGACCCTTTTTTCCAGCTTGAGCGCGGCAAAAAGGTTTTTGTTCATCTGCATCCAGTCCCTCGCCCAGAAGGGAAAGCCCAGTTTGTCGATAATCCGCTGCGCTATGGCCCTGGCCTGGTAAATGTCATCCACTTTTATTTCGATTCCCGTCACGCGGTCGCCCATGTTCAGCAGGTTCTGGCTGTCTTCCAGGGACGTAAATGCCAGGGTGGCGTCGTATTCAAAGAACCCGGAATCAAAGATGCCTACTACAAGGAACGGTTTAATGCGCGGCACCATTCCCATGGGAGTCGAGATGCCCATGGGGGAAAGGATTTCCACGGAGTCGAAGAGGGATATCCCTAAATTTTTGGCCAGTTCCCTCCCGATTATAATCCCGGGATTGTCCTTGTCTTTGACGTCCTTCAACCCGGAGCGGCCTTCAGGAGTCAAATAAGAGAGTTGGCCGGCCTCCATTTTTCCGAGACTGATGACTTTCGTCGCTGTGGAGGGATCAAGCCCCCTGAGGACGACCCCGCTGATTTCTCCCGATCTCCTCAACATGGCCTGGCTGTAAATAAAGGGAGTTGAGGCAATCACGCCCTTGATGGTTTCGACCTCCTTCATGACGGCTTGCGGGTTTTCCATGGGCCCGCCGTACTCGGTGAGGACAATATGGGAATTAATGCCAAGGATTTTGGTTCGCAGCTCCGATTCAAAACCGTTCATTACTGCCAGGACTATAATGAGGGCGGCCACCCCGAGGAGGATGCCGCCGATCGAGATGAACGTTATGACGGACACGAACACTTGTTTTCTTCGCGCCCGCAGGTAACGCATGCTTATAAATAATTCATACATAATCTTGTTTACCGATGGTCATCAGGATTGCTTTGAGGCCGGGGATGCTTTCTCATTTAACCGCTTCCCTGATCCTCATATGGGGAAAAAGAATTACATCCCTGATCGATGCCGAATCAGTAAAGATCATTATGAGGCGGTCGATCCCGATGCCTTCTCCCGCCGTGGGCGGCATTGCGTATTCCAGGGCCCGGATGAAATCATCATCCATCTCGTGCGCCTCTTCATCGCCTGTTTCTTTTTCTTTCAACTGTATGGCAAAGCGCTCGCGCTGGTCGAACGGGTCGTTCAACTCGGAAAATGCATTGGCGATCTCCTTGCCGCAGATGTACAGCTCAAACCTGTCCGTGAACACGGGATCCGCGGGGTTTTTCCGCGACAACGGCGAAACTGCCAGGGGGTACTGGGTAACAAACGTCGGCATTACGAGCTGCTGCTCAACTTTTTCATCGAAAATTGCCATCAGCACCTTGCCCCAGGACTCATTTTTCTTTACCGGGACATTCGAGTTCAGGGCAAATTCGAGCAGCTTTTCCCTGTCGTATATAATTGAAGGATCAACCCCGGCATACTTGACCAGGGCGTCTACGACGGTTATCCTCTGGAATGGAGGGGTGAAATCAAGCTCGGTCCCCTGATAAGTTATGGAAAGCGAACCGAACAGTTCCCGGCACAAATAGACGAGCAGCTCTTCCGTCAGGTCCATCAGGTCCTCGTATGTCGCATAGGCCAGGTAAAATTCCATCATGGTGAATTCGGGGTTGTGAAAGGTCGAGATGCCTTCGTTGCGGAAGTTCCTGTTGATCTCAAAAACCCTTTCCATCCCGCCCACGACCAGCCTTTTCAGGTAAAGCTCCGGCGCGATCCGCAGGTAGAAATCCATTCCCAGGGCGTTGTGGAAGGTTTTGAACGGCTTCGCCATTGCTCCCCCGGGCATGGGCTGCATCATGGGGGTTTCAACCTCCAGGAAATCCCTCTCCAGCATGAATTGCCGGATCAACTGGATAATGCGGCTGCGTGCCTCGAAGACCTGCTTTACCTTGGGGTTTACAATCAGGTCGAGGTACCTCTGGCGGTAACGGATCTCGGTGTCCGTAAGGCCGTGCCATTTTTCCGGGAAAGTCTGCGTTGCCTTGGCCAGGAGCTTCAACCCTGCCGCTTCGATTGTAAGCTCCTTTGTCCTGGTCTTGAATACGCGCCCGGAAACCCAAATTATATCGCCTACTTCCAATCTTTTAAAAATGGAGAACTCTTTCTCCCCCACTTTATCGCGGCGGACATATGCCTGGATCCTGCCCTTGCGGTCCTGGATGGTGACGAAAGACGCCTTTCCGAAGTCGCGCAATGCCATGATCCGGCCCGCGACCGAAAAGACCTCTTCAATTTTTTCCAGTTCCTCGTTCTCCATCTGACCTAAACGGTCGATAATATCCTTGCTCGTG
>JBDKTK010000231.1:0-8536 GCA_039680225.1 Syntrophaceae bacterium
CTGGTGCGCATGGCCAATGAATTCAGGACAGACGGACGGAAATAAGTTTATTTGATAAAGAATTTATTTATAATCCCAGGTTCCTCGCAATCACGATTTTCATGATTTCGTTTGTGCCGCCGAGGATGCGGTTCACCCGGATATCCCGCCAGGCGCGGGCGATCGGGTATTCCTCGCAGTACCCGTAGCCGCCGAAGAGCTGCAGGCAGCGGTCGGCCACGCGGAACGCCATTTCCGTCGTCCAGTACTTGGCCATGGAAACGTCCGTCACGACATTCTCGCCCGCCATGTGCTCCATGATCAGTTTATCGATATGGGTCCGGCCCAGCCTGACCTCCGTCGCCATCTCGACGATCTCGAACTGGGTGTTCTGGTAGCTGGACAGGGGCTTGCCGAAGACCTGCCTTGTCTTGACGTACTCGATCGTCTCCTTCAGCATGAACTCCGCGGCGGCCACGGCCCAGACCGCAATGACCAGACGTTCCGGCTGCAGGTGGCCCATCATCTTCCTGAAACCGGTGCCCTTGTCCCCGAGCCGGTTTTCCCGGGGCACCCGGCAGTCAGTGAAGAAAAGCTCCGCAGTGTCCTGGGCGCGCCAGCCGACTTTTTTCAGCCTGTTTCCCTTTTTGAAACCCGGGGTACCGGCTTCGACAAGGAAAAGGTCGACGGCCCGGTGCGGGTCGGGCTCCGCCGGGTCGCGGGCGGCAAGCACGATAAGGTCGCAGTTGATCCCGTTGCTGATGAACGTCTTCTGGCCGTTGATGACGAATGAGTCCCCCTGTTCCACCGCAGTGGTGCGGATCGCAGCAAGATCGCTCCCCGTGCCGGGTTCGGACATGCCGATCGCGGTGATGATCTCGCCCGAGACGCACCCCGGCAGGTATTTGAGTTTCTGCTCCTCCGACGCGTAATCGAGCAGGTAGGGGACAACAACATCGCTGTGGAGCCTGATGCCCAGTCCCGAGAAATTGCAGCGCGCCAGTTCTTCGACGATAATCACTCCGTGAAGGAAATCGGCGCCGGCCCCGCCGTACTGTTCGGGAACGCCCGTGCAGAGGAATCCCTCGCGGCCCATTTTCGTCCAGGCTTCGCGCGGCACGATTCCGGCCTCCTCCCATTGCTCGATGTTTGGGACGATTTCCTTCTGCAGGAACTTCCGGAAGCTGTCCCGGAAAATGCGGTGCGCTTCAGTGTACGGGATCAGTTCCATTCTAATATTCCCCTGCTGTGATTTTTTTTTGCAGTTCCTTTTTCAGGACCTTGCCGGCGGCGTTCCGGGGAAATTCTTCCAGGAAGAAAACTCGCTTGGGGATCTTGAATTCGGCGATCTGCCCCTGGAGGGCGTTGATCAGTTCCTGCTCGGTAATCGCCTGTCCGTCCTTGAGGGTGACAAAGGCCGCGACAACTTCGCCGCGCTTCTCCGGCTCGGGCATCGCCACCGCCGCCGCTTCCTTTACCTGCGGCACGGCCTGAATGACCCTTTCCACCTCCGCGGGGTAGATGTTCTCCCCCGAACTGATGATCAGCTCCTGTTTCCTGCCGATGATGTATACGAAACCGTCCGCGTCGCGCCGCCCCATGTCGCTGGTATGGAACCATCCGCCTTCCATTGCTTTTGCAGTTTCCGCGGGCCTGTTCCAGTATCCCAGGAACACGTTGGGCCCGCGGACCAGGATTTCGCCCGGTTCGCCGGCGCCCACATCGCGGCCGTTGCTGTCCACGATGCGCAAATCGATATGAAAGACTTCCTTCCCCACGGAGCCTGCCCTGGGAATTGAATCGGCCAGATCAAGCGAGGTCAGCCGCTGCGTTTCCGTCATGGCGTAACCCTGGACGAAGCCGACGCCCTTTTCATTCTGGTACTTGCGGATAACGTCGACGGGTATGGAAGCGCCGCCCGAAATGAAATAGCGCACATGCGAGAAGTCCGCCGCGTCCCATTCGTCCGATCTTGCCATCATCTGGAACATGACCGGCACGGCGAACATGTAATTGATCTTCTCTTTTTGAATAAGCTTGATGACTTCCGAAGCATTGTAAAATGTTTTCAATACCAGCGAGCCGCCCGCGTAGATGACCGGCGTCGCCGAGGCGGCCAGGGCCCCCATATGAAAAAGGGGAGCGACGACCAGCGACTTGAATGTTTTGTCCATGCCGTACCCCACCAGGGAATGAATGGCCCCGAACAGGATGTTGCCGTGGGAGAGCATGGCGCCCTTGGGGTCGCCCGTTGTGCCGGAAGTGTACATGATGAACAGGGGATCGTTGATTGCAACCTCCTCTGCCGGCGCCGGTTCGTCTTCCGGAAGCTGGGAGATGAAGTCCGAAAGCTCCTGGTCTTCAGAGAGCCGGCCGCTGCCGTGGCGCAGATAGCGGGAAAGACAGAGCCTGGCCGCCTTGATCGCCGCGACCTTCTGGGCGAAATCCGGAGAGTAAATGAGGGCCCGGGGGGCGCTGTCCCGGATGATATAGATCAGCTCCGGCGCTGCCAGGCGAAAGTTCAGAGGCACCATGATCACGCCTGTCTTGGCGCAGGCAAAAAATATTTCCAGGAACTCGCTGGAATTGATCATGAGCACCGCGATCCGGTCTCCCTTTACCAGGCCCAATTTGCCCAGGGCATGGGCCATGCGGTTGACCCGCCTGTCGAACTCCAGGTTGTTGAACTCTCTTCCGTCTTCCTCCTTCAAAAACGGCCGCCCCGGATAGAGCCGCGCCCGTTTTGAAATCCACTGCCCGATATTCACTTCAACTCTCCTTTGCTTTTCACGATCACTGAAACAAACCCGTTCAGATTTAAAGTCCCCCTATTTAAAAGGGGGAAAACAATTGACTATTCGATCCGGCTCATCCGGCTCATGACGATGGATACATTTGTCCCGCCGTGAGATACGGCGTTCATAATCCCATTCCGGATATTCAAATCCCTTGCCTGCCCGGCCGAAAAAGAAAGCGGCGCGATTGGTTTCGCGAGCCCCAGCGTCGGCGGGACTTTCCCCCCTGCGATGGACAGGGCGAGCGCGCACGCCCTTATCCCTCCCGAGGAGAAGCTTTCCCCCACGGCGCCCTTGACTGAAGCAATCACGGGCCCCGAATCTGCTGCAAATAAATTTGCCAGCGCTTCCGCCTCTATGGCGTCGGGGTCCTTCCCCCCGTTGCCGGCGGCCTGGACCGTGTCGATTTCCAATGTTCCCTTGCCGGCCATTCTTAATGCTTTTTTCATAGCGGCAGTGACGCCTGTGCCGTCCAGCGGCCAGCCCGTCGTCCTGGAGGGTGAGGAATTCATGCCCCAGCCCGTGACCTCACAATACGGCACCGCCCCGCGTTTCAGGGCGTGCTCCAGCAGTTCCAGACAGATGATGCCGCACCCTTCCCCGGCTACCGGCCCGTTTCTGTCCGCATCAAAGGGGCGCGCGCCTTCCGCCTTGCCGTTCTTATTGCCGTGGGGCGAAACAGCCCGGAACCGGACAAGGCTTTCAAAGAAAAATTCCGAGAGGATGTCCGCACCGCCCGCGAGGACGACGTCTGCAGTGCCCCTTTGCAGTTCCATTGCGGCGTAAACGATGGCGCTCTCACCCGACGAGCCCTGGTGATTGACAGTCGTGTTAACGCCCCGAAAACCGAGCTCAAGGGAGGCGTGCCCGGCGGGCGCGTTCATGACGGAATTGGGCACCAGAAGAGCGCTCATCTGGGACGGCCCCCTGGTGAAGAGGGTCCGCGTGCACTGGGCCTTGATGTCCGTCGGTCCGAAGGCGGTGCCGAAAATTATGCCGATGCGGTCCCGGTTTCCGGGGCCGATGACGATACGGGCGTCTTCCACGGCGAGGCGCGCCGACGCGACAGCCATCTGGGACAATCGGTCCATCCGCCGCACAGTCTTAAGAGAGATGAACTGCAGCGGGTCAAAATCCCTCACTTCCGCCCCGAGGTGCGAGGAAAGACGGGATGTGTCGAATGCCGAAATCTCCCTTATCCCTGAGACTCCGCTGAAAAGCCTTTCCGAGAACTGTCCCTTCCCGACGCCGAGAGGCGCGACCATTCCCAAGCCGGTGACGACAACGCGCCTGTCTGGATTCGTTTCATTCATTGAAGCAGGCCCTTTCCGCGTACCGTCCCAGGAGGAGCGTCGTGTTGTTCCCGCCAAAGGCAAACGCATTGGCGAGGATCACGCTCAAAACAGCCGGACGCGACCCGGTCGAGACAAAATCAAAGTCCTCGTATCCCGGCTCCGGCGATTCATGGTGGATAGTCGGGGGGATGAAGCCGTCCCTGATGGCCAACAGCGATGCCACGGCCGCCAGGGCTCCGGACGCGCCCAGCGTGTGCGCAGTCATGGATTTGATCGAACTGACCGGGATGCGGCAGGCGTCTTTCCCGAAGACCTCCCGGATGGCCTTCATTTCCATGGCATCATTGGCCCGGGTAGCGGTGCCGTGGGCGCTGATATAGTCGACAGCCTCAGGGGGAAGCCCCGCATCGCGCAGCGCCGCCCGCATGGAACGCACGGCCCCCGAACCTTCCGGGTCCGGCGCCGTCGAGTGGTGGGCGTCGCAGGTGACCCCGTACCCGAGCACTTCCCCGTGAATGCGGGCGCCCCGCTTTCGGGCATGGCTGAGAGATTCCAGGACCATCATTGCCGACGCCTCGCCCAGCGAGAGCCCCTGCCGGTTGCGGTCAAACGGTTTGCAGTATTCGGGATCGACTGCCTTCAGGACGTTGAAAGTCGCGTAGGTGGTCCGGCTCAGGGGCTCGACGCCGCCTGCGATCATGACAGATGCGGCGCCCGAAGCTATGAGGTCCCGGGCAAAACCGATCGCGGTCGCCCCGGAGGAACAGGCCGTCATGAAAGTCGTTTTCGGCCCCGTCAGCCCCAGGCTTGCCGTGATGCGGTCTGCCGATGTTGCAGGGCACAGTGAGGCCAGCCGGGAAAAGCGGGCCCGCCGTCCATTGCCTTCCAGGTAATCTCGGAAGACTTCCTCCGCCTCCAGTTTCCCCCCGGAACCGACTCCGAGGATAATGCCCGTTTCTTCACAAAAAGTTGCAGGCATGGGAAAAAAACCGGCATCCGTCAGGGCCTCAACAGTTGCCGCGATGGCCATTACATCGGCCCTCGACAGGCGTTTGCGGGAAAACGGCGGCGGCACCATCCGGCGCGGGTCGAGACCTTTTATCTCAGCGCCTGTCTGCGTCCGGTAATCCGTCGGGTCGAACACGGTGAGAGGGCCGATCCCGCAGGCGCCGTTTCTCAGGGCCTGGGCAAATTCGCCGGCATTATTCCCCAGCGCGTTGACAGTCCCCAGCCCGGTTATGACCACCCTTTGCCTTTTCACAAGAATTCCTTCTCCATCGTTTTCAATCAGGCCCAACCCTTCATGATCACGCGGGACTATAGGAAAGACGGCCCTGCGTGTCAATTATAAATGAATTCCGGCTGGATGAAGATTTTGTAGTGAAATTATGGGGAAGCCTTCCCCGAAACACCCCCGGCCCGCCCATATTGCCTGTTTTATGGACCGCGGATATCCTCTAATCAAAAGAAGGCGGAAACTCAAAACCAAAATTAAAAAAAGACAGGAAAGGGGGAAATAAAAATGAGGTACAAAAAAAGCAATCCGGGACAACTGGACATCCGGACCCTGATAAAAGATAGCGGCCGCAAGACAACGAAAAGCAGGAAGGTCCCGTTCTTCAACGAGAGGGATTACAGGATCTTTGCCGGCGTGAACGGCATCACCTTCTGAAAAATCGAAGGGGACCGGGGATAAGGCAAATGCCTTATCCCTTTTTTATTTGACCATCCCCTGCCGCGGGACCTTTTTCCCCAGAAATTCTTCCACCAGCTTTGTGTATTTTTCGTGGATCATCTGCCGGTCAAATTCCCGGAATTCCTGAAGCATCTTGTCCTGCTCCTCCCGGCTGAAATAATCGAGACAGGGGAAAAAGAAATTCTTGTCCTCCTTGAATATGTGCCGGGGATAAAATTCAACCAGCCGGCTCAGGCAATCATCAATTTCAGCCAGCCCCCGTTCCGGCCCCGCGAGGTATGTTTCTTTCGCCTCAATCAGTTCGCGGACCATTTTTCTCGCCTGGACATGCTCCCCGATCAATTCTTCCATTGTCTTCTTGTGCTCTGGGGCAAGGGGCTTCTTTGCCAGGTCGCGGAACAGGATTTCCTCCTCCTTGCCATGATGGGTCCTGTCCGAATACGTCCTGAAAAAATCAATCGCCTCGTCAACGAGCATTATATTAATCGCATTCTGCCCGCGTATATTACTGATCTCGGTCTTGAGTACCTGGACTAATTTGTCGATTAACCTGTGCTCCCACATCAGCGGGCCGATAGGTTTCATGATAAATGCCTCCTTCCCGGATCAGTAATAAAATCAAAATATTCAAGCCGCAGAATTGACCGGTTCACGGAGAGCCAAAAAGGTGAACCGATAACCAGGATTGTGAAATGTTGCCGTCGAGCGGTCTCAGTCTACTTTGTTCGTTTAAACCACAGGAAATCATATATCACAATTTTTTCCCATCCGACAGAGTCTTATCTGAATTTCAGGATAAAACCGCTTTTTATAAATTCAGAAGCGCTTATATTACGAATGGGTAAAAAGGGTGAAGATACAGGCCCGCGAGGCGGTAATACCATTCGGGCGTGCATGCTTCAGTATTTCAGGAGATTTTAAAATCTCTGTTTATAGCAACACCGTTGCGATCGAGGAGGCGGTTAAGATGAAAACAAAAAAAGCCAAGCCCGTGAAGAAGGCTAAAACTACCGAAATTATTTGCGGAACCCCGGAACACATCCAGGAGGCGTTCTGCGAGCTGGACCAAGAGAAACAGGACATGCATGTAGTCTGGACAAGCGCAGGGTTCTGGGCCTTGCCCAAGAAATAAGAATACGGGCGGCAGAAAAACCCCGGCGCGACCAGCCGGGGTTTTTCTTTTTGCGGACAGCGGCAAACCGCTTGTCCGCCGCTGTAATATCCTTTTATTCCGATACCTTGCAGATAACTTTTCCACCCATAGGACAAACACGGATTCCCCTCCAGACAGCCGTCTTAAAAATATTCCCATAATCGCCCCGGCGAGATTCAGACCCGCTCCGATTGCGGCCGAATGGAACAATGCTCATATTAGCGTCGACAGAAAGAAAGGAGGCCGTCGGAATGAAAGAGGCGCTTGCAAGAGGAAAGGTTGAAAGGATAACCGGCGACCGGACTGCCAGGGCCCACTACATCAAGCGGATTGTGGAGTTCCGCTGAACATAACGCCGGGATCAACGGCCGGGGAGGCAATGCGATGAGGAAAGTTCAGCCGAAGAAACTGAAAGAGGCGAAAAAAGCCGTGACGTGGGTCGACCCCATGTGCACCCCCTGGAAAATACTGCCGTAGTTATTTGATTGAGCGGGTTTCCGGCGGGTTTGGCAAGGGGGCACTCCCATATTCCTTTGCAGGACCGAGGAACTCGAGATTACCTTCTTCACCGGACCGGTAAAGCAAGCCCTCCGGCATGCCCGGATTCTTCATTTCCCGTAATACCCAGTCCAGGTCTCTCCCCTGGAATTTCACCGCCATTCCGCAATCAGAAGAAATCTGTCTCGGCGTCGGGACCAATTCAACTGCGACGCCGGCCGCCAACGCATCTTTTTCCACCTTCATGACAAAGTGGATCGAGGGAAGGATGAGTATGTAAAAGCCTTCCGTCATCCGGCAATCTCATTCAACGCCCTGACCGTTTCCCTGACCTCTTCATCCGTCGTGGAAAAACCCATGGAAAGACGGACCGTGCCTCCGGGGAACGTGCCGAGAGTTTGATGGGCCAGGGGCGCGCAATGCAGGCTGGCCCGGCTGGCGATTCCGAAATCCCTGTCCAGCTTGAGGGCGACCTCGCCCGGGTCTTTGCCGTCAATCGTTACAGATACGACGGCCGTTTGGCGGCCCGGGTCTCTGACCCCGTACAGGCGGAATTTCCTGTTTTCAGAAAGGCCGTCGAGCAGGAGCCTTGTCATGTTGCACTCTTGTCCCCGGATGGCCTCAATGCCGGTCTTCCGGATAAATTCCACTCCCGCGCGCAGACCGCATAACCCGGGCACGTTCAGCGTGCCCGATTCAAGGCAATCGGGAAGGAAAGAGGGCTGTTCCAGGCTTTCCGACCGGCTCCCCGTCCCTCCCTGGATAAAGGGATCGAGGCTGACAGAAGGCCCGACATACAGGCCTCCCGTGCCCATCGGCCCCAGGAGGCCCTTGTGGCCGGAAAACGCGAGCATATCGATCCCGGAATCCCTGACATCGACCGGCAGGACTCCTGCCGTCTGGGCCGCATCCACGAGCAGGGGGATTTCCGGCAGCAGCTCCTTAACTTCTTTTACCGGGAGAATGGTCCCGCACACGTTGGAAGCATGAGTCAGCACGATGAGGCCCGTGTTATCCCTGACTGCCCGCTTCACATCTGCCGGATCAAGCTCCCCTTTGCTGCTGCAGGCCACGGTCGTGAAGGTGATAAGCCCGTTGAGGTACAGGGAATGAAGGGGCC
>JBDKTK010000232.1:0-20897 GCA_039680225.1 Syntrophaceae bacterium
TTCCTGATCTCTGTCCACCCCCATCCATACCGGTTTTCCTCTATACCTGTGCCCGCTGTCGGACAAGCGATTTTTCCCCTTTATTTGTAATAATTTGTTTGAATAGCTTATCCTTTTGTAATATAGCGTATGTTGCTGAGTGGTTGCACCCGGCACATATTCAGCACGCATGGAATTGAGTTGAAGATCGTTAGTAATGAGGAGGAAGAACATGAAGAAGTTGTATCTGGTTTTGCTTGCTGGGGTGCTTTTGACAGTCTTCAGCATGCCCGCGGTAGCCGCCGATGTTAAATTCTTCGGCGACTACTATGCGATCGGGCAGTGGGCGAGCAATTATTCACTGTCCGATGACCCGGCCGTCAATTCCCAGGCGAGGGGAACAGTCGGCCAGAGGTTCAGGCTCTACACCGTTTTTCAGGTGCAGGAAGGCCTGAAGCTGACGACCCGTTTTGATGCGATGGAGAAAATATGGGGGCAGGACGCCGCCATCGGCACTCCGAACCCCACGTCCGGTGTCGGCAGCAATGTCGAGAATAATATCAGCTGGGAACGCGCCTTTGTGACTTTCAACCTGGGCCCCGGGTACTTTGATGTCGGCTACCAGGCGCAAGGCTACTGGAGCCCGGTCGCGTTCGGCAACACGAGCGCCAGCTCCGGCGCGATGATCCGCTACACGGCCCCAATCGGCCCGGTCACATTGAGCGCATATTGGGAAAATTGCAAGGAATCGAATGTCGACCCCACTGCCTATCAGCCTTCGGACTGGGACAGGTACGCGCTCCAGGGCGCTTACAAGTGGAAATCGGGACAGGCTGGTCTCCAGCTGCTCTGGGAACATTACGAAACCACTGGAGCAACGACCTATGACATCTGGAACACCAGGGTCACCCCTGCAGGTTTAACCGCTGCCACTTTGAATTATTATGAAATCTCCCCGTTTTTCCAGGCGAAGCTCGGCCCGGTTGACCTGGAGGGAAAACTGTACTGGACAACAGGCGAATTTCAGCAGAAGTCCACCGGCAATGATCTGGACATCGACGGGCTCTCCGCTTACCTCAACGGCAAGGTCAATGTCGGCCCAGCTTATATCGGCGCCATGTTTGCCTATATAAAAGGCGACGACCCGAACGACAGCGACGTGACGGTCTCCCACGGCGGCGGCCGTGACTGGGACCCCACTTTAATGCTGGGCAACGACAGGTTCAGCAAATGGCTGGGCGGCCGTTATGCCAACACGATAGGATTCGGGACGCCCTCCGGCGGAGTGGACTTCCGGGGCGGGTGGAGCGAGCAAAACCTGTGGCTGTACCAGGGATACGTCGGCTACAGCCCCATTCCGAAACTCTCCCTGAAGGCATCCTTCAGTTACATGAAGCAGGATGAGACGCGCGCCGGGTTTGACGACCATATCGGGAACGAGTTCGACATTACCGCAGCTTATAAAATATATCCCAATCTCACATACACTATCGGGTTCGGGTACTTCTGGGCCGGAGATTACTTCAAAGGAACGAATGCGGCTGCCAATATCGACGACTGTTACCTGCTGATGCACCAGCTGGCCATGACCTTCTAAAATTTCGGATCAGTTGAAAAGCCCCGGCCACCCGGGGCTTTTTTTATGCCTTTTTTCTGTCGCGCCTGTCGCTTTTTCCTCTCAAATTTGTCTTTCCCCCCGGGAATTCATTTTGCTACGCTGAAAATATCTCTTTATCCCCAGTTAAAAAATACATCAAAAAAGGAGGGACAGGAATGGCATCACCGGAACTGCTGGAACTTTTGAACAAGGCAATCGCCAGGGAGCTCCAGGTATCCATCCAGTACATGTGGCAGCATGTGCTGTGGAAGGGAGTGAAAGGCTATGCCGTGAAGGATGCGTTTAAAAAGATTTCCATTACCGAAATGAAGCATGCAGAGGAGATTGCGGAACGCCTGAATTACCTCGGGGGCGTCCCGACCACGGCCCCCGACCCGATTACGGTTGGGAACGGCCTCAGGGAAATGCTGGAAGCCGACAGGGAATCGGAAGAGGCCGCAATAAGGCTTTACAAACACATCATCAATGTGGCACAAAGCGAGGAAGACGTGATAACCGCACATATGTTCAGGAAGATCCTCGAAAGCGAAGAAGATCACCATGACACATTCACCACGCTGCTGGAAGAGCTGTAAATTTCTCGCCGCGATATTTCTGCTTTTCCCGGGACTTGCCGCGACAGGCCCGGCCGGGGCGGCGCAGGACCTTCCTGTTCATAAAATCAAGCTTCCTCCTGGATTTGCAATTTCTGTTTACGCTCAAGTCCCGAATGCCCGCTCAATGTCTCCCGGCCCGGACGGAATTGTCTTTGTGGGGACGCGCAAGGACAAACTTTACGCCGTTACGCCGGAAAAAGACTTCTCCCGGGCAAAAGAAGTCATTACCCTGGCGAAAGGCCTCGACAGCCCTAACGGGGTGGCCTTCCGCCGGGGATCGCTTTATGTTGCGGAAATAAGCCGCATCATCCGGTTTGACGAGATTGAAAGGAATCTTAAAAGCCCTCCGCAGCCGGTTGTGGTCAATGACAGATATCCGGATGACAAGTGGCACGGCTGGAAATTCATCGCGTTCGGGCCCGACGGCTATTTATACATACCGGTAGGCGCCCCCTGCAACGTCTGCGACCCGAAAAAAGAGATATATTCGACAATAACAAGGATCAGGCCGGGCGAGCCCGGGATCGAGATCTTTTCGAAAGGCGTCCGCAACACGGTCGGTTTCGACTGGCACCCTGTAACGGAAGAGCTGTGGTTCACGGACAACGGCCGCGACCTGATGGGTGACGACATCCCTCCCGACGAATTGAACCGGGCCCCCAGAAAAGGGCTGCATTTCGGCTTTCCTTATTGCCACGGGGGAAACATACCCGATCCCAAGTACGGCAGAGGACGGAACTGCTCCGATTATACCCAACCGGAAATCAAACTCGGACCGCATGTGGCCGCCCTCGGGATGCGCTTCTACACGGGCGGGATGTTTCCGGCCGGGTACCGCAACCAGATTTTTATTGCGGAACACGGCTCCTGGAACCGCAGCACCCCCATAGGGTACAGGATCATCCTTGTCAGGCTTGAAAATAATAAGGCTGTGAAATATGAGACATTCGCTGAAGGCTGGCTGCAGTCCGGAAAAGCGTGGGGCAGGCCTGTCGACGTGCTGGTCATGCCCGACGGCTCGATGCTCGTTTCAGACGACCATGCTGGGGCGATATACAGGATCAGCTATAATAAAAAGTGAGCAGGTTCAGGAGGAGGAAATATGGCAAGCGGGGTGATTATTTACGGGAAGGCGGGCTGACCATTTACCGACACGGCCAGGTCGGCTTACAGCGGCGCCGAGTACTATGACGTAAAACAGGACAAGGCAAAGCTCCAGGAGATGCTGAAACTTTCAAACGGCAGGAGGGATGTTCCCGTCATTGTCGAAAACGGCAAGGTGAAGATAGGATACGGCGGGACCTGAGGAGTTTAAGCCGGGCGGTCCGCCCGGAATGAAGACGATAAGTCCTCGTCCTTGATCTCCCTTTTCCTGGCGGGAGAGGGATAAAAAAAGAAGATGCGCCCCGAAAGGCGCATCTTTTGTTTTGCTTCTGATGATTACTTTACCGTACCGGGAGCGGAAGAGCTTTGCGGGACCGGGGTTATGATGATGATGTCGGGACCCTGCTGTTCAGACGACAATCCCGGTTGGGCACCGGAAGGAGAGGCCTCGGGCCTTGCCGGTGAAGGCGCTAAAGCCGGGCCTGATTGGGGAGCAGAAGGAGCAGGCTGAACCATTGAAGGAGATTGAGGCATTGCCGGCTGCTGCCGGGCCGGTGCTTGAGCAGGCGTACCGCCGGGCGCGGCCGGATAGGGCAGCGGCTGACCCGGGACTACAACGCTGGTCGAAGGCAGGGTGATGGGAGCTGTTCCGGGGGCCCTCAACTGCTGTTCCGGGGTATATCCCGGAGGAGGTGCAGTACCTCCGAAAGGCCGGATATCGGGACCCTGGGGCGGCTCCACAAATCCGCCGGGAGCGTATGTACGGGAGGGCTGCTCCATCTGAGCGCCGGAAGGATAGCCACCCGGCTGTGCGGGTGAAGTCATCACAGGTGCGGGAGCGGTGCCCATATCTGAAGGCGCGGCTGAAGGCATTTGCTGTTGGGGCGCTCCCATTGACTGGTCCTGTCCGGGGCTGACAGCCGACGGCGCCGCAGGCGCCGGAGCAGCAGCTCCGCCCGGGGTGGTGGACGGCACGGTCATGGGTTCTGTCCCGGGGGCGCCGGGGGCTTCTTTCGAAGGAGATCCCGGTCCGAACTCCGGAGCGGGCGTCGTTCCCTCTCGCGGCCTCACGTCAGGACCTCCGGGCGGCTCGACCAGAGGGTTCCTGTCCGCGCCCATATCGGCACCCGATTCCGGCGCATCCGTTCCCGCTGCCGATCCCGAGTTAATCCCGGGCTGGGCGCCTGCGCCCTGCCCCGTCGAGGAAGCCTGGCCGAAAGCAAGCGCCGCGAATGCCGGTACGAATAAGAACACAATTACTACTGCAAGCAATTTTCTGATTTCCATATTTACCTCCTTTCTTTTTTAATCGAAAAACGTATTTTGTCCGTTTTTTCGGCGTATATATAAATAACCCAGCACAATCTTAATGTGACTGGAAGCCCCTCTCTATAAAGGAATGCCTGATTTTTAACTGCGCCGAAGCTGAATTTCCGGGAGTTCAAGGATTAGAGGTAAATACCTTTCCAACCGTACGCCTTGATGATATAAATCCCGCCAATATGGGCCACCTCACAAATCCCGCCCGCGAATACCGGCTGCTGCAGCAGCGCCTTAACAGGAACGTTACGGGCGCTCCCGATTCACCTGTATTCATGCAAATCCTGAAACTGCTGTTTTCCCCCGCCGATGCCGAGCTGGCCAGGCAGATACCGACCCGCTTTGCTTCTTTGAACAGCATTTCCCGGAAAACGAAAGTTCCGCTTGGCGAGCTTGATGAGAAAATGACGGACCTGGCCCGGAGGGGTTTCATCATCGATTTCCACCGGGGAGAGAAACGCTACGTCTCACTGGCCCCGGTCGTCATCGGCTTTTTTGAATTTACCTTCATGAGGGCCCGCGAGGGGCTGCCCATGGCCGAGCTGGCGCGGCTTTTCGATATCTACATGGGCCAGGATGACAGGTTCTCCCGGGCCGTTTTTCAAAAGGAAACGCAGTTGGGGCGCTCCCTCGTGCGTGAAGAGGCGCTGGGGCCGGAAGATTTCACCGAGATTCTTGATTGGGAGCGGGCCAGCCACATAATAACCTCTGCATCGGCCATCGCGGTTTCCCTGTGCGCATGCCGGCACATGGAAAGCCACCTGGGGAAGGCCTGCTCGGCCCCTCTGGAGATCTGCCTTTCCCTGAATTTCGGGGCGCAATCGATCGTCAGGAACGGAATAGGCAAAATGATTACTGCAGCTGAAGGCATGAAATTACTGGAGCAGGCCAAGGAGAGCGGGCTCGTTCAGACCGGCGACAACGTGAAGAGGGACCTGACCTACATGTGCAACTGCTGCGGGTGCTGCTGCGGCATGATGAAGGCCATCAGGAGATTCGACATTAAAAATGCGATCGTGACTTCCAACTGGCTCATGCGCATCGACAAAGAAAAATGCAAGGGATGCGGGAAATGCGTAAAAATCTGTCCGGTAGGGGCAATTACTCTCGATATTATTGAAAAGGACGGGAAGAAACGCGGCCGGGCCGGATGCGAAGAGGCCCTGTGCCTCGGCTGCGGCGTTTGCTGCTCGGCATGCAAGTCAGGGGCCGTGAAAATGAAGGCCCGGGATAAAAAGGTCTACACCCCGGAGACTGTCTTCGACAAAATTGCATCCATGGCAATTGAGCGGGGCAAGCTGGGGGACCTGCTGTTTGAAGGCCACGAAAGCTGGAATTACCGCGCCCTCGGGAGGATCATCTCGCTGCTGGAGAAGACACCGCCGGTCAGGGCCCTGATGGCGATCAGGCCGTTGAGGTCCGCTTTCATGGAGAGCCTTATCAAGAAGGCAAAATGATTACTCGCCTGTGCGTATCTTCAATACCTGCCCCATTTTGAGCGTATCAGCTTTCAGATTATTCAGCTTTTTTATATCGGCCATTGTCGTGTGAAACTTTTTGGCGACCGAGGTCAGGGAATCGCCCGGTTTGACATGGTATGTTGTGAACCTGTCTTGCCCGGCTGTTTCCTTTTTAACCCTGGCCGGACCCTGGGCGGGGATTAAAACCCGTTCCCCTACCTTCAGGCGGTGGTTTATCGACCGGCCGTTTGCCGAGCAAAGCGCCTGGATCGTCACATTGTAGACGCGGGCTATGGAATAAAGCGTCTCACCCCTTTTCGCAATGTGCCATGACGGGACTGCATTCGGCGCGGAAACGCCCTTCGGATCCTCTTCAGCAGGTGCTTTCACCTTTCCTTCCGGTATCGAGGTTATTTTTTGAGCTTCCTGTTTTAAAGGTTTGGCAGGTTCAGGTCCTCCCTTCTGTGCCTGACCCGGCGATTCGGAAGAGGGGCGGGCATCAGCTGTAACAGGCGCCGGTTTCTGCTTCATTTTCTCCAGCTCGGCGGCAGAATCCGCCGCAAACCTGGAATTGGGGGCGGCCTTGACGGACTTTTCAAACTCGGATTGGGCCTCCTTTAATTTGCCCTGCCCCGCAAGGGCCTTCCCTATCCAATAATGAGCCTGCTCCGTGGCGAAATCCGGAGCGATCTCGAGGCTCTTGCGCAAATGCTCCAGGGCCTGGCCGTATTTTCCCTGGGCCAGCAGCACAATCCCCATGTTCCTTTCCACTATCGGCAGGATCATCGAGTTGGGGTCCCTGTTCAGGATTTCCTGGTACTGATTGAAGGCGGCTTTGTAATCGCCTTTTTTATAATATGCCCAGCCGAGATTGCTCATGGCGAAGGACGGGGTCTCATAAAGCAGGTTGGCCAGGGCCGTCCGGAATTCCGTAATCGCATCGTCCAGCTCGCCGCTTTCAGTGTATAGCAAACCCAGGTAGTTATGGGCCTCGGAGTAATCCGGTTTCGAGGAAACCGCTTTTTTGAATTCAGCGACAGCCTCCTTCGTAAGTCCCTTGCCGTGATAACAGACGCCGAGGTAGTAATGGATCTTGGGGTCGCGCGGGTTGTTCTTTTCGGCCTCCATGAGCTCCTTCAGGGCGGGAGTGTACTGGCCCGTTTCTATGTAAGCGAGCCCGTAATTGAGGTGCCGGTTGGCGGCCTCAATATTGACGCAGCCCGTCACGGCCGCGATGGCAATAATCAAAAAGAGAAATATTGAGCGCCCCAAAGATTTACCAATCGTACGAGCAACACGGCTCTTCATTTCTACTCCCCTCTTTTCTCCCGTGGAAACTGTTGTTGCCATTGATCTTTTCCTTGTCATTGCCTGTTGTGTTGTGATAATAAACAAACAAACATTAATCCCTTTACATCATCCGGAGCCGAAAATGTCCAGCAAAATGAATAACGCGATGCGGATTGATGATATCAAAAAGATGAACCTCAAGGTAATTCTCGACCGCAAAGGGATGAACGTCCCCGAGCTGGCCCGGATCCTGGACGTGAAAAAGCCCTATGCATACGCCCTGCTTTACCCCTCCGGCAGGAAGGGCTCCCGGAATATCGGCTCGGAGATGATGAAGAAACTTTGCGAAAAGCTGAACGTCCATGAATCGGAATTTTACAAGGGCATTGAAATTATTAATATTGATTCCATCGACAAGAGCCGCAACCTCGACGAATTGATACGCTATTACGTTTCCATGCTTAACGAAGAGGACAAAAAAACAGTCCTCAGGCTTATCATCCGCCTGCTTAATCCCCCCAAGCTGGCCGTGGTCGTCATGAAGGAAATCATCTCAAACATGGCGATCAGCCCGGAACTGAATAAATAGTCAAACAGCAGCACCATTAAACATTTCTCAGCGAAATTATCCACTCAATTTCTTCATTTTGCGGGGGAGAAATTCTCGTCCGTGAAGGGCGGATACTCGATCCGGACCCTTTTGTCTCTTGTATTCCATTTCAATTTTCCCCTTTCGGGGGTCGGCATAGGAAATGACCTATGCCTTCTATTCGTGCAAATCAAATTAAATTTTACATTTATTTATTGGAGGACCGAACAGGCAAATTTCAAAACAGCGCCTGAATAAATTACAGCCCGCGGCGGAAAATCATCTGATATCAGCAGAATATCAACAATGATCAGGCCGGGACATGAATTCCCAAGCCATTTAGTTAAATTTTACCCTGACGCAATGTTGCTTTTTCCTACATTATAATGTAATAAAAGATACTTTCATAATTCAGGAGGACAAAATGAAACCCTTCAAACTAACTTTGGCATCTCTCATCTTTCTGGCCGTCGGTTTGGGCGCGAATGTATGGGCTGGACAGTTCGGAACGCCTCAACCCATAGGGGAAAATGACAACTGGAGCATCGGCGTGGGCTATTTTTTCAATCAGGAGAAAGTGGGAATCGACGATACAGACTATACTCTGCAACAAAATCTGACTTATTTGCAGGCGGCCAGGTCGTTCGGCAATTTTGAAGTCTATTTGCGCGGCGGCTCGTCGGATATGCTGGTCGAAGACTATTTCAAATCCGACAGCCCGGCGCTGATAACATCAAAAAATGACTATGACAGCGACATGATCCCTTTCTGCACGGCCGGACTGAAGGGATTTTTCCCCGTGGATGACATTTTAGGAGTCGGCGGTTTCATCCAGGGGACCTATTTTCTCGGAAAATTCAAGGATGATATGACCGGCTCAGATGCCTCTATTCCATTCTTTGCCTCAACAGAAATCAAGAACATGTACAATATAAGTTTAGGGTGGGCCCTTCAGGCTAAATTGCCTTACAGCATAAAGGTCTATGCCGGACCTTACCTGTATTGGACTCGCGCTGATGTAACCGACACATTTACAGCGCCTAGTCCATCCGCCTCATATGATGCCTCTGTAAAGAACAAAAACAATTTCGGCGCTTATGCCGGCGCGAGCTTTAGTGTAAAAGGGCTGACCGTCAATATCGAGGGCCAGTTCTCGGAAAGGGCATCGGGCGGCGCGCTGCTCAGTTATTCATTTTAACAGAAACTTATCTTAAGCTGTTCACGAGGGCCGGCAGTTATGACCGGCCTTTTTTTTTGATTTTTGGGGCTTCATTCTATATGGTGGTTCTGGCACTGCAAAGCCCGCGACCTCATTGATTCAAGTTTATCCTGAAAGCGCCCAAAGCGAATGCCCGGACTAATCCTTCACAGCAGCAACCGCCTGGAAATCCTGATTGACCGACTTTCGGAACTGCTCGAGGTCCCCCTTGCCGACCCCTTCGCAAGCGAAATAGTCCTGGTGCAGAGCTCCGGCATGGAGCGCTGGGTCTCAATGGAACTGGCAAACCGCCACGGCGTCTGCGCAAATTGCCGTTTCCCCTTCCCCAACAGCTTCATCGGGGAAATATTCGGGATGCTGCTGCCGCCCGCGTTAAAGGATTCCCCTTTTGAGCCGGAAACTCTCGGCTGGAAGATAATGGACGCCCTTCCCCGTTTTCTGGACAACCCCGCCTTCGCCGCTATCAGGGACTATCTCGAAGAAGGGCCGGCGGACTTCAAACTTTACCAGCTGTCCCGGAAAATAGCCGACGTTTTTGATCAATACCTGCTCTTCCGTCCGGAAATGGTCCTGGATTGGGAAAACGGCCGGGGCAAGGACGGCAAAGGATGGCAGGCATTGC
Source organism: Syntrophaceae bacterium (assembly GCA_039680225.1). Lineage (GTDB taxonomy): Bacteria > Desulfobacterota > Syntrophia > Syntrophales > UBA4778 > JBDKTK01. The sequence continues at coordinate 9,798 of JBDKTK010000232.1, forward strand.
TCTGGCGGGAGCTGGCCGGGAAAATCAAATATCCCCACCGTGCGGCGCTCCTCAAGGAGTTCCTGGCGAAAGCAGGGGAAGCGCCGTCGCGGCAGGCGCCCGCGGCAGGGTTCCCGGCCAGGTTCTCCGTGTTTGGAATTTCGGCCCTCCCCCCCTTCCACCTGCGCGCCCTCGGCGCCGTCTCCAGGTTCACGGACGTGCACCTGTACGTGATGAACCCGTGCCGGGAGTATTGGGCCAACATCGTGTCGGGCCGGGACATCACCCGGATCACCCGCAGGGCGCAAGCGGTATCCGAAGAGGACCTGCACCTCGAAAAGGGCAACACCCTGCTTGCCTCCATGGGAATGCTGGGCCGGGACTTCTTCGACATGCTCCAGGCGCTCAACTGCGGCGAGGACGAAACGTACGCGAACCCGGGCAGGGACAGCCTTCTGCACTGCGTCCAGTCGGACATCCTGGAGCTGCGGGACGGACCGCCGGAAAAGGGCCGCAGCGCAGGAACGCCCGATTTCCCCCCCGATTATTCGATAGAGGTCCATTCCTGCCACAGCCCCATGCGGGAAATCGAGGTCCTGCAGGACAACATCCTCGCCCTGCTGGAGTCCCGCCCCGATGTCCGGCCCCGGGACATCCTGGTAATGATGCCGGACATGGAAGCTTACGCGCCGTTCATCGAGGCCGTTTTCTCGATTCCCGAAAACGATCCGCGCCGGGTCCCTTTCAGCATAGCCGATAAGGGAATCCGGGTTGAAAGCAGGACTGTCTCCGCGTTTCTCGGCCTGCTCGAGCTTCCCCTGGGCAGGTTTGGCGCCGGACAGGTCATGGAAATCCTCGAATCCGGGGAAATCCGGGACAAGTTCTCGCTCACCGAACCCGACGTGGAGAAGATCCGGGAATGGGTCCGAGACGCCCGGATCCGCTGGGGCCTGGACGGAGCGCACCGGGAGGAGCTCGGGGTCCCGTCTTTCGCCCAGAACACCTGGCGGGCCGGTCTCGACCGCATGCTCCTTGGCTATGCCCTGCCGGCAAAGGAGGGGGAACTCTTCGGCGGCGTCCTTCCTTTCGACATGGAAGGCAGCGCCTCCGAGGTCCTCGGAAGGTTCCTCGCATTCACCGAAAAGCTCTTCACTGCGGCAGCGGAGCTGAAACGGGAGCGCACCCTGGCAGGATGGGCGGATTTCCTTTCCGGCATCATCGGCGATTTCTTCCCCGCCCGGGACGAAATATCGCAGGACCTTCGCTTCCTGAGGAAGGCGGTCCTCGAGCTTAAAACATTTAACGAGAGTCTCGGCCGGGAAGTCGGGATCGACATAGTCCGCGACCATTTGAAGCGGCGCCTGGAAAGGGATGGTTTCGGCGGAGGGTTCCTCTCGGGAGGGATAACATTCTGCGCCATGCTCCCCATGCGGAGCATCCCCTTCAAGGTTATCTGCCTCCTGGGAATGGACGACGGCGCATACCCGCGCGAGTCGACGCCCCCGGGATTCGACCTCATGGCGAAAGGACCCCGGCCCGGCGACCGGTCGCGGCGCCTCGATGACAGGTACCTCTTCCTGGAAACGATTCTGTCGGCCCGGGAGAAACTTTACCTGAGCTACATCGGCCAGGATATCCGGGACAACTCCGAGCGCCCCCCCTCGGTCCTCGTGAGCGAACTGCTCGATTATCTCGCGAGCGGGTACGGGATGTCCCGCATCACCGTGAAGCATGCCCTCCAGGCCTTCAATCCAAAATACTTCAGACCGTCTCCAGGGGAAAGACTGATCAGCTACTCCCGGGAGAATTTCGAGGCTGCCCGCTGCCTGGCAATGGGGAGGCCGCGGTCTGCTCCGGAATTCTTCACTGCCGGGCTTTCGGAACCGGATGCGGATTACCGGAATATCTCGATTGACGACCTTTGCAGGTTCTTTGCCAACCCGGCCAGGTTCCTCCTGACCAGGAGGCTGGGGCTCATCCTTGACGACAGGGCGGACGTCCTTGACGAACGCGAACCGTTTGCCGTCCAGGGGCTCGACAGGTATGAACTGGAATCCGATCTGCTGGAAAAGGCCTTGCTGGGGCGCAGCATACGAGGCGAGCTGGAACGCCTCAGGGCGGGCGGGCTCATCCCGCCGGGGACACCGGGCGAGTGCTGGTTCGAGGACGCCTGCGGTTCCATCGAGAGGCTCGCGAAAAGGGTGATTGACCTCCGGGCGGGCGCTGCCGGTGAAGCAATAACGGTCGATCTTTCTCTTTCCGGATTCAGGATAAGCGGCGCGATTCCCGGACTGTACCCGGGCGGCTTCATCCGCCACAGGACGCGCTGCTCCGAGCGCGACCTGGTAACCTTCTGGATCGCGCACCTCGTGCTGGACTGCGCGATTTCCGGCTCGGGACACCCCGCCCCCGCTGTTTCGGCCCTGTGCACGGGCGAGCTTGAGTGCGTTTACAAGTGCCCCGGGGACAGCCCGGCCATTTTGAGCAAGCTCATGGAAATTTATTGGCAGGGGCTCAGGAAGCCGGCGCCGTTCTTCCCTCAGGCATCGTGGGCTTATGCCGAGGCCGAATTCAACGGCAAGGATGACGCCGGGGAAAGGGCGCTCAGGAAATTTGAAGGCACGGATTATTCCCGGGGAGAAATCGAGGACCCCTATGTCCGCAGGTGCTTCCTCGGCACAGACCTGATGGAAGGAACGGAATTCGGGAAACTCGCAATCGAGATAATAAAGCCGGCGCTCGAGCACGGGGATTTCGAGAAGAGCTGAAATGAGACCGATATCCGAAAATGAACCTTTGCCCTTCGACCCTGCCGCATGCCCCCTGGACGGGGTGCACCTGATCGAGGCAGGCGCGGGGACGGGAAAGACGTATGCCCTGACATCCCTGTTCATCCGCCTTGTCCTGGAGAAAGGGATGACGGCGGGGGAGATCCTGGTAGTCACTTACACCGTGGCGGCCACCAAGGAACTGCGGGGCAGGATAAGGCAGAAGATACGCGAGGCCCTCGATGCGTTTTCCGGCGTGAAAACCGGCGATGCCTTCGTGGAAACCCTTGTCGCTAACCACGATCCGGCCAGGGCCGTCCGGCTCCTCGAGGACGCGCTTCGCGACTTCGACACGGCGTCGATCTTCACCATCCACGGATTCTGCCAGCGGGTCCTGCGGGAACATGCTTTCGAAAGCGGGGCGGCCTTCGATTCCGAACTGCTCCCGGACGATTCCGAACTGAGGGCCGAGGTATTGGACGACTTCTGGAGGACCCGGTTCTATCCCATCGATCGGGACTTCTTCCGCTACGCGCAAAAGAGCTGCGCGATGAAGCAGCTCCAGGAACTGCTCTCCAGGGGCACCTCCCAACCGCAGGTATCGATAATCCCCGAGACAGGGCCGGTTGAACTGCCGCCGCTTGGGCCCGCAAAAGATATGTTCCGGAGGCTGCAGAGGGCCTGGCCTGCCGCCAGGGAGGAAGTCCTGGAGGCGCTCTCGTCGCCCGGCCTCAATAAAAACAAATACCGCAACCCGGGGAAGATCACGGGGGCAATGGATAACTACCTTTCGGCTGAAATTCTCTTCCCTGTATCCGGGGACTTTGAAAAGTTCACCCCGGAATATCTCGGCGGGTGCATAAAAAAAGGGGGCGAATGCCCGCGGCACCCTTTCTTCGAATCATGCGGGGAATTTTATAAGGCGGCTGCGGCAATTGAAGCGGAGATGGACCGGAAAATCCTGTTCCTGAAGGGTGACATGTTCAGGTATTTCCGGGCGGAATTCGCCCGCCGCAAACAGGCCCTGAACGCCCAGTCATTCGAGGACCTCCTCACGCGTGTCAACAATGCCCTGGAAGGCAGCCGCGGGAAGGGCCTCGCCCAGGCCGTCCGCTTGCGCTACAAGGCGGCGCTGGTTGACGAGTTCCAGGACACCGACCCCGTCCAGTATTCCATATTCAGCCGCATCTTTTCCGGCAGCGGGACGCTGTTCCTCATCGGGGACCCCAAGCAGGCCATCTACGGCTTCCGGGGGGCCGACCTGTTCACTTACCTCCACGCCTCGTCGGAAGTGGAGAACCGCCACACGCTGCTCGCCAACAGGCGCTCGGAGCCCCCCCTGATCGACGCCGTGAACGCGGTTTTCGCAGGGGCCCGTAACCCCTTCCTGTTTGAAGGGATAAAGTTCAGGGAGGCGCGCTCCGAGCCCCACGAAAATTTGAAGACGCTCACCTTCAAGGGCAAACCGGAACCTCCGTTCAATATCTGGCTTGTGAGGGGCGCGCAGGACCCGGTCCCCAAGGGATGGGCCAAAAGCGTCATCGCCATGTCGGTCGCCGGGGAAATATCGAGGCTTGTCGGGCTCGGGAGGTCCGGACAGGCCATGCTGGGCGATGCCCCCCTGCGGGAAGCCGACATCGCCGTCCTCGTGAGAAAGCACAGCGAGGCCCGGATGGTCCAAAGGGCCCTCCGGGAGAGGGGGATCAATTCCGTTCTGTACAGCGACGCCGACCTCTTCGCAAGCGACGAGGCTGTCGACCTCGAAAGGGTGCTCCGCGCAATCGCGGAGCCCGCTTCCGAAAGCGCGTTGAGGGCCGCCCTCGCCGCGGACATCATCGGGTTCACGGCCGAATCGCTGGAAACACTGCTTGCCGACAGCGCCCGCAGGGAAGAAAGGCGCGCCCTCATCCGGAAGTGGCGCGAGACGTGGGAACGCAGCGCTTTCCTGGTAATGTTCAGGCAGCTTCTGAATGACGAAAATGTCCGGGAGAGAATGGTCCGCCTACCCGACGGCGAAAGGCGGCTCACCAATTACCTCCACCTCGGGGAACTTCTTCACCGGGAGGAGGCGCAACGCAAGCCGGGCATTGCAGCGCTCGTTGACTGGCTCGCCCTGCGGCGCACCGGGGAATCCGGGCAGGACCCGCAGGCTCGGGATGTCCGCCAGCTCCGGCTGGAGAGCGATGCCGACGCAGTCAAGGTAATCACTATTCACATGAGCAAGGGCCTCGAATTCCCCGTCGTGTTCTGTCCCTTTAACTGGGACGGCAGGATGGAAAAAAAGGACTACCTGCTTTTCCATGAGAAACAAGGGGAGAAACAAGGGCGGGAACAGGACAATAAACAGCAGGACGGGTGGAAGCTGAACCTCGCCCTGTCCCCGCCGGACCCGAAGCTCGAGGCGCAGGCCCGGATGGAGGTCCTTGCCGAAAATGTCCGGCTCTTGTACGTGTCCCTCACCAGGGCCAAGAACCGGTGCTGCCTTGTATGGGGCCGCATTGCAGATTCATTCACCTCGGCGCCGGCTTACATCCTGCACCCCGTTGAAGGCGGCCCTGACACGATTGTCGACAACCTGAAAAAGCACGTGAAAGAACTGGGAGCGGCGGACTGGCGCGCCGGTATCGACACCCTGCAAAAAAGCTCAAAGGGGGCGGTTTCGGTAATCAGCCATCCGATGGGTGCCGGGCCTGAATTGTCCCCAATTGAGACAGACCCGGGAATCCCGGTCCTGCGCGAATTCAAGGCCGCCGTGGAACGAGACTGGCTGGTCGCGAGTTTTTCATCGCTCGCCGGAAACATCCGGAGGCGTCCCGATATCGAATCCGGCACGCCTGATTACGACAGCATGACATTGGAATCGGGGGAATCGGGGGTGCCGGGAGAGCCGGGGCCCGGAGCGGAAAAAACGATCACCGGTTTCCCGCGGGGCGCGCATGCCGGGACCTTCTTCCACAAGCTCTTTGAAGAAATGGATTTCCGCGACATTTCAGGGCTTGAGGAACTTGCCTCAAGAAAGCTCGTCGAGCACGGCTTCGATCCGGACTGGACTGCGCCCGTAAGCGCGATGGCCCGCAACGTCCTCGCCGCCGACCTCGACGGCAACGGGCTGAAACTTGCCGCCTTGTCGAAATCAGAGCGCCTCAACGAACTCGGCTTTTATATCCCGCTCAACCGGATTACCCCCGCCTCGCTGGGCGGGATGTTCAAACAATTCTCCGGCGGAGATTGCCGCTGTCCGGACGGGTTCCCGGAAAAGCTCGGCAGCCTTGAGTTCGAACCCTGCCGCGGATTCATGCGGGGCTTCATCGATCTGGTATTCGCCTCAAACGGCAGGTTTTATCTCGCGGACTGGAAGTCCAATTTTCTCGGGCACTCGCCCGGAAATTACGAAGGCGCGAAGCTTGCCGCATCCATGGCAGAGCATTTTTACTTCCTCCAGTACCACCTCTACTGCCTGGCGCTTCACAAGTACCTGCAGCTGCGCGTGCCGGACTATTCGTATGGGAAACATTTCGGGGGAGTGTTTTACGTCTACCTGCGGGGGTTCGGCGAGCCGGGCGGCGGCGGCGTCTTCCGGGACCGCCCCGCCGGGGAACTGATCGAAACCCTTGAAAAAGAACTGGTCCGTATTGACGGGAATGGGGATTTTAAATGAGCGGCGGCCAGGGCTTTTCCGAAATAGACATCCAGTTCGCCCGCTTCCTGGCGAGGGTTTCCGGCGACGGCTCCCCGGAGCTGTTCGCGGCCGCGGCGCTGACGAGCAATGCCCGGGGCCGGGGCAACATCTGCCTGGACCTGTCATCCGAAATAAAAACGCCGGGGGATGAAAGCGGGACCGAGATTATCGATACCGCCAAACTCAGGGCCGCCCTTGTGAAGAGCCCCGCGGTAGGCCGCCCGGGGGAATACCGGCCGCTTGTCCTCGACGGCCCGCGCCTGTACCTTTACCGCTACTGGGAATACGAAGACATTCTCGCGAAAGATCTCAAGTCCCGCGCTTCCGGCCTGATGAAATATGACAAGGCTTCGCTGAGGGAAAAAATCAACCGCCTTTTCCCCAAGGGGTCCCCCGGCCAGAAGCGGGCCGCCGTGATCGCGGCCCTCAAGCCGCTTACCGTAATCACCGGCGGTCCGGGAACGGGGAAGACCTCGGCCGTGGCGCGGACAATCGCCCTTTTGAACGAACTGGCGGCCAATGCTGCCAATGCTGATGGACGGCCCCTGCGCACCGCGCTGGCCGCCCCGACGGGAAAGGCGGCCGGCCGGCTCCAGGAGTCGATCAGGCCGGAGATCGAAGCCATGGATTGCGCCGCAGACATCAGGGCGGCCATTCCCGTCGAGGCCTCGACAGTGCACCGGCTCCTGCGCTGGGCCCCCCGCGGGTTCCGCCATGACCGGGCAAACAGGCTCGACCTGGATGCAGTCGTCCTTGATGAGGCATCCATGGCCGACCTTGCCCTGCTTTCCCGGCTCGTCCAGGCCCTTCCCGCCCAGTGCCGGCTGATCCTGCTCGGCGACAGGGACCAGCTCGCTTCGGTTGAGGCCGGCGCTGTTCTGGGTGATATCTGTGGCGACATCCGGGGGACCGCCCGCGGCGGCTATTCGCCGGAAATTCGGGACTGCCTTGCGGAAATCATCGGCCAAAAAGGTCCGGGACAAGGACAGGGCGCGGACCCGGGCCCCGGCATCTCCGATTGTATTGCTTATCTTGACGAGAGTTTCCGGTTCGGGCCGGCGAGCGCCATCGGTAACCTCAGCCGGGCGGTGAATGCCGGGAAAGCTGCAGAGGCGCTGGCCGCCTGCGAAAAAAGTTCAGAGGCGCAGTGGCGCGACCTCCCCGATTTCCGCCGGCTCGCAGCCGAGCTCAGGGGGCCCGTTCTCGAATGTTTCGGCCCCGTCCTGAGGTCGGCGGGTCCCGAAGAGGCGCTGCAAAAACTGAACGGCTTCCGCATCCTCTGCGCCGTCAGGGAGGGGCCCTTCGGGGTCGGCGCCGTCAATGAAAGCGTCAAGGAAATCCTGCGCGCCGCCGGCCTTGTTTCCCCGCCCCTCTCCCAGGGGGGCCGTTTTTATAAAGGGTGCCCCATCATGGTCACGAGCAACAACTACAGCCTCGACCTCTATAACGGCGACGTGGGCATAATCTGGCCCGACCCGCAGAACAGGCGGCAGCTGCGGGCCTACTTCGCTTCCGCAGACACCGCGGCGGAGGGGACGCGGAGCTTCCCCCTGTTCAGCCTTCCCGAGCACGAGGCCGTCTACGCCATGACGGTCCACAAGAGCCAGGGCTCGGAATTCAACCGCGTGGTCCTTATCCTCCCCGACCGGGACACGCCCCTGCTCACCCGCGAGCTGGTCTACACAGCCGTGACCCGCGCGCGCGAACAGGTCTCTATCTGGGGGAAAAAGGGGATCTTCAGCGCCGCCGTCACCCGGCGGATAGAAAGGTCGTCAGGGTTGCGCGAGGCATTGTGGGGGGAATAATTACGCTTTTGTGATTGACATGCTTCAAATTACATATTTATATTCCCCAGCCCATTCAAGGAGGAACGCAAAATGAGATCGCAGGTATTCAAGGCATGCTCCGTACTGGTCCTTTTAGCCCTTTTCACATTGGGTTGCGTAAATCCCAAGGCATATGTGCAGCTCAACCAGTATAAATACATTCCGTCGTTTTCCCCTGCGAATTACCCGGCCTTGAAAGGCGCGCAGGTCAATCTGCTCAATTTCACAAACACTGCGATGAACACCAACATTTTCCATTATTACAGTCCCGACCGGAACGTATATTATGAGACGCCCCAACTGCTCAGTTCATATCTCTGGTATACCTTCAGGGATGCATTCAACCAGGCCGGCATCCGCATCCACGAAAACGTCCGGACCATGCCCGCGATCGCCGATTTTCACCTGATCATGCTCTCCATGACGGACAGGTCTTTTGAATTCAGGGTCAACATGACCAGGGACGGCGTTACAATCCTGCAGAAGATTTATACTGTAAACATGGCGGACACTAACAGCCTTGACCCGGCAGTCCTGGAAAAGAATGCCTACGCCATGATCGACAAGTCGGTGAAAACCGTGCTCAACGACCCGGATTTTGTAAAGGCGTTAAAAAAATAATTTCGCCTGGCTGACCGGTTTCAAAATTGAGCAGGTCCATTTTCTCACCACCCGGGTTGAATTTTGAAAATCGGCTGTGATGTGAAAATTTTTTGGGCCGGAAGGCTGTTTCCCTTCCGTTTGGAAAATTATTTATATCTGACCGGGTCTTCGATGCCGGCTTCCCGGAACCCTTTCAGCCTCAGCTTGCATGTGTCGCACTCGCCGCAGGCCTCGCCTCCCGGGCCGGGGTCGTAACAGCTGTGCGTCAGGCTGTAGTCCACCCCGAGGACCAGCCCCAACCTGATAATATCGGCCTTGTTCAGGTCCAACAGGGGTGCATGTATCCGTATGGCCTTCCCCTCGACTCCCGCTTTAGTGGCCAGGTTCGCAAGGACTTCAAAGGCCGCGATGAATTCCGGGCGGCAGTCCGGATACCCGCTGTAGTCCACTGCGGTAACCCCGATGAAGATGTCGAACGCCTCCAGGACTTCCGCCCAGGCCAGGGCGTAGGAGAGGAATATCGTGTTGCGGGCCGGCACGTAGGTGACCGGTATCTCCGCGTCGATCTCCGCATCGCTCCTGCCCTTCGGCACTTCTATATCATCGGTCAGCGCCGAACCGCCGAAAACAGCCGGATTGACATCAATCACCAGGTGCTTTTTGGCTCCCAATGCCGCGGCGACCCTTTGAGCGGCTTGCAGCTCGATCTTGTGCCTCTGCCCGTAGCGGAAGCTCAGGCTGTAGATCTCAAAACCTTCGCGCACGGCGACAGCCATGGCCGTCGTGGAGTCTACGCCGCCGCTCGACAGGACGACCGCTTTTTTTGGACCCATTCAGATAAACCCCGGTTAATGATGTCGTAATCTATATCCGGAGATGGCGAAAAGAAAGTGAAAAATCCATTACCGCTAAAATGGGGTATATTCCCCGAATCCGCTGGAAATTATTAACGGATGACCGGACATGTTCCAAATCATTACAGTGTGTACCGCTAAAACGAAGATTAAAATCAGGTCGTGTTGCCGGCTGCTCCTTTGTTATTTTTTAAGAAAAAAGGAGAAAACAGATGGTGAGAAAAATTTTGATAATAACCCTTATTATGGTCATCGTCCCTGCCTTGTGCCAGGCGGCGGGTTTCGGCAGTGCGGGAGCATCGGGGGGCCCTTCCTTCCGGGGCAGTGTCAGCACCGCATCAATCGGTTCCGGTCCGATTGGGGACCCGGATAAACTGGGAATGACGAACATGGGGATAGGGACCACCATCGGGGCCTTCATCAAGCCGGGAACTGAACAGTGCCATAAAAGAATTGAAAAAATGGGCGTGAGGTCCGGCTTTGTAAGGTGCCCGTCCAAAAAGTGATTTAGCGGTGCGGATAATGCGTTCCGGCGAGACGGCAGTTTGAAAACCGGAATTCCGCTTTCGCCGAGGCTTCCGGAAAGCCCCAAGAGAGTGAGGTACTCAGCAGAAATTCAATTCAGAATCTGGAAAGTTCCGGCGTTTTTCATCAGAACCCCCTGATCAGATTTTTCAGCAGACCGTGTTTTCGAAACCATCATCTTCGGCAGGATGATCTCGACAATGATGGCATCGAGCGGGGCAATGAAGATGCCGGCGGAAACGAGGGCTGCCGCAGTCCATTTATTGTGGCTGGGCGCCCCCCGCATCCGTCCGGCTCTCAGGAGAAGAGACTTTTCCATGAGGACTGACAAAAAGCAGGCTCCTCTTTTATGGGCAAAGGTGTTTTGACAACCTTCTGGCCAGGCAGATAATCGTGAGCACCGGGGGCAGGCCCCAGGGTTCGGGGATGACACTGCCGTCGACTACATACAGATTCTTGTACTTTGTTTCCAGGTCGGAATTGACGATTTCCCCTATCCTGCAGGTGCCGCCGGGATGCGCCGCGGCAATGGGGCTGTACCAGATGTCCGAACAGCCGGCATTTTTCAATATCTTCCTCGATAAAGACCTGCCCACGTTGAGCCTGAACCGGTCCTGCTTGCCCAGGGGCTTTATGACCCCGCCGGTCATGGTTATTGAACCGTCAAGGGTGTCGGCCACCTTGGTCATGAGAGAGACCACGCCGCGCGTCTTGAGCATGCTGAGCGGCCTCATACCCGCGGCAGTGTAATACGCATACATGCACCAGGGAGTGGACATGTCCGTGATGAAACATCCGTATTCCGGGACATGCACGCCGGCGCACATCGGCGTTTCCCACGGCAGCCTCTTGTCCAGGTAGCCGTA
>JBDKTK010000233.1:0-5615 GCA_039680225.1 Syntrophaceae bacterium
TCCCGGGAAGTCTCCCGGTCGTAGTCGGCGGTGATGATCTGCCTTTCTTCGATCGCCTGGCGGAAATAAAAGGAAAGCCCCTCTATCCTCCATCTCTTGCCGGGCGTGGGGGAGAGCGGGCCGCGCGACACCATGATGACTATTTCATCGTTCTCGAAAAGGCCTATTATCACTCTTTTGCGGCGGGTGATTTCCAGCGCGATGTCGGCAAGCGAATTCAAGACCTTCTGCATGTCGATAGTGGATGTGAGGACGTCGGCGGCCCTCAGGAGGAAATTGGATATGTCCAGCTCGTAGCGGGCCTGCTTGCGCGACTCCACTTCTTCCTGGAACAGCCGGGCGTTCTGGATGGCAATCCCGAGCTGTTCGGCAATCGCCCGGTAAAGCGCCGTTTCCTCTTCCGTGAAGGGCCGGGTGCCTTCAAAGGCGAGAGTGAAGACGCCCAGCGTCTCTCCCCGGCTCTTGACGGGCAGAGCGAACCAGCGGATGTCCTCCATGCCGGCCCTCTCCAGGCGGGATATGCTTGACGGGGCCTGCCCGGGGCTTTCGTGCGTCATGATGGGGAGGTTATAGTTGACGACCCGCACGGCATTGGAGTCGCTGTCGAGCGGGAGCTTCTGGATTTCATCTTTCATTTCATCAGCCAGGCCGAAAAGCGCGAGGCGGACGAGGGCGTTTTCCCTTTTATCGAGGTAGAAAATGCTGCCGGACTTCGCCTTGAGGTTGAGGCGGACTTCATCCATGACCCTGTTGCAGATCTCGCCGATGCTCAAGGTGCCTGCGGAAGCCGAGGCTATATTCCTCAACAGCGTGATGCGGGCGAGCTCCCGGGAAATAATCTCTTCGTTATTCTTCTGTTCCGAAATGTCCCTGATGTAGCCGGCGATTCCCGCGACCCGGCCCGAACTGTCGCGGATGGGCTCAAAGAAACAGTCGTAATAGAACTCTTTTTCCCGGTAGGGGAGGTACAATTGCAGCCTTGCGCCCTTTCCCGTTTCCAGCACCTTCTTTTTGGTGTCCGTCAACAGGCGGGCGCTGCCCGGGGGAAAGATTTCCTCATCCGTCTTCCCTATTATATAAAAAGGCATGCCCTGCACCGGCGCTCCCGAGTACCACGTATACCTGAGGCTTTCGTCCTGCTGGAAGATCCGGTCGGGCGAATTCTCGACAATCAGCCGGAGCCTGCTTTCGCTTTCCTTCAGCGCCAGTTCCACTCTCCGGCGGTCGGATATGTCCCTGATGATGCTGATCAGCGCTTGCTCGCCGTTCAAAACCACGCCGGAGGAGTTTACCTCAACGGGGATGATTGACCCGTCGCTGCGGACGTGTTCCGTTTCGAAAAGAATGCCTTCCCGGGCGGCCTTCGCCATTTGCTCTTTAATAAGGACGCGGTGGGCCGGGGCCCTGATCCGGGCAATGTCCTTCGACAGGAGCTCCTCCCGGCTGCTGCCGTAAAGATCCGCAGCCGCCTTGTTGGCGTCGATTATCCTCCCGTCCCGCTGCCTGATGAGGAGGACGCCGTCGCGCACGTTTTCCATGAACGCCCGGTAGAGGTTGATCGCGTTTTGAGCTTCTTTCGCTTTCTCCAGGGCGTTTGCCAGGCAAGCCCGGGCCGCATCGAGAAGCCCGGGGGGGAACTGCCCGGGCGGGGCATTCCCGGCAAGAGACTCGATTTCATCAAGGCATGTTTTCAGATTTTCCCGGATGTCCTCAGCCATAAAGAATTAATGCTTCAATAAGGGCGAGTGTCCATCAAAGAAATCCTGAATTTTCCGGATTAATTGTCTGAAATACTTCGGACGGAAGGATTCGTAAATGCTGAAAGCCATTTACCTTCACGCGGACCGGTCATCCTTAATCTCATCCGTATTTCATATAATTGGAGCAGGAAAATCAGGGTATCTTCTATGGCAGGACTTTTTTGTTTTATATGAAAATCAGCCATGATTCAACCCTTGTAGATTAAGCCCGGAATGGGCGCAGGGGGGGTGTGCGGTCGAGAGGGACTCATGTTCGGCAACAGGATAAAGCTTTTTTCTTTGCTGGGGTTTGATGTTAAGATCGACATGAGCTGGATTATCCTTTTCCTGCTCATCTCCTGGACCCTGTCCAAGGGCCTGTTCCCTTTCTATTACGCTGACCTCTCCGGCTCCACTTACTGGTTCATGGGAGTTGCCAGCGCCATCGGCCTGTTCCTGTCGATTATCCTGCACGAGTTTTCCCATTCGCTCGTGGCAAGGCAGTTCGGCATCCCGATGCAGGGCATAACCCTCTTCATTTTTGGGGGGGTGGCGGAAATGAACGATGAGCCGCCCAGCGCCAAGGCGGAATTCTTCATGGCGGTCGCGGGACCCCTGTCAAGCATTGTCCTCGGCGCGGCGATCTACGGATTTTTCCAGCTCGACCTAGTCACGTCCTGGTCATTGCCGGTGCGCGGGGTCTTCCTTTATCTCGCCGGGATCAACATAATCCTGGCCGTGTTCAATCTGTTTCCCGCGTTCCCGCTCGACGGGGGAAGGGTGCTCCGTTCAATCCTGTGGAGTTGGAAGAACGACCTGAAATGGGCAACAAGGATTTCCGCGGCGATGGGCGGCTTTTTCGGCCTGCTGCTGATTTTCCTCGGGATCCTTTCGGTTATAAACGGGGATTTTATCGGCGGGATGTGGTGGTTCCTGATCGGCATGTTCCTGAGGGGAGCGGCCCAGGCATCCTACCGGCAGGTTGTGACGCGCAAGGTGCTGGAGGGGGAAAAGGTAAGGCGTTTCATGGTGAAGGACCCTGTATCGGTGAGGCCGTCGCTTTCCGTGGGCGAACTCGTCAGCGATTATGTATTCAAGTACCATTACAAGATGTTCCCGGTCACTGAACAGGAAAAACCCGTGGGTTGCATTACCATAAGGCAGCTCGAAAAAGTGCCCAAGGGCGAGTGGGGCCGGCATACCGTGTCCGAACTTGCCTCCCATGCCTCGCCCGAGAACACCATCAGCCCCGACGCGGATGCCGTGGATGCGCTGTCCATAATGAACCGGACCGGAAACACCAGGCTCATGGTGGTGGAGGATAAAAAACTGATCGGCATTATTTCGTTGAAAGACATGCTCAAATTTCTCTCTCTGAAACTGGAGCTGGAAACAGGCAAGGCCGGTGCAGGTGCGCAAACGCCGGGATAGGCCCGGTCAATAAAAAAAGAAAGGGGGAAAGAGTATGCTGTCGTGGGCTTTGATATTCTTTATAATAGCCCTGATCGCCGCATTCTTCGGTTTCGGGGGAATAGCGGCAGGAGCAGCGGGAATAGCCAAAATCCTGTTCTTCATCTTCCTGGTACTGTTTATAGCTTCAATAATTCTCGGACTGGTCCGGCGTCCTCCCGTGTAAGCAGGGCAGCTTCGGGGAAATTGCGTCATATCAGGGGTAAGCCGGCGCGCGGTCATCCGACCCCGCCTGCGTACCCTTGGGAAAACCGTGAATCAAAAAACGCGCGCTCAGCGCTGGCGAGGAGGTTTTATGGTAGAGCAGTCCGACATAAGCCCGGAAGTACTTTCCGCAACGTCGATAATAGGAGACACGATAAGAAATCACCAGGGCGAGGACCTGGGCGATATAGAAGAACTCATGATCAACCTCAGGGACGGATGCATTGCCTATGCAGTGCTCTCGTTCGGGGGAATTGCCGGCCTCGGCGACAAGCTGTTTGCCATCCCCTGGAAGGCTCTGCAGCTGAGGCCCGAGGAACATGCCTTCGTCCTCGATATCCGGAAGGAGAAGCTGGAAACCGCCCCTGGGTTTGACAAGGACAACTGGCCCAACATGGCCGATATAGACTGGGCCGACAGGGTCAATTCTTTCTATGGTGTGACAGGCGAAAAACTGAACGCCTGAAGCCGGACAACCCGGGAGGATCAGGTGAAGAAAGGTCATGAAGTCCTCAATGTCGACGGGATCGATATCGAGGTTTCAAACCGGGCCAGGCTGATCTTCCCGGATGACGGGATCACGAAGGGCGACCTGATCGGCTATTACGAAAGGATTGCGGAAACGATCCTGCCGTATTTGCGGGACCGGCTCCTGACAATGGTGCGCTATCCTTCAGGAATAGGCGAAGAAGGTTTCTTCCAGAAAGACGTGGACGGCCGCGTGCCCGAATGGGTCGGCAGGGCCGAGGTGGAGAAAGAACGCGGCCGCATAACTCACGTGGTCTGCAACAGCAAGTCAACCCTCGTGTACCTCGCGAACCTTGCCTGCATCAGCATGCATGTCACCCTGAGCCGCACGGACCGGCTGCACAACCCGGACCAGCTGATTTTCGATCTCGACCCGCCTGAAGGGATTGAAGGGAAAGGATTTGCCCCGGTCCGCAAAGCGGCCCAAAGGCTCAGGGCCTTTCTCAGCGGCCTCGGCCTGGAATCCTTTCCCAAGACGACCGGGTCCAGCGGCCTGCATGTAATGACGCCCCTGGACCGCGGCGCCGATTTCGATGCAGTCCGCGCCTTTGCCCGCTCCGTGGCGCGCCGCCTTGCGGAAATTTACCCCGATGGACTCACGGTCGAGCAGCGCAGGGAAAAAAGGGCGGGGCGGGTATATGTCGATGTCCTGAGGAACGCTTACGGCCAGACGGCCGTTTCCGCGTATTCGGTCCGGGCCCGCCCCGGAGCCCCGGTTTCCTGCCCGCTTTACTGGGAAGAGCTCGACAACAGGAGGCTGGACTCCCGGAAATACAATCTCCGGAATGTCTTCCGCAGGCTGGCGGATACGGGAGATGCGTGGGAGTGCGCAAAAGACAAGGCTTTTTCAATTAAGGAGGCGCAGTCGCGGCTCAAGGAAATCCTGGAGGAAAAAGGTACCGGATGAACAGGCCCGGAAATTTATCGCGCCTCTCCAAGGGCCCTGTCAATTCCCGGCTTACCGGCGGGGGACAACATGAAAAATAAGGGCCGGGCGAAAAAAGAGGAATCCCGCGGCCGCCTTCGGATTATCGGGGATATTTTCCGCGAGACGATATCGCGCTGGGTCCAGGACAATGCGCCTCACCTGGCGGCCGCGATTGCCTTTTACACGGTATTTTCAATAGCCCCGATGTTGATATTGATTGTCTCCATAGCGGGCCTCGTCTTCGGCGAGCATGCCGCCAGGGGCGAAATAGTAAACCAGATCCAGCACTGGACCGGTCCCAACGGGGCCATTCTGATCCAGGCAATGGTCCGCAGCGCCGGGACTTCGGCGTCGGGCGTGATGGCCACCTTCCTGGCGATTGCAATCCTGCTGATAGGGGCATCCGCGGTATTCGTGGAAATTAAGGGGTCGTTGAACGTCATCTGGAGGGTTACCGGCGCGGCTGCATCGGGTGTCAAAGGCTTCATCAGGGCGCGGCTGCTTTCGTTCCTGATGATCCTCGTGCTGGGAATATTGCTGATGGTGTCCATGGTCCTCGGGACGGCCCTGTCCATAGCAATAGACCTGTTCAGGGAAGTATTGGCCCATTCCCGTTTGTACTGGCGGGCCGGCGACATCCTGATATCCCTGCTGGTGGCAAGCCTTCTGTTTGCGGCAATTTATAAAATCCTGCCCGACACCGATGACGAATGGGGCGATGTCTGGATCGGGTCAGCTGTTACGTC
>JBDKTK010000234.1:0-29601 GCA_039680225.1 Syntrophaceae bacterium
GACATAGAGATCATTGAAATTCGTCAAGTCCAGGAGTTCGAGGATTTTACTGAAGACGTTCAAAAAGTTGCAGCCGGACATCCGAAGGTGAAAAGTCAATAGGCACGAAGAGCTATGGCCCGCGCCCATAAGAATTAGAACGCCCTTTGCCCTGAAAAAGGACAGGTGAATTTCACCTGTCTAATCAGCTTCCTGGATCGCCCGCTGGATCAAATCACTGGGCCAAGTCTGCAAGGTTAGTTATTCATTCAAATTATAAGCCATGAAGGTAACACGGAAAGGCAGATGGGGAAATTCTCTGCTTTCTCCCTCGGTAAAGCCGATTCCCTGGTACCAGCTCTTCAATTCGGTTTGTTCCGCGATGATCCCTATATTGACATAACCGGCTCCAAGAAGACCGGCTTCCGACAATACATGATTGACCAGGGCTTTCCCCAAGCCCCTTCGCCTCTGATTGGGAAGCACGGCCAGGCGTTCGAGATAACATACCCCGGGATTTGCCGGTTCAAGGGCAACGCACCCGTTATTATGTCCTTCATTTTCAATAACGAAATAAACAACACCCCTGGCCATATCCTTCTGGACCCACTCGTCCGTGCAATTTGACGGGTGGCGGGGGGCATTTTCTTTTGTCAGGCCAAAGCGCTCCGCTGCGTCCTGAAACGATCTCCGGATAATCTCCGCCAAAATCCCGATATCTTCTTCTGTGCAGGTGCGTATCTTTGAACCCATCTTTTAACATCCCCGCTTTATTGGATGATATTAGACAGCAGGTTTGAAAACAGGGGTGCGGCATTTTTTGTCACCGGCCCTTGTCTCGTTTAAGGTCTTGACGGCAGCCCCAATTAATCCTTATCAGCCTGACGGCTTTTCCGCGGCCGGGTCCCGGCTGCAACTCTTTCGTGATTCTTTGGCCTCCGTTTCACCGCCAGAAGCCGCATTACATCTTCTACAATCTTATCGGCGGCGATTGTGAGGAGCAGCCATTTTCCGTCGTGGTATGTTGCAGCCTCATCGTATTCCTTCCGGGTATGTTGCGACAGGCTGAGTCTTATGGCTTCCACCTTTGCCCGTTCTTGCGCTCCGAAAACAATCAGCAATGCAAAACGATCCCTCTCGGGAATCAACGTGCAAAATGATTTGTTTTTTTTATATCTTAAAGACCACCCATGTTTCCTGCCGCCAAAGAGCCACTCCGGGGTAAAAACATCCGGGTAGCTTTGCTCGATGAGGCGCATTACATGCTTCCAGTATTTATGGGCCTTTTCACCAATCCATTCCCCGACCTCGGAATCATCCGGCGGGTTATCACGTTGCGTCATCCGGATGCCGGGGGATTCGTTCATTTTTCTTCCTTTTCCATAAGGCTTCATTTGCCTTGTCAGGCCTTTTGCATCAGATAGGATACATCTCCGCAGCTCTCTTCAGAGCAGTCAAAGATTCGTATTTCCTCTAATCCGGTACCTTTTCAGCTGCAAAACCCCTTAGCGCCGCAGATTGGTATGGATGATCTTGGCCGTTTCGAAGCCGTTAAAAGTTGTCGAAGAGGCAATGCTGTATGCGCCGATATTTTCCGTCAGCAGACAATCCCCGATCTCGAGGTTTCCCGGAAGCTGAACGGAAACAGATATCTTGTCAAAACTGTCGCAGGTTTGTCCGACCACGGCGCATACCTCTTTTTCGCCGTTCCTGAATGCGGTAAAGTTGGGAAGCCAATGATCGAAGACCACGCCGGAAAAGGTGTGATAAACGCCGTCATTTATGTAATAGAAGATCTTCCCGTCTCTCCTCGATTTGCCGATGATTTCGGTGACGAGCTGCGCCGCGGTGGCGACGATGAATCTTCCGGGTTCCGCCAAAATCTCGATGTCTGCGGGGAAGAGCCTTTTGCATTCGGAATTGATGAGTTTTGCCAGCTTCTCAAATTCGGGGACCTGGGCATCGTAGGGCACGGGAAACCCGCCGCCGATGTCTATGATCTTCAGGCCGTATCCCTTTGCCCTGGCATCATTCATTATTTCGGATGTGATGGCCAGCGCGGCCGCATAATTGTCGAAGTTCGTGCACTGGCTTCCCACATGAAAGCTCAATCCCTCAACCACGAGACCCAGATCGTGCGCCTGGCGGATAAGCTGGGCGGCATCCCCGGGCTCAGCCCCGAATTTCGAGCTCATCTCGACCTGCGAGCCCGTATCCGGCACCTTGAGCCTCAGGACCAGGCCGGCGCTGTCGCAGCAGGCTTTTATTTTCTTCAATTCATCGCTGTTGTCGAAGGTGACAAGGGGCCGGTATCTCTTTATCCTGCTCAGGGTATCTTTGTCTTTGATGGTATTGGAGAATATGATCTTGTCCCAGATGAAAAAGTCCTTATCTTCTTCTTCGAAATGCTGGATATATTCGTAAATCTGCATGAACTCATTGTAGGAAGCGACGTCAAAACTGGACCCCTCGAGGAAAAGTGTCTTGATGATCTCCGGATGGGTATTGGCCTTTACCGCATAATAGCATTGGACCCTCGGCAGGTTTTTCTTGAACGTCCGGTAATTGGACCTCAGCTTGTTATGGTCCAGGATGAACAGGGGCGTGCCGTGCTGTTCCACCAGCTTGGCGAGCTGCTTTTTCATTTTCGTTTTTCCGCTTCCGCCTTTCTCTATTTATCGGGGGAGCTTTTTCATAAGTGTTTTCAGATAAGCCACTTCCTTGTTGTTTTCGAGATAGGAGGCCCCCAGTTTTTCGCGCAGTTCCTTCCCCCGGTGATAGAGCCGTTTCTGTTTTTTGGGCTTGGTCGTATGCCTGACATAGGCAACCATCAGCGGCAGGGCCACCGTCACATCGAGATAGGCCGTGACGGTTTCGTCCAGCTTGGTCGGGTCGATCTTGCCCCAGCTTGCCGCCTCACTGGGCGGGGCCCCCGATAATCCTCCCGTATCCGGCCTGGCATCGGTTATATTAATGTCGTAATCCTGTCCCACTTCAGGGATCATCAGGACTTCCTGGATCTGCGGTTCGGTCTGGAGCATGAAGTTTTTCGGGCTGCCGCCGCCGATCAGGATGACGCCGGTCTTTCCCTTTTCATATCTCTTCGCATTCAGGATGATGGCGGTGGAATCGTTGACATCGATGCTCGGATTGATTTTGAGTTTGAATGAATCCTGCAGCCCGGCACTCTCTGCCAGAAGCTCCAGGCCGGCGACGTTCATGCCGATAGTGGAATCGCCCGGAGAGGATGTGAAAACGGGAATGCCGTTTCGATAAGCGGCCGCAAGAATACTTACTTCTCCCAGCTTGTTTTTCTTTTCATAGGCATCCATGATTTTGCCCAGGCAGTAGTAGAATTCACGGGTCCCCATCTCCCTCTGAAACTCTGGCATCAGGAGTATTTTTCTCAACTGGCGGTCCGTCTCCATCAGCACGTCTTCATAATCGAACAGGATATCGTAGATCCTGGTCACGCCCTTGTCCCGCAGGTCAACATCATCGACCTGATGGGACCCTCGAAACATCGGCAGGTTGAACGCATAATGCATGTCGTGGTACATGTTGGCGCCTGTCGCGGTCATCCAGTCCACAAAACCGTGATTCATCAATGGGATGACAGCCGAGGGCCCCAGACCTGCCGGGGTCAGCGCTCCGGCCAGGCTTAACCCAACCGTGACATCCCTTTTGGAATATCTGTCTCTGAGCAGATGACAGGCGGCCCTTAATCTGCCTCCGTTGTAGGCATCCATGTTGTCGATCAATTGGACGATATCCGTCTTGGCCGAGATCGGTTTGGGAAGAATCCTTTTGCCGGACAGGTATTTCATTTTCCCGGGGCATTCAGCTTTTCTCTTCTTCATCTTTTTCGCCTTTCAAAAGGAAGCTTTTCGGCTTTCCTGTTTCTTTATGGGGAGTGGCTTTTTCGGCGTTATTCTATGATTTCACACCTTTGTCAACACAAAAGAAAGCCGTGCCGGAAGAGAAGACAGAAGCCGCAATTTGATCACAGGGGAAAACGGATCAAGCGCTATTGAAGCTTGGCCAGGGTTATCGGGGTGTGGTTTAAACTGTTGGAATATCCGATTGTTCCCGGTACATTCGATAATATGGAAATTCGACATAACTTGTTATAAAAGATGAAATGAAATCAGATCGGAGGAAGCAATAATGACAAAAAAGGTCCTGGTGATTTTGGGCAGTCCCAGAAAGAAAGGAAACAGCGCCATACTTGCGGACCGGATCGCCAAGGGGGCTGCTGCTGAAAGCGCGAAGGTCGAGACCGTTTACCTGAATGGAAGTAAGATTTCACCTTGCCAGGCCTGCATGAATTGCCAGAAGAAGCGCAGCACGGGATGCGCCATCCGGGACGATATGCAGGATATCTACCCGAAGCTCATTGAAGCAGACGCCTGGGTGATCGCCAGTCCCGTCTACTGGTTCACAATGTCCGCCCAGACTAAAATCTTCATGGACCGCTGCTTTGCCCTTCCCGCATATGGAAAAGATCCTTTCAGCGGCAAGCGGATTGCGATTGCCATGACCTACGGCGGTGAAGATGTGTTCGATTCCGGATGCGTCAACGCCTTGCGAACCTTCCAGGATGCCTTCAGATATACCGAATCCCCGATTATCGGAATGGTTTACGGCAGCGCCATGGATGCCGGTGCGATAAAATCGAACAAAAACCTCCTGAAGGAAGCTTTCGATCTGGGCAGAAGACTGATAGCTGAATAATTCCTGAACGGCAAGTCCTCGAGGCCGGCTGCGAAGACGTTCATGGTCCATCAAAGCCCGACTCGGACCGTGATAACGCGTTTGTTTTTGACGGCACTGCGGTCAGAATAGGGTGGCAGACCTTTTTTATTTTCCGTCTTGGACGATCAGGATCTGATCTCGGGTGCGGATGACTTATATCTGCACTGACACCCCTTTTAAAAGGCTGATTTCGTCCAGGGCCATGCCGGCGCCTTTGGCGACGGCAGACAAGGGGTCTTTGGCCACCATTACCGGGAGGCTGGTTTCCTCCTGCAGAAGTATATCGAGGTTCCTCAGCAACGCCCCTCCGCCCGTGAGGACTATTCCCCTGTCCACGATGTCCGCGGCCAGTTCCGGGGGGCACTGTTCGAGCGCGTCTTTTATCGTATCGACGATTACGCTGACCGGCTCGGATATAGCCTCCCTTACCTCCTCCGAGTCGATTTCAATCGTCTTGGGGATGCCTGAAATCATATCCCTTCCCTTCACTTGAAAAGTCATGATCTCGCTGTCGGGATGGACGCACCCGATTGATATCTTTATTGCCTCCCCTGTCATTTCGCCGATCAGGAGGCTGTACTTTCTCTTGATATGCTGGACAATCGCATCGTCCATCTTGTCCCCGGCAACCCGGACGGAGCGGGAATAGACAATGCCTGAGAGGGCAATGACGGCGACTTCGGTTGTGCCTCCGCCGATGTCCACGACCATGGAGCTGACCGGCTCGGTGATGGGCAGTCCCGCCCCGATAGCGGCGGCTATGGGCTCTTCAATCAGGTAAACCTCCCTGGCCCCCGCCGATGCAGCGGTCTCTTTAACGGCCCTTTTTTCCACCTGGGTGATCCCCGAGGGGACGGAAATGATTATCCTTGGCCTTACCAGCTTCCGCCTGTTATGGACGCGCAAGATGAAATTCCGCAGCATTGCTTCCGCAATTTCAAAATCGGCTATGACGCCATCCCGCATCGGCCTTACTGCGACAATGTTGGCGGGCGTCCTGCCGAGCATGCGCTTGGCTTCCATGCCGACCGCAAGGACTTTCTGAACTCCCCTGAAATCCCTGTGGACCGCGACAACCGAGGACTCGCTCAGCACTATCCCCTTGCCTTTAACATACACCAGGGTATTGGCGGTACCGAGGTCTATTGCCAGATCGTTGGAAAATTTCCCTAAAATATAATCAAAAGGCATACCACCCCTCCTATTTTGTAAAGCAGAGTTGATTCCGGTCAGGCTGTGGACCGGCTTACAGTATTTCGAGAAGGTGAGTGGAATGAACAGGAAAATCTTAGACGAGTATGAGATTTCAAATTAAATACTCTGCAAAAAGCAGAGTCTCTATATCAGGTCGGCAAAGGATTTGGAAGGAAAATGTATGAGCAAAACATTACTTTTTTGCAATGATTTTATTTCGCCTTTAATCCGGGAATAATCGGGAATAATCCGGGGACATCATACCGGTTTTTTCACTTTGTCCCCGGGTTATGCCCGTTGTGAGTTATGGCCCTTCCTGCGGCTATAAGCGGCAGCCTTCCTCAAAGTAGCGGGCGTTCATCCTTCTTCCAATATTCATGGCAGCCGTATGGAATTTGTCGCGCTTGGTCGCAAATGACCTCCTGGCGATTGAGCTCAGGGAATAGAACGCGCGATATGAACGGATGTAGCCCTCCATGAGCTCCTTCTTGGACATATGGGCCGGGTTGATGACCACGTGATTGGCGTCATAACGAGACCAGTTGAAGTGCTCGATGCGGTTCTGCTCTTTCATGTCGTCGAAGAGCCTGGTACCGGGCAGGGGCGTCAGGATGTAAAAATTCGCGCACTCCAGTTGATTTTCGATGCAGAAATCCACAGTGCGGGCAAAGACGTCCGGACCGTCGTTTTCGAGCCCGAACATGAACGACCCCAGGATCTTGATCCCTGAATTGTGGATGGTGGAAATGGACTGCTTGTATTCCGGCGCCTTGTTGAGCCTCGACTTGCCCAGGCTCTTGAGGTTGTCAACGCTCGTCGTCTCAAAGCCCATGAAGAGCCACTTGCAGCCGCTGCGCGCAGCGAGGTCCAGCAGCTCCGGGTCGCGCGCCAGCCTCAGGTCCCCCTGCCCGACCCACCTTCGTTTGAGGGATATCATGGCCCGGAAAAGCTCCTTCGAGCGCGACGAATGCCCGAACATGTTATCGTCGATGAACAGCAGGTTGCCGGAAGGCAGGGACTTGATTTCCTCGATGACCTCCTCGACGGGGCGGAACCGGAACTGGGACCCCCAGAACTCGGTGACAGCACAGTAATTGCATTTATTGGGGCAGCCGCGGGAAGTTTCGACTATGTTCGGGAAAGTGTAGGCGCCGGGTTTCAACAGATCGAGCCGGGGCCGGGGGAGACCTCTGAGGTCGTGCAGCTTTGCCGCACGATAGCTCGCCTTCATCCTCCCCGCGAGAAAATCATCCAGCAGGTCGTTCCAGGCGTACTCGGCTTCGCCGATCACGATGGCATCGGCGTGGGCCAGCGCCTCTTCCTGCAAAAAGAAAACGTGCATGCCGCCGAGAACGACCTTCACGCCCCTGGAGCGCAGACTGTCGGCGATCTCGTAGCCGCGAAGGGCGGTGCTTGTCATGAGGGAGATTCCGACGAGGTCTGCTTCGAGGACCCCGACTTCGATATCCTGGATATTTTCGTCCAGAATGCGGACTTCGAACCGGTCGTCGGCATGGGCGGCAAGGATGGGGAGATTCAATTGGGCTACAGACGATTTCTTTCGCCGTCTGGAGATAAGGCGATCCTTGTCGGGTGCGGGATGGATCAGAACCAGTCTTGGTTTTGTCATTCCAGCCACCTGACGGAATAATGATTCATCGGCCATTGTCCGGCCATTCCAGCCGGTGCACAAGTCGCCGCCGGCGTGATGAGCAGCTTTATTCGAGTTTTCATTATTTATCCTTTCGCCGGTTGTTGTACTATCGTTACTGCTGTTTGTCGATTAAAGATTCGGCGCCTCCGGCCCAAAGCTCCAGGAATTGGCGTCCGGTATTATCAATATGCGGGGGCGGACAGTTGTATAGTCCGCAATGCAGGAATAAAGGCAAGTCTCCGCGGTAATTGAATAATCGAAGGCAGTTCCCTTTCAGTAAGCGCCGGACATTATAGCCTGATAGCCTGCCGGAGGGCCCCAATTCCGGTTTTTTGGCCGTTTGTAAAACTTTTGTAAATATTGACATCCAGCTTGCCGTGAAATAGTATGTTGGCCCGATTGCAGGTAAGGAGGGATAAATGAGCAAGGCGGAAGTCATAAAAATAAAGCCTGACAGGCGTGACAGGAAAGCGAAGCTGCAACTGGAATCCGGCCGCAAAATTTCCGCGCGGACAGTCGATAAAGAGGATTTGATCGAGATTGCCGAACCGGGAGGGCGGATCGTCATGAGCGTCAGGATGACCGCCGCCGGAGCTGTCGTTACGGTCGAGGGGGCGCACCTCGAATTGAAGTCGACGGAATCGATCAAGCTGAATGCGAAAAAAATCGACATCTGCGCCGCCGAGGAAACGTCCATTGCCAGCAAGGGGAAACTCAACGTGGATTCTGCGGAGGAATTGAATATCCGGTCCGGGGAAGACGTGAAGGTTTCAGGCAGGCTGATCCACTTGAATTGAATTACGTCAGACTCAGAGGAGGAGTTTTCCATGCCTGCCGCCGCACGCGTTGGTGATAAGGTCCTTCAGGATGCGCCGCATTGCCATGCCAACATTCATCCGCCGGCGCCCGTGCCCGCTCCCGCGCCCCATCCCCCCATGCCGCTCACAATCATAACAGGAGTGCCGACGGTTTTGATCGGCAAAAAGCCTGCGGCGGTCCTGTCAAGCCTGACGCAGCCGTGCGCTTTGGCCGCTTGCGTCCCCGGCGGCCCCGGGATAGTGATCAAGGGATCGTTATCGGTGTTTATCAGCGGGCTGCCCGCGGCCAGGGTCAACGATACCACCGCCCATCCCGCCTGTTCGGCGCCGATCCCCTCGCCTACCGGGAAAATACTGCCGCCAGGGTGCACGACTGTGATGATCGGAGGGTAGACTTATCAATAAGCTGCACTTCCACACGCTTAAACCGCGATGTCCCGTCTGCCGTCTGAAAGGCAATGAGTCCCCCCTTGAAATCGGTCTTGCTGTAAACGAAACGGAAGATTTCCTCGGTGAAGGGATTCTTGTCTGTTCAAATGCCAAGTGCCGGAGCGAATTCCCGGTCATAGACGGCATACCCGTCATCCTGCCGAATTTGCGGGAATATGTTTCCCAGAACATAATGCCCATCATGGCCAGGGGCGACCTGTCCGAGGCGATGGAAAGCCTTCTGGGCGACTGCGCCGGAGATGGTTCGGCCTTCGATTTTTGCCGCAGGCATGTCGGCACCTACGTTTGCTCCCACTACGAGGACCTCCATCCCGGAATATCAAGCCGGATGCCGGAAAGCGCGGGCTCGGTCGCCCGCCTCCTGGAACGGGGCGTAAAGCTCCTGGGAAACGGGGAAATCGGCGGGCCGGTTTTGGATATCGGCTGCTCCGTCGGCCGTGCCACGTTTGAACTGGCGCAGGCGTTCACCGGGCCGGTGCTGGGAATTGATCTGAATTTCAGCATGCTCAAAACAGCGGCGGCGGTTTTGAGGCGCTCAGAGATTGAGTACCCCCGGCGGCGCGAGGGGGTCGTTTACGAGCGGGTTAGATTTCCCGTGAACTTCGACCATACCGGGAGGGCCGATTTCTGGGTGTGCGACGCTGCGGCGCTCCCTTTCGCCGATGACGCGTTCTCGCTTGCGGCAAGCCTCAATGTCCTGGACTGCGTGTGGTCGCCGTACCATCATCTCCAGGAGCTCTCGCGCGTGCTGCAAACGGGCGCCAAAGCGATCATCTCCACGCCGTATGACTGGACTTCCAGCGCCACCCCCATCGAGGCCTGGCTGGGCGGGCATTCGCAAAGGTCGGAGCACAAAGGGTCGGGCGCCTCCGTGTTGCGCGCGTTCCTGGAATCCGGGGACAGTCCCGAACAGATAAAAAGGCTGGAGATGGTCCGCGAGGAAGACGCCGAATGGACCCTGCGGCTTTACGACCGCAGCTACATGAAATATATAACCCGCCTGATGGTCCTGCGAAAAAAGGCGCTCTAGCAGGTCGGCCCGCCGCGTCCCGGCATTCGCTTCATGATTTCTGTCTTCTTCAGTCCGCAGCCGGAACTGTATTATGTCCTAATACTCCTCTTCGTGCCGTTCCCCGTGATCGGGCCCGCTGCAGGGCATTTCCCCGCTGAAATCCAGGCTGTCGGAATCGAACTCGACGAAGCTTTCAATGTCGACCTTGTATAGCTCCTGGAGTGCCGTCCACGCGGGGCTTTGCCTGTACTGTGAACAGGCGACCAGACTGTTTATATTGGAGGCCGTCTGCATGGCGTACTTCACGAACAACCCGGGCAGGTACAGGCGGGGGTCAAAATTGGCGATGATGCTGTTGATGTCATCGGCGACCACGGCCGCGCTCACCAGCTTTCCGGACGTAATCAGCCGGTCGAAGGCGTCGAGCTTGATGATGAGCTGTTTCATATGGTACGAGCCTTCGAGGCCCTTAACGGACTCAGCTTCGGCGTCTTCCCTCGCGGCTTGCCTGGTTTGCATCGGCGCGACAGCAACGGACTCTTCAGCCATTTCGCTCTCCTCGGGAACGCCGGGCTCTGCTTCATATTGCTCCGGTACGGCCTCGACCGCCAGCGTGTCCCGGAAGGAAGAGAGCCATTTTTTCAACTTGATCAGCCCGTCGCTGACCCCTGCCCCATCCTCGAGCGCCATTTCGGTTGTGACTACCAGCCGGTCAATGGCATCCATCATCGCGTCAACCCGGTCAGCCGAGAGGGTCGACTGCCAATCGCTATAGGTTGCGCTCCTCTGCCCTTCCTCATAGTCCAGGTTATTCGCAAGTATTTTAACGAGCCAGCCGAGGGTGTTCTTGAATTGCTTCGCCCTGTTCCTCTCCGGACCGATAGCTTCCAGGTCATTGCCGATCAGGCTTTCCAGGCAAAACAATATTTCCCCCAATGCCGGAAGCCCGCACTCCGCATAATGCCCGTAAAGAAAATACCCGATGATCCGGATATCGTAAATCTTCTCCTGCAGTATCTCCCGGGACTGGTTGGCCGCCTCCAGGTAATCGCCTTCCTGGACCAGGGTGGCGACATCGCTCAAGCGGGCGTCCGTCGTCTGCAGGCCGGGATTTTCTTTCATCTCCAGGGGGCTCTTCAGAAGTTCTAAATCCATCACATCCTCATTTCATGATCATTGGTTTATTTTATTCCTGATTTCCTGCAGCAGCCGGCGATGCCCGGCGCGGGCAATCTCCAGCGCCATCTCGCGGTCGGTGGCCAGGCACGGCGAACAGATCAAGAATCCCTCGACGGATTTGAGGTCCTCCCGGAAGACACGGCGCCGGCAGGCCTGGCATACGTAATCCTGCGCCGCGGCGGTAACGTCGCCTGCGGCTGCATCGGGATTCGCCTGCTCCGGCCCGGCGGACGCGGCAGCGGGGGAAGGCGATTTGATCTCCGGCAGATTGAAATAGCAGTCGGGGCAATACAGGTTTCCCGCGAACTGTTTTCCGGCTATGGCGCGGATAACCTTGCCGCATTTATGGCACTTCGTCTGGGAGATGAAGTCCACGCGGACCTGGGCAACCGCCTCTTTCTCCTTTATTTCCGGCGCGGGAGCGGGAGAGAGGGCTTCCGGGTCCGCGCCCATGGACGGGACCTTCACGAGGTTGCCGTAGCAGGCGTCGCAAAAAGTAAAGCCCAGCATGTCATGCCCTTCATCTTTCCCGAGCTGCCTTTCGCAGACAAAGCATCTTCCCGGCGGCGCCGCCTCTGTCCTGCCGGGTGAAGCGGCCGGTGTTGTTTTTCCGGCCCCGCTCCGCTTCCTGCCCTCGGCCTCGCTCATCAGGGCATTGAAGCAGTCCACGCAGAAATACCACTGGGCGACATTGCGGGATTCCCTGTCCGTCAAATCGATATTGCACTTCCTGCAGGTGATCATAGCTCTCCTATATGCCCTCTGAATATCCGGATCAGCCGGTACGTGTCTTCATCGCTCTGGATCCTGTCATAGCCGAGATACGTCTCCCCATGCAGCCGGACCCAGCGCTTCTGGGATTTCAAAATAAGGATGATCTCCAGGTCCACCCCTACCGGGCGCAGGATGGGGAAGATGAGGCTGTTGAGCCGGTCCTCGATCTCCCGCGGCCAGGGGACCTGCGTATGGGTCATCTCGCTCTCGGTCGACAGGGTCAGCCGGCGGCCGTTTGTTATCAGCGGCGTCTTCTTGCCGAAAACGGCGTCCGGGCTGAGCATCGTCTTTCCCAGGCGGATCGGTTCGGCCTGGACATCGCTGCCGATGGCGACGGATTCCACCCGGACGCTGATCTCCGGGAAGACGCGCTTGAACAGCCAGTGCAGCCCGCTGGAAGACTTCAGGTTGAGGATATTGAGGTATTGGCGCTTTGTCGTCTCCCAGTCCGGAAAGTAGAATGCGTTGAGCTCCGGGTAAATGTTCCTCAGATAATCAGTGATGATGTGATGGTCCAGATAGCCGCACAGCCTGCTGAAGTAATAGCCGCCGTCCTCCTCCCGTTCCATCTTTTGCCGGAAATAGCTGGGGAGCGGCGATTGCGCGCTGAGCAGCCCCAGGTTCAGGGTAATTACGACCTCCCGCAAGGGGCTTTTCTTGAAAGCGATATCGTGGATCAGGCCGGCCTGCGAGCTGATGCTGTCGTGGCTCCGGAAACGGATCGCGTCCGGAGGATAGTTGATATACTGGAGGAAGCGCAGCAGGGTGATGAAATCGAAATCATGGACCCTCTTCGCCACCTGTCTTTCCACTTTATTCATCGGGTTTATTCATCGGGCATCTTCAGCGGGACGCCGGTCCGGTCCTGTCCCTCAGTTCAAATGATTCCAGGAGGTCTTCGAGCTGGTTGAGCGTCTCATGCGCTGCCGGCGCGATTTCCGCGGCGGAGGAATCCGGCTTTTCCAACAGGTTCAGCACAGACGCAAGCTCGTCCACGAGGACATTGAGGGCGAACAGATCGTCGCCGGAAAAACGGCTGCCGATGCTGAGCCGCAGGAGATCAAGCGCGTCGGCCGGGTCCTTTTCGCGTTTCTTCCGGGGCGCTTCTTTCGCGGGTGCGGGCGATTTCCAGTTTTTCCGCAGGCGCTCGGAGGAAAAAAATTCGTCTATCTCTTTCGACATGTTAATTTACCTGTCCGCCGGCCGGCCGGTTCAAGCCCGCGTCGCTCACATGTTCCTGGCGACGACCAGAAGAATAAGATAAGTCGCGGCCACGATGCCCGCGCCGATTACGTAATACCAGTGGGGCGCCATGATCTTCCTGATATGCCCCGCCGCCTCGTCGTCCTCTTCAAATTCCCTGTCGCTGCGCGCCTGGATCCTGTCGCGCAGTTTCTTTATGTATTCCTGCACGGAAGCGGGGTTGTTGTCGTGCCGCCCCCGGAACCCGTAGCGCAGGCAGAAATAATACACCTCGTAGATGAAAGGATTGGTCTGCGGCTTCTGCAGGATGCTGTCGAGGATCTCGTAGTAGACGTCTCCCGCATTCTCGATCTGGAAGAGCTCCTTCTGCAGCAGGGGCCAGCTGATATCAAGGGATTTCAGGATATTGTTCTGAACTATTTCGTCGATATGGGCCACGAGCGCGAACAGGATCATGTAGACGTCGCTCTCGGAATGGTCTTCGCCGAATACGATCTTGAGCCGGTCGAGCTGGATCCGCAGCTCCACCCGGAATTCTATCAGTTCATCGAGGGTATACTCGCGCTCGGGCGCATCCGCCGCCGGTTGAGCCTTCCGGCTTTCGGCCTCGTCGCCGAACAGCGCGTCATCGGGCTTATAAAGGCTCCTTCCATACAGCCTCTCCATGCGGTTATAAAGCTCATGGATGGCTTCCCATTTTCTGTTTCTCACGTCAGTTACCTGCCCTGGGCTTGTTTTATTTTGGAGCTGTACGCTTCGATCCTGACCTCCGCGACCGAACTCCAGTTGGCGATTATCTTTTCCAGGTGATAGGCAAGCATCTCTATCAACGGCTCCTGGTTCTCGTTATAGTCCCGGAAATACAGGGTGTACCTGTGCTTGAGCAGCCCCGCGGACTGCATGTCCCTTGACCTGCCCTTCTCGACGCGGACGTCCGCCAGCAGCTCGCCGATCATCCGGAACATGAAATGCTCCATGACGCCCATGGCCTTGAGGACATCGATGATATCGTCGCGGCTCAGGACCTCCTTGTTGGTCAGGGTGAAGTAGTGCAGAAAGGTATTGGTGCTTTCATGCGAAAAGCTGTCCTGGTGGGGGACCGGCTCGAAGAGCAGCTCCCACTTGATCCCCGCCGCCGTGTGCGAGAAAGGCGCGATCTTCAGGCCCTCGGCGATCCTGTCCCGGAACCACGGCTGGTACCAGCGCGCCTCCCCGGCGATCGTCTTCGGATTCTCAAAGGCTTCGGGATAGTGCAGGAGAAGATTGGTGCGGGCCATGCCGCGGCTGTCGACGTATTCCTCCGTCTCATAGGAGGGCGCCGCGCCGGAGAGGACGCCCGGTTTCACGAAGGCCATGCCCTTGTCGGTTACCTCGTAAATGCCCCTCACGGAGTGCAGGGAAAAGCCGAACCTCATATTCGGATGGGCGATGGTGTATCTCTCCCTGGTCCCGTCGCAGGTGAGCGGCTGCGCCATGTCGTTGCGCAGATTGACGATGGGGACCGTGAACAGCTGGAAGATGTCCTGGTTCAGGACGAGGCTCTTGGGCCATTCATGATCGATGTCGATGCAGATCGAGAATTCCCGCCAGGCCCGGCGGGGCTGGACGACGTTGACGTTCAGGTACAGGTCGGTCCAGGGGAAATGGAAGAAGAAGCGCTCCCTCTCCAGGGGATGCTCGTCCTCGTATTCGCTGTCCTGCATGCCGAAAGAAACTTCGCAGGGCTCGCCCGCCGAGAATTCGTCGGCCTTCTCGTCGAAGACCACGGAGATTCCCTTCAGATGGTTCCTGAGGTTGAAAAGCATCAGCGCCGACGCTTCGATATTGTTCATATTGTTGATGAAGAAACTCAGGGTCCCGATTTCGTCGTTGCGCGGAAAAGCCGACGTGAACGCCATGACGATGCGGAACCCCCGCGCCGGCATCGCCAGCACGCTGAACCTCGTCTGCAGGACGGGCAGGATGGACAGGTCGCGCATCGTCCGGAAAATGGCCGTGCCGCCCGACTCCGGGGTGACCGAAAGCTCCGTCCCCATTGGGAAGTGCATCTTCTCCGAAAGCTGTCTGGTGGGCGCAGCCTGGGCGATTGCCGTGGAAGGCAGCGGCGTCAGCATGTAAGGGAAGAACTGCTGGAAGAACCGCAGGATCGTCGCATTGATGTTGCGCATGCCGGCCAGGCGGGTGCGGGCGGAGAAGAAGGCCATCGCCTCGGTCAGGCGCCGCACGTCGGGGTCTTCGCGCTCCAGGTGGATGCCCGGGTGCATGGAAGAGTATACGAGGCGGAAATTGTCCAGCTCGTTCATCTCTTCCAGGAAGGCCTTGTATAAGTGCTCGTCTATCTTCATACCGCGTTTGCCGATCCAGCCTTTAGCTGATGTTCTTGAGGTTCTTGATATTGACTATGGCGCCCTTGATTTTCAGCATCCCGCCGCCGTTGAGGTCCATCATGCCCTGGGAATTGACCTTGATGCTGCCCGCCTTGAATTCCGCGGCGTTCTTGCCGGAAAGCGTGAGCTTCAGCCCGCTGATTTTTGTTTCCGCGTCCCCGTCCACTTTGACATTCATGGCGGAGACGTCGACACCGCTGTCGGCGGACACGGACACGTCCTGCCCCACGATGGTCGTGCCTTCCCCGCTTGTCAGGTCCGTGGTCCTGGATGAATTGCACTCGATCGTCTCCGCGTTCAGGACGAACGACTTGCAGTCGATCGTGATTCCGTTCTGGTCCTGGGTGATCGTGCTGGCGCCGTCCGACCCGCTGACCGTCGTCTGGATATTGGTGCCGTCCATGACGATCGTCTGGGTAATCTTGTCGCTCCCGTTTTCGACGGTCAAGATTACGCCCTTCTGTTTATCGAGCTCTATGCGGCAGACCAGCGTTCCCATTTTCCTTCAGTTCAGCTTTCTTCTTCCTTCGTTTGCAGGATGATCGTCCCCTCGTTGAGCCGGATCATCTCCGTGTCCTTGCTCGAAGTGCGGGTGATCGTCAGCCGGGGCTTGTCATCCGAGTAGACATGGTCGATGGAAGTCTTGCTGTCTTTGCCCTTGCCCATTACGATCTGGTTGCCCTGGCTTTCCATGGGCAGCTTCGCATCGGCGCGCCAGTCGAGGAAGCGCACGATTTCGGCTGCATGGAGATAAAGGGCGATGAGGGCCTTCTCGTTCTTGTAGGGCGTGAAATAGAAATGGCCCGAATCGAAGAACGGCCCGAACGGAACGATGACCGCCTTGTTGTCGAAGACGGGGAGCTTCACCTTCAGCATGTCTATCTTGGTCTGTTCGTCCTGGTATATCTGGTATGTTTCCTCCTCGTCCTTGCCCTGCTCGCTGATGATCGTCCCCTCGACGCAGACGGGGTAGACCGGGTCCCGAAACGAAGGCAGGTTGGGCGCGGCCTCGTCCTTCAATTCCAGCCTCGATGTCATGTCCACCCGGTACGTCGAATACGGCATGTTGTGGTCGGCGTCCGGCCCTTCGTCGGCGGCCGCGGCCCGGATGGAAATATCGCACACGCGGTATTCCCTGCCCTTCAGGAAATTGGACTTGCTCCAGAGCCCGCCCTCCATCTCGACGATGACGTCCGGCAGGTAGGTCAGCAGCGGGAAGCGCTTGTGGACAAGGTGAAGGTCATGGTCGCGGTCCCTGTTCTTTCCCGATTCCAGGTCAAAGACCTTGTCGAAGTCGGCGGCCACGGGCTCGCGCACCACGATGTCGCGCCAGACGCCGTCCACGGCGGCATCGAGCTTGCCCTCCTTCGGCGCCGTCGCCGGGACGACCCCGTTGATCAGCCTCACGTTGTGCATCCGCGGCGACGGGAACTCTATCCCGTAACCCTCGACCTCCAGGCCGCTCAGTGTTTCCGCCTTGCCGGCCTGCGGCTTCTTTTCGGAAAGCGTGTACTGGTTGTCGGCCGCGCTGTACGTGAAGGCACCGTTGTTGGACGCCGCATACCAGACGACAAAATCGTAAAAGCTGACGGGCGTTTCCCGGCCGCCCGGCGACAGCATGCAGATCGGGTGCTTGTCGTCCAGGGCCTTCCAGTCGTATTTTATTTCCGCGCCCGGCGCCTTGCCCTTGTCCAGGAGCTCCCTGACGCTGGAGTCGGTCAGCAGGACGCAGGGGAAATGCCGGGCCCACAGGGCGGCGGCGGGATCAGTGAAATTTATCCGGTAGAGCCGGTAAAGGACGGGTTTTTCCCTGACCTTTATGTCTTCCAGGACGAATTCCCGCAGGAGGGCCTTTTTCACGGCTATCCCCTGCAATACGAGGGGATCGGGGTCCGCGCCCTTCGGCCTGATATGGGGCTTTATTTCCAGCCTGGCCCTGATCTCGCCGGGCTTGATGAACTCCGGGAAGATCTTGTCCTTGCCGGTTTCGGAGGATACCCAGAAATTCAGAACGGCCTCGAAGCCGTAAGGGCGGACGCTGACATCAATAAATTTTAC
Source organism: Syntrophaceae bacterium (assembly GCA_039680225.1). Taxonomy (GTDB): domain Bacteria; phylum Desulfobacterota; class Syntrophia; order Syntrophales; family UBA4778; genus JBDKTK01. Next base: position 17,464 of record JBDKTK010000234.1, read on the forward strand.
ATTGGCGCCCGGGACATCGAAATCCTGTTTGCCAATGGTCAGCTTCAGTTTCATCTCCAGGGAATCGTCAAACATCGGCCGCCTCGCTTCCCGGGTTCCTCACCTTGAAATTGCTGTAAATCGAATTGAACTCCATCACCAGCGCCTGCCTGGTCTCCTTCAGGTAACACCTGATGCTGAAGGAGATGCGGAAAGGGTCATTGTTGTCCTCGACCGTGATCTCCTCGATCTGGAGCCGGGGCTCGTAGCATTCGATGTTGTCCTTGACCTCCTGCATGATTACCTTCACGAGCACATCGCGCGAGGTGTATTCATTGAGGTCGCTGATCCCGAAATCCTTGACGAAACTGCCGTAGCCCCGCTTGGTATTCAGTATCCGGTTGAGGTTTTCCACGATCCTGCCGAGATCGTCGCTCCTGCCCCTGCCGGGCGCACTGGAAGTCTTTCCCCAGAAAAGGGACATCGCCGTCTTCCTTCCCGATCCCTAACTGCGCCAGAACAGGTAAAAGTCCGTGTCCTTCAGTTCCGGCCTGTTGTAGAACGCCACATTTTTCTCATTGAGCGCATAGTCCCACTCCTCGCCCTCGCTGATGAGATAGAACTCGACTTCGGCGCCGAAGGCATGGCGGAAGGACGGATGCTCGACTTTCTTGAAGGGGATGCCCTTGAGCGCCATCTTGTGGACGGTGGGCAGCCTGGAGAGGCTCGCCAGCTTCACGTCCGCGAGGGAGACCTGCTGGATCACGAGGTTTTTCTGGACGAGCAGGTAGATGCCGCTCGCCTTGCGGACCTCGTCGGGCAGGGCCACCCGGTAAATATTGTCCTTGAATTCAAAGGGCAGGTACGGCGGCTTGCTCTTGATGATCTGCAGCTGCTTTTCGAGCAGCCCGATGATCCTGTAAATGAATGCCAGGTTGTTGTGGGTATAAGGCATGGTGACGTTTTCCGGCGCCACCGCCCGGTAATAGCACACGTCGGTATAAAGGCTGAGCAGCCCCTCGTAAAGGTAAAACGGGTGCAGGTGGACCTCGGCAAAGACGTTGCCGATCAGCCGCTGCAGGGAATAGATGGCCCTCAGGCACTGCTTGACGGCAGTCAGCGCGTCCCCGCTCAGGTAGGAGACGGCATCCATGTAGAGGTTGTACTGGAAGTTCTCGAGCGATTCGCTCAGCTCCCGGAGCTCTTTCTGGAGGAAAGGCGACGTGCCGAGTTTCAGCAGGGGCGGGATGTAGTCCGCCGAGAAATTCCAGGCGCCGTCGGGCCCCTTCTCGAATTCCGCCAGCTTCAGCGTCTCGCCGGCATCCGGGTAGTCCTGCTCGGAAGAGAGGGCCACGCGGTTGAGCCGCCTGGGGATGCTCGCTTCGTCCTCTGTTTCGATGTCCCCCGCATCGCCCTGCCCGAGGGCGGCATCGAGGACGTGGAGGTACAGGGGGACCCTGGTCTTGCCGGGGTTGTTCAAATTGAACGGGGCGGCCTGGGCGTTGCCCGGCACGACTATGAGTTTGCCCGAAGGCATGAAGACCTCTATCTCTTTAATCGAGAAGAGACCTTCGCGCAGAAGGTCCTCAATGAGTTTCAGGGACGCAATGCCGTAAAAAGGCAGGCCCTGCATCCTGAACCTCAGGGCGACGTCCTCCAGGAGGGCGTCCTCCTGGGCCATCAGGTGCTCCGGCAGGAGGGTCTGCCCCATCCTCCAGTTGACTCTCGCAAGCTTCTTGTTCATGAGTAAAAAATCCACCGTGATTATGCCGGCATCGTATTTCCCCTCTCCAGACTGAGGGGAAATACGCGCGGCAATCTGTGTTCACTGGTTATAAACTGCCGGGCGAACGGCCGACAAGACGCCGCACCGGCAATTCGCTACTTCATGGGCACGCCCCACCTCATGACCATCTTGTTCTTGACGGACGTCGCCACGAAAAGCTGCTGCTCCGAACTCTGTTCGACCGGCATGGCCCCGATGGTGAAGGAGAAGTTTTTCGGAGACTCGACTTCCGACGAGGCGTCCGTTGCAATCCGGATCACGAGGTCGCCGCCGGATTTCAAAATGAGCGCATTGAGGTCCTTGTTGTCCGTATGGAAGCACTTGAAGTACTTTTTGTCCGCGGGATCGTAATTGTAGATATTGAATTTAAATGTGAGGTTGGTGTTGGAAAGGCTTTTCAGCGTCATGTCGTAGATCGAGACCTTGTTTTTATTTGAAACCTGGCAGTCCATGATGATCGGCTGCGCATATCCGCCCGCCCACGAGATGTTGGTCATGACCCCGACTACCGTGACATTCTTCTTATTGTCTTCGGGATCGGTCACCTCGATGTCGGCCTCCAGTTTCTGGTCGCCGACCTTGCAGGCCGTCAGGTGCCCGACTACGATCTGTTCGTCTTTCTTGAAATTGAAACCCTGCTCCGCGCTGCAGTAGAAATTCAGCTCTGCCATTGATGTTCTCCTTTATTTGTATTCGGTCGTATTATGCATTCATGTTTGCCGCAGCCTTTGAGCCGGATCATGCGCCGCCGAGGCGCGTATCCATCTTCAGTTCGCAATCCATGCCTTCGAACTGGATATGGGGCAGGACGGAGACGCTGCAGTCATACCAGCCCACCATGCCCGGACGCTCCTTGACTTCCACGGACGCCGCCTTGAACGGATAGAACCTCAACGTCAGCTCGTCCGGGTCGACGACGGTCGTGACATACTGGAATATCCAGTTTTCCAGGGTGTTCTTGATATACTGCGCGTCGGCGCTGCTGCCGATGTTGTCCCTCATGATCGATTTCACATAATGGGCCAGCCGGGTGATCGAAAAAGTATAGGAAAGGTTCGTGACCAGCTGAGCGTTCTCCGAATCCTTCGGGTCTTTGTACTTCTTGGGCTTCTTGATCGACTGGCAGCTGAAGAAGCACGCGTCGGCCGTGCCCTTGCGGTAGATCAGGGGCATGAAGCCGGAATTGGCGAATTCCAGTTCGCGGTAGTCGGGGATCGCCATCTCGACGGGGATCTTGATCTCCTCCTCGCCGCGGATATTGAAGGTGTGCACCGGCAGCCCGGTGACCAGCCCGCCGCCCTTGGGCCCGCGCAGGTACTGGCACCAGCCCGACTGGGCGAAGGACTTGACCATGTTCTGGGCAAAGAGCATGGTGGCGCTTCCCCAGACGTAGTCCTCGTCGTTGTTGCCCATCACCTTTTCCCGGAACGAGATTTCCCGGCACGGGTTGGTGTCCGGGTCATAGGGGAGCCGCGTGACGTACCGGGGCAGGGTGAGCCCGATATAGGCGGCCTGCTCGGTGTTGCGCAGCTTGTTCCAGGCGCCGTATTTCGGATGGTTCATGAGGCCTTCCAGGTCCTTGATGGCGGACAGTTCCTCGATCGAGCTGCAGCCGAAGAACCTGGGGCCGGCGGTGCCGATGAACGGGGCATGGCTTGCCGCCGCGACCTTCCCCATTGTCGTGAGCCAGAAGATGTCGTCCGGCGTGTTCTCGAAATCATAGAGGCCCAGGATCGAGCCGAAGGGCTTCCCGCCGTACTGGTCGTATTCGGCGACATAGACCTTCTTGAACAGGGCGCTGCCGGTGATGTCGACCGCGTTGGCCTCGAAGTCCTCAAAAAGCTCGTCCTTGCCGACGTCCAGCAGGTCGATCATGATGTCGGCCTTGAAGTTCGTGTTCAGCACCAGGTCGTTGATGGAGCGCCAGGTGGATTCCACGATTTTGAATTTTTCATTATGGATGATCTCGTTGATCTGCGCGGTGACGATCTCGTCGATGCCGGAGATGAGTTTCTGGATGCTGCCCTTGTCCAGGCGTTTGGACGACTTGTCCACGTTCAGCAGCAGCGCCGCCATCCCGGACAGGAAGCGGTCTTCATCGCTGATGTCCTCCCTGACGACCTGCAGGTTGTCCTGGATCATCGGGACTGGTTGTTTCCGATCGGTACTCAGGCGCATGCTGGAGAGAAAGCGCTTGACATCGAGTTCTTCGGCGGTTTTCACTTCGGTCTTTTCTAATTTTTTTTCAGCCATGTCGTCACCCCTATTTCTCGCCCAGATTCAGTTTGAGACTCTGATAATCCTTCAGCTGTTCCAGCATCTTCGCCAGCGCCTCCTCGTTGCCCATGAGGTCGTTGAGCAGCTTCCGGAATTCTTTCCTGTTGTCCACGTTGGAGATTACCTCTTCCAGGAGTTTCTTTATCTGGAGGATCCCTTTGAGCTTGGGCACGTGCCTGGCGATCTCATCCGGCGAAAAGGACTTGATGCTCTCGATGGGGATGTCGACGTTCATATCGTCGGAATTCTGCGGATCAATCTTGTTGCCGACAGCAAACTTGAGGGACATGCCCATGTCCTTCATCACGGCATCGAGATTGGTGCCGTCGAGGGTGCGCAGCCGCCTTTCCTCAAGGTCCAGTTTGCGGTCATTGGAGGCGCCCTGCGACAAGTCTCCTGCTACCAGCAGCCTCAAGGGCAGGGCAACGTCTTCGGGTTTCCCCTGGATCTCCGTCCGATACCTTAGCGTTAGTCGTGATTTGGGAATTTCGTCCTGAATGGCCATGTGATCCTCCTTCTCAACTTATTTTGAGCAACTGTTTATAAGAAAACCAATTAACTATCTGTAAAACGTTGATAATCATTCCAACTATTTTTTGCTAAATGTTTGTTTACAGCCTTATATCAACGCCCCCCGCTTATTTCAAGGTTTCAAGGCGCCGCCCGGAACTTCCCGTCGAGCAGACAGACCCTGATCCTCGTTATCTCCTTGAAAGCCGGGTTGTCCATCCTCAGGGAAAGCCGTCCGGACAGATACTGGTCCCTGCACCATTCATGGTCGATCTGCATGTCGGGGAGGTACCGCGGATAGAGGGGCAGGAACTCGATCTTGTCGGGCAGGCAAGCCTCTCCCAGTCCGTCTTTGATTTCGGCCATGATTCTTGCTGCCGTTTTGCTTTTATCAACGGTCTGGACGCCGTGAAAGACCAGGAGGACGATGAGCCACGGATATGCCTGGTCGACCTGGGGTACGGCCGCGGCTGATAAATAGCAACCCCTTAATGAGTCTTTCAGCACCTCGAGGACCTCGTTTTGCGGATAAACCATTCCCCCGCGATGGACCGCGTCAATCCCGCCGAACATCAGCTCGCCGCTGTGCCTCATTATTATGTCATGGCCCGGCTTCAATTCCTCATTCCCGGGGATGCCCGGTGCGGCCGCGGCAAAGTTGCCGAAATCCGCCAGGACCGGCGCGCCGGCCGCGTCGGAAAACTGCCAGCTGCTTCCAGGCGCCGGCAGCACATTCATGTGGGCGGCCCCTTTGCGCCTGGCGGACATCATTGTGCAGCCGCCCGCCGCCGGGTTCCACCTCATGTTGAATGAGTATGAGTTGAGGAGGTTGAGTTTCTTGATGAAGTGGTGCCAGGCGTCCATATCAGTCGCTTCCGCCGGGTTGCGGAACCAGGACTGCCAGGCGCCCGCGGCGTCAAACGGCCGGGCGGTCAAAATGTCCCGGACCTTTTTGGACACCCCGAATGCCTTCACCTTGTTATTTAAGGTCAGTTGCGGGCTCGCTTCGATATCTTCCGGTTTGAGATGTATATAAGTCGCGCCCGGCATCATACCCGCCATGATGAGCGAGGGGCAGGTCTCCATGAAATCGAAACCTGGCGCGCAATATGCCTGCCCCGGTCCCAGGCCGAGGCAGAGCAGGCCGTCGCGCAGCGCGCCCAGGTAGGCCGTGTCGCTGATAATTTCGACAGGCTCAAGACCTTCCGGGTTGGCGGGGTCGTAAACAGCTAAGACGGGGCTTCCGGATTTATAGACATGGCTGTCCCGGGGATCATCACTGAAGTAGCCGCCCTTGATTGCTTCGGGGATCATCCTTTCCCGCCAGGCTTTCAGTACGGGGAGGGCCCGGGCATCCGCGGCAATGAAAGGAGGATCGAGGGCGGCAAGCCGCCTCTGAATGAAACCGCTGCCCCGCTGCGGCAGGACCACGGCCTTGCACCCGGTCTTCAGCGCCGCGAACAGTTCCACGACGAGATCAAGGCCCAGCGGCCTGATGATGCAGACGGTCTCACCGGGCTTGAGCCCGGCCCCTTTCCAGATCGCCGCCCTGGCCGACACGCGGTCCCCCAGCTCCCGGTAAGACAGGCTTTTAAAGCCGGAAGCCGGCTCGTACCAGCTCAATGCGGGATTGGAAAGATTCATGTTGCGGACAATGAAATCGTAGTAAAAATTGTACTGAGTGAACAGGACGCTCGACAGCTTGACAGGCAGCAATTCATCCGCCGCGCCTTTGAGCGACCGCCAGAAACTCTCATTGTCCCGGTAACTGTTTTCGAGCCACTCCAGTTTGCCGCACGGCTGCTGGGAATCAAGGCGCAATTCATTTTCAATCGTGGCAATCTGAAGGTTCTTCTGCATTCAAGTTCGTCCGGTTTCCAGGCCCTGCCGTCAATCGGCGGTTACTGCGACATTGTCGCATTCGAGGGCATTGCCCTTGATCCTGATCGTATATTTTTTCTCCAGCGGCGTCTCCAGGATCAGTCTCCAGCTCTTTCCCGGTTCCGAGAACATGCCGTAAACCCCGATATTCACATCGTCCGGCTTGTTTACATCCAGCGTGACCCTTTCTTTTCCTCCGGGCAGGATCACTCTCACCGCGAGCAGGCTCTTTTCGCGAGGCTCCGCATAAACCATATCGGCAACATCCGCATAGGTTTCCGTCAGGAAGGACTTCTTGCTCACTTCCCGGATCATCACATGGACAGGCCTCTCCCCGTTGGACTTCTCATCAGCCTGGAAATTGAAATCGATGGTTTTGATGTTCTTCGGACCGCCGCATCCCGACATGCATACGACCAAACACGTCAAGAGGGCCGGAATCAACAGGAACCTTGATTTGATAACATAATGCATCAATGCGTCACCAGGGTCTCAAATCCTTGCCTTGCTCAAGATAAAGCTGCCGAATCAAAGCTGCGGTAAAGCGATCATCTTCCAGGGATCGCCCTTGAACTGCAGTTTTAATTCAATGGGCCGGCTCATTATCCTGTTTGATGAAGGATCGATGACCCATTTTTGTTCGACGATTTCCCTCGAAGATTTGCCATTCCCATTGCCTGAAACAGGCGGCTTGCCCGCGGCCTTGAATTCTTCGCTTCTTTTCAAAAGTTTATAGAAGCACCAGTCTGTGCCGGATATTTCGATTACGCTCTTATATTTCGTCTTGTCGCCGGGAACCAGGAACTCCATTCCGACAGCGGCCCTGCAGGGGTTTTGCCAATCATGCTTCAGCGTCCCGCGGGTTATCTGCTGGTTGAAATTCAGGATCGACGACTGGCCCACGGTAAAATAGGACAAGGTGACGACCGGCTCCCTGGGAAGCATCGGCGGAAGGGGCTTCACATTGACGGCGAACTGGAAGGGACGCTCTTTGCCGTCCTTGTCCCAGAGCAATTTAGTGATGTTCGCGACACTGTTCACTATCGATGCCATGTTCGCCGGAAGCTTCGGGAAGCCGTAAGGGCCCTGGCGGCAGGTCCACTTGCCGCCCCCCTCAACGCAGTAATCGGCAAAGGTCTTCTTGAAAGACTGCCAGAAACGGCCGTTCGGATGGGTCGCATTAATGACCTCTTCCGCGGTGGCATCCTCCTCGGACAATGCGTAGAAGGGGAACTTCCGGGAGAGCGGCCTGATGTTGGAATCGAAAAGCTCCGTCCACATGCTTCCCAGCTGCGTCTCGACCTCTCTCATTCCCAGGTAATGGGTCGTCCAGATGGGCGCCAGGAACAGGTCGCGCCATTGCTTCGGGATGCCCACGCTGTCCATCCAGTCCCTGGTGAGATTCAGGTAAGAGTCGGGTTCTCCCCTGTTGATGGCCAGCGCGACTTTGCCCAGGGGCGTCAGCTGGGCCCTGAGGCCGCCCTTCGAGTCCTCCCTGCCTTTTTTCATCGGGGGGTCGTGCTGGATGTCCGACTGCATCTGGTCCAGCAATGCCCTGTACTTGTCGAGTTCCGGGAAAGTGCCTTTCTTTTCGTCCATCAGCCGCCCGGTAAAGTCAAATTCCCTCAGCCGGGAAACTATGAGCTGCATGTATTCATTTTTGCCGGGGTCAATCTGGGTGTTGGTGCTGATTGTCTGGAGAAAGGTAATGAATCCCGAGGTCGGGAGAAACATCTGATTCAAGGTAAACCGCAGGGCGCCCATCGAATTGATCTTGATATCGAACTGAACGTAATACTTGCGGTAGGCGTTTGCGTAGAGCTGCCCGTAGTAGTCGGCCTCGCGGCGGAAGAACGACAGGAAAGCATTCTTTTCGCTTTGCGGGATGGCCAGATCGTTGATCAGGGCGGGCAGGTCGGTCAATACCGGCTTGACCCGCTTTTCCAGCGCGTCCTTCGTGAACCTGCCGTCGATCCTCGCCTTGCCGGTAAACAGGAACCCGCCGTCGTTGGTTTCATTCATGACGATCTCGGGAAACTCGTTTTCGATATAGAAAAAGAGCATGCCGTTGGGAGACCGGTAGTAATTCATGAAATTGCGCAGGAAAACGGATATCCTGCTGCAATTGAACAGGTCGATCCACTGCTGGGCGCTGTATGTGAATTCCTCATTGCCGAATGAGACCTTGAATACCTTGTCGTTTTTGAGCTGGTTGTAGTTGAGCATGGCCTTGACGTTCTCGGCCAGGTTGTTGAACTTCAGCCCCTCGGCTTTCTGCGGAGACTTCAGCGACAGGCCCTTCACAAACATCAGGAAGTTCCTGATGGACTCCAGATCGATCTGGGTATCAGTCGAGATAAAGCTGTCGGCGCTGATCATCAGCGGCGTTTCCTTCTTCAGCAGCTTGACCATCTCCACATAGCGGTTCATCAGGTCATACTGCCGCATGATCATGAGGAAACGGTCCGTTTCACGATCGAGCTTCTCGTACTCCGCTTCGGTGATGACCGGCTGGTCGTCGACGCTTGCCAGGTATGAGAAAATGATCTTTCCCTGGTAGGCCATCATCTGCTGGATCTGATCGGCCTGGCTCCTGGACTGGGTGAACGACAGATTCTTTACGTCGTAGGAAACAGGCCAGGCCGGCTGATTGTATTTCACATAATCCTTGATGAGCATTTCGGGCAGGCCAAGCAGTTCGGAAAAATGCGGCATGTCTTTTTCCACGAGCAGCCCGAGCTCATTTCCCTCAGCCGCATAGAGAAGCGCGGCCATATACACCAGTTTGTCCTGCGTGCTCTCTATTACCCTGTGCTGTCCCGGGGATTCGGTCATGTCTTTGATCAGGCGGTTCATGGCGTCCGCGTTGTCCCGCACCGAGGAGTAGTTGTCCAGGCGCGGATAGATGAAATATTTGCGGATGCCTTCGATGCACTGGCGGGTGATCTGCTCGTGTTTCAGGCTGAAGAAAGTCGGCATGAGCCTCTTCAGCAGCGTGTCCCGGAGGTAAACATCGGGGAACAGGCCGTGGATCTTCTGGTCGTATTCCTTCGCCGTCAGCGTGTCCATCACCGACACCTGGTATTTGCGGTCGCTCAGGAGCCTCCATTCATAGACAAAGGACCCCAGCAGGTAAAGCACGCCCACTGCGCACAGGGCTATTGCCGCAACGCGATGCTTCTTATAAGGGTCGTACCTCTCCAGCTCTTCAGCGCTCAATGCCGGGGCAAACGGGTTAGCGTAGCGCGACTTCTCCTCTGCTGATGAAGTCAGGTATATGCTCTCGACGAGCGGTTCCCTGGAGAGCGGATCATATTCCAGCAGAACGTCCGTAAAGGTGGAGAGGCCCTCCAGCAGCTTTTTGGTGTTGCGGACGAAGGCCATCGCCTTGAGGTACCCGTCCCCGCTTAACTCCGTCAGCGCCGTGGGCAGGAGTTCCTCGAACGTTTCGAACTGCTTCGCCAGATCCTTTAATTGATCATTTTCCGCGAATTCAAGCATCAGGGGGAAATTGTTTTGCTCCGCGACAGAGGCAAATTCCGAAAAGCCTTCGAGCATATCGAGGTGGGTCACGGCGATCCGGACTTTGACGGGCTGCCGGGTGGCCCGGCTCAGGAGATTGAGCTTCCCGCGGATGAACTGGGCCTCCCTGGTCAGATACTCCAGGTAATCCTGTTCGTCCGGGAAAGGCGACCCGTTCAGGACAATTACAGCCGTCGGCCTGGCGCCCCGGAACACCTTTTTCCACAACTTCAGGAGGGCCTTGCGGACACCCTCGGACACATCCGCCAGCAGGGCGGCGGGCATCTCCTGGACCAATACCCTCGAACCCAGGTATATCTGCAGGAGGGGATTCAATGTGTAACTGGGATAGAACTGGCGGGCATAGCCGGCCCAATCCGTGCAGTTGTCGATCAGGGCGGATTTCCCCGAGCCCGCCCCGCCGAAGACCACAAACTTGTCGTAGATCATGACGGCGCGGCGCAGGTCCGGCGGCAGCTCCTTGAGGAAAGCCTTCCAGATGTTGACAAGGCTCGACGCTGCAAGCCCCTTCGGCTTTTTGGGTTCTTCGACCTCATGTTCAGCCTGTTTGCGTTTTTTCCGCTTCAGGTAGAGCCAGACAGCCGCGAGGAAGACAAGCAGAAGAGCGACAACGGCAGCGATCTGGGGCCAGTTGCTCCAGAAGAAACGCTCCGCCGCCGATGCAATGAGCTGCACTATTTCCAAAGACTGAACTCCCCGACCAACACCGTCTCAGCGCTCTGCAGATTAGTCACCGCTGCCAGCTTCAAAAATGAAATTCTCGTCTTCCGCTCTGATTGTCACGCAGTCAGCCGGCTTGACTTTCCCGGAAATGATGTCCTCCGCCAGGGGGTCCTGGATGCGCGCCTGAATGACCCGCTTCAGGGGCCTTGCCCCCATCAGCGGATTGAAGCCGAGCGTCGCCAGGAGATCGAGGCTCTCGTCCGTCACCGTCAGCCGGATGTCCTTTTCGGCGAGCAGTTTGGTAAGGCCCCTGACCTGGATGCTTGCACTGGATTTCATGCCCGTCATGGACAGCTGTTTGAAAATGAGGATATCGTCCAGGCGGTTGATGAACTCCGGCCGGAAATGGGACCGCACGGCGTCCATGATCGCCGCGTTCATTTCCTGGATCTCCTCGGGAGTCTCCGCCGGCTGGATATTGGCGGCGCCGAGGTTGGAGGTCATGAGCACCACGGTATTCGAGAAGTTCACCGTCTGCCCCTGGCTGTCGGTGAGCCGGCCGTCGTCGAGGAGCTGCAGGAAAAGGTTGAAGACGTCGGCATGGCCCTTTTCCACTTCATCAAACAGGATGACGCTGTACGGCTTGCGGTGCACGCTGTTGGTCAGCAGCCCGCCTTCTTCGTATCCGACGTATCCCGGGGGGGCCCCGATCAGGCGGGCGATGGAGTGCTTCTCCATAAATTCGCTCATGTCGATGCGGACCAGGGCATTTTCGTCGTCGAAGAGGAACTCAGCCAGCGCCTTGCACACCTCGGTCTTGCCTACTCCGGTAGGCCCGAGCATCAGGAAAGAGGCGATGGGGCGGTTCGGGCTCTGCACGCCGGCGCGGGAGCGCCTGATGGCCTTGGAGATTGCCGTCAGGGCGTCGTCCTGGCCGATGACGCGCTGGCGCAGATGGTCTTCCAGGTGCAGCAGCTTGTCTCTTTCCGAACCCATCATCTTGGCGACCGGGATGCCCGTTATCCGGGAGACCGTTGCCGCGATGTCTTCATCGATAATTGACTTCCGGAGGTAACGCTCGTCGGAGAGGTCCACATCCGCATATTGTTCAATTGTTTTTTCCAGCGCCGGGATTGTCTTGTACTGGAGCTCGGCGACCCGCGAGAAGTCCTCTTCGCGGACCTTCTGCTCCATCTCCCGCTTTGCTTCCTCCAGGGTTTTCTTGGCGCCCAGGACGACCGTCAAGGCCTCTTTTTCCTTCTTCCATTTCTGTGTGAGCGCCTCGCTCTGCTCTTTGAGCGACGCAAGCTCGGCATTGAGGTTCTTGAGCCGTTCCCCGGCCTGGCTGCCCGTCTCGTTCTTCAAGGCCCGGACCTCGATCTCCAGGTTGACTATCCGCTGGTCGATGGCGTCGATGTCGGCGGGTTTTGAGGACAGGTCGATCTTGACCGACGCCGCGGTCTGGTCGATCAGGTCCACCGCCTTGTCCGGCAGGAACC
>JBDKTK010000235.1:0-2125 GCA_039680225.1 Syntrophaceae bacterium
GGGTCGCGAAGGGATATTTCCCCGGACCTCGATGCAGGTGTCGTGTTCGGCAAAGGGCGCCGCGATGAGCAGGGATGATATGAACTGGCTGCTCTCGATATTCTCTAGGACGGCATGGCCTCCGCGCAGTCCATTTCCCCTGACCAGCACTGGGGGGCAGCCGTTCGCTCCGAGGCTCTTTGCATCGGCCCCGATCTGCGCCAATGCGTCGATCAGGGGCTGGACGGGCCTTTCGCGCAGGCGCGGACCTCCGGTCAGGACGCAGTCGCCTTTTCCCAGCGCGGCAACGGACAGCAGCAGGCGCATTGCCGTCCCGTTATTGCCGAGCGATATCTCAGTCCCCGGGTTTTCAATCCGGCCGCCTGTTCCCTTGACATGGATACGGCCCTCCGCGACAGTTATATCTGCGCCAAAGCGCTGCAGCGCTTCCACAAGGATCAGGGTGTCTTCGGCAATCAGCGCATTGAGCAGGACGGATTCGCCCTGCGCCAGCGCGGCAATCACCAGGGCCCGCTGCGTGTAGCTTTTGGAGCCCGGGACCGTTATCACCGCGTCAGGATTGCGCACAGGCTTGATTTCGACAACATCAGATTTCATCGGGACCGCCTTCTTAATTCGGATTCCACTGTCTGTTTCATAACATCTATGGGCGGCTCTTTGCCCGTCCAGAGCCGGAACTGTTCGGCGCCCTGATGAACCAGCATTCCCGCACCGGAGCGCACCTTGCAGCCCGCCGCCGCGGCCTCCCGCAGGAGCCTTGTCTCCAGGGGATTGTAGACGAGATCGATCACCCATTCGAATCGGGGGAGAAGGTTTTTGCCGACCGGGGATTCATCCGTAAGCGGATGCATGCCCACGGGCGTCGCGTTCACGAGGACATCCGCCTGGCTGTCACCCAGGGGCTGGAAAGTGCATCCGAAATCGCGGGCCAGTTCTTCCCCCCTGGCGATGCCGCGGTTGAAAATGAAAGGGATGCCGCCTTCCCGAAGGAGCCCGTAAACGACGGACCTGGCGGCACCTCCGGCCCCGAGAACTGCAAACTTTTTTCCTTTTATCTTCAACCCTGCTTCCCTCAGGTCCGCTGCGAACCCCTGCCAGTCGGTATTGAACCCGAGCAGTTTTCTTTTCTCTTTTACAACAGTGTTTACGGCGCCGATCCCCAGGGCGTCGGGGCTCATATCATCTAGGTAATCCATAATCCCGGTCTTGAACGGTATCGTTATGCTTGCGCCGTCAATGCCGGAGTTTTTTATGCGCTCGATTGCCTCCCGGGGAGAACGGACCTCTATTGCCGTGTATCGGGCATTGAGGCCCAACTGCCGGAAAGCCGCATTGTGCATGAGCGGGGAGAGGCTGTGCCCGACGGGGTTGCCGAACAGGGCATAGGATTTTAACTTGTCTGCCATCTAACAAAGCACCTTTAAAACTCTCTTCATCTCCTCGACGGTCAGCTGGCCGGGGGCCGACTCAGCGCCTTTCTCCAGCGAGGCATAACTCAGATATGACCCGAGCACCGGGGCGGCAATCCTGCTGAGGCGCCCCTTTTCCCCCATGCAGAAGGCGATGATTTCCCGGTTCATTTTTTTTGCCTCCGGTATGAGGCCCAGCACATTGAGGTTGTCTTCCGGTTCGTTGGCCATTGTCGCTATTTTTATTATTCCCTCGTTGAGGGCGCATTTCCGGAGAATGTTATGCAGTTCGCCCGGCTCCGGGGTCCCCGAAAAATCATGCCAGGAGAGAATGGCTTTTGTAAACCTTCCCTGCTTGCGGATTTCTCCGAGCAGTTCGTTTATGAGTTTCCTGTCCGTACGCGCTTCGACGTCAACGTAATCGGCCCCGAACCGGACGGCCTGCTTGAGCAGCTCGACCCTGTCCTCCTCGCTTCCTTTGAAACCGCCGCCCTCCGCAGAGCGCCTGTTGGTCACTATTACTTCTCTTTTTTTTGCGGCCAGCAGACCGGGCAGGTTGACATTCCTGATCCGGTCGATCCGCAGCTCCATAATGTCTGCCCGGGGATATATCTCCGCCATCTTTTTCAAGGCGGCAGCATTTGACCCTGCGGGTACCGGGATGCAGATCCTCATGGCTCCTCCCCGCGCGGATATGATCCGAGTATTTTTATAAA
>JBDKTK010000236.1:0-8208 GCA_039680225.1 Syntrophaceae bacterium
CCGTCTCCGGCAGCAAAGCATCGACTGCCGGCACGCTCAACGAAGATTATTTCCAGGCCGTTGCGCGGAACATGCCGCTGGGAGTGGCGGTTGTAAATAAAGACCAGAAAATCGAATACCTGAATCCGAAATTCACGGAAATGTTCGGGTATTCATTAAAGGATTTACCGGATATCCACACCTGGTATAAAAAGGCATATCCGGACAAGGCTGTCAGAGACAGGATGAACCTTTCCTGGAAACAGGAACTGCTCAGCGGTTCCGCCCCGGGGTCCGTCAAGCAGGAGGCGTCCACAATCCGAAACAGGAGGGGCGATGAGATCAGCGTCCATCTGCGGAATACGAAAATAGAGGAGGACAGGCGGATCCTGCTTTACGAAAACATCACCGACAGGGTCCGCGCCGAAGTCCTCATGCTCGACGGCTGGAATATCTACCGCAACCTCGTGGAGACTGTCCTGGACTGGACCTGGGAAATCAGGAAAAACGGGATGTTCACCTATTCGAGTCCCCAGATTACAAACATCCTCGGCTATATGCCGGGCGAGACGGTAGGCAGGAGTTTTTTCGACTTCCTGTCGGACAAGGACGCAAAAAAAGAATTGAAGGCGCTCCTCCACGCCGGCGGCAAAAAAAATATTTCATTTGAATTTTCCAGCCAGCGCAAAAACGGGGAAACAGTATACCTGGAAATGAACGCAAAGCCGCTGTTTTCCAGGTCCGGCGAACTTATCGGGTTCAGGGGGATCAATCGCGACATCACGGTCCGCAGGATGCTGGAAGCCGAACTGCGCGTCTCCCACCAGAAGCTGAGGGCCCTCACCGCCAAACTGGAAGACGTCCGCGAGGAAGAGAGGACCCACATCTCCCGCGAGCTGCACGACGAACTGGGGCAGGTCCTCACCGGCCTGAAAATAGACCTGACGTGGCTGGCAAAGCGGCTCCCGGAAGAGCAGCGGCCCCTGCTCGACAAGGCCAATGCGATGCGAGGCCAGATCGATTCGATAATAGAGTACATCCGGAGGATCGCGACGCAGCTCAGGCCGAAGCTCCTGGACGATTTCGGATTCGTCGAGGCCATCGAGTGGCTCATTTCCGACTTCCGCGAAAGGACGGCGATCAGGTGCAGGTTCCACTCGAACCTGAAACACATGAGCATCGACCCCAAGGCAAGCACCACCATATTCAGGATACTCCAGGAGACCCTGACGAACATAATGCGCCATTCGGGCGCGTCCAGCGTCAGCATCGACTTGAAGAAAACCGCGGCCCGGCTCAATATCGAGGTCAAAGACAACGGGATCGGGATCAATGAAAACGATATGAAAGCAAGCAGGTCGCTCGGCATCCTGGGAATGAGGGAGAGGGTCTCGATCCTCAACGGGACCATGAAAATAGAAGGCGCCCCGGGCAAGGGCACCAAGATAAAAATTTCCATCCCCCTTTCGGAGCTGGCCGTATCGAGCGAATAGAGCTCCCGCGCCGGGGGGCCCGGCCCATTCGTTTCGGACATGAGGACTCACAATTCAAATAAACCGTAACACATGTGAATTTGCATCCCGGTGTACCGGTCCAGTCCGTTTCAATCTGAAAAGGCAAGCAATAAAAAAAGTGGACACTTTGCCGTCGGCATACTAGATTTTAACTACCAAATATATTTTTCGGGAGTCTGAGCCGATGAAAAAAGCCACAGAATTCAGGACATTACCGGTCGAAAAATTGCGTTGGACGTGCGATCCCGATTCGTTGGGCATCGATTCCATCAAACAGTGTGCCGCCGACATCCCGGGCATCATCGGGCAGCCCCGGGCGGTGAGGTCGATCAGCACCGGCCTGGATATTGAAAGCCCCGGTTACAATATATACGCCGCGGGCAGGACGGGCACGGGCAAGACGTCCACCATCACTTCGCTGCTGAACAAGAACATCGTCAAAAAGAAGGTCCCCGACGATGTCTGCTACGTGAACAATTTCAAAAACCCCGATCTGCCCAGGTACTTGATGCTTCCCGCGGGTGACGGAAACAAACTGCGGCAGGAAATGGACAGTCTCATCGATCATCTCAGGAGGCAGATCCCCCTGATTTTCGAGAGCGACGTTTTTAAGAAGGCGTCGGAAGAGATCATGGAAAAATACCGGACCAAGCAAAAAGACCTGGTCCGTGATTTCAACGAAAAGATAGCAAAAGAGGGTTTCCAGCTCGTCCAGTTCCAGATCGGGCCTTTCACCCGCCAGGACATAGTTCCCTTATACGAAGGGAAGCCCGTGCCTGTCGAACAACTCGAAGCCCTGGTCGAACAGAACAAGTTCAACGCGGAAGAGCTTGACCGGATCAAGAAAAAGCTCATCGATCTGCGGGTGGAACTCGATTCCCTGATGCGGGAAACGAGACAGATCGAAAAAGACGTCCGCAGCGAGATCGAAGATCTGGAATACCGCAGCGGCATGCCGGTGGTGAGCGGGCTTATTTCCGATATAAGGGCAAAGCACGGCAACATCGAAAAGGTTAAGTCCTATCTCGATGAGGTCCAGGAAAACATTCTCTCCAACCTGAAGAATTTCAAGGAGGAAGAGCAGCCCCAGCCGGCAATGCCCATCCCCGTCATGGCGCCGCCGGCGCCCAAGTTCATCGAATACAAGGTGAACGTGGTGGTCGACAAATCCCATGCCAAAAGCGCCCCCGTCATCCATGAGACCGACCCCACCTTCAAGAACCTCTTCGGCACGATCGAGCGGGAGGTCGACAGGTCCGGATTGTGGAGGACCGATTTCACCAGGATCAGGGTCGGGTCGCTGGCCCGCGCCAATGGAGGCTACATTTATTTCAGCGCGCTCGACGCCCTGATCGAGCCGGGGGTCTGGGCCTTTCTCAAAAGGACCCTGAAAAACATGCAGCTCAACCTGCAGCCTTATGATCCCTTCAGCTTCCTGCCCACGGCGCTCAAGCCCGAGCAGCTGCCGCTGGACGTCAAGGTGGTCATGATCGGCGACAGCTACCTTTACCACCTCCTTTACAACCTGGAAGAGGACTTTAAGAAGATCTTCAAGATAAAGGCCGATTTCGATACGGAGATGCCCCGGGAAGCAGCCCACATCAACGACTACGTCTGCTTTATGAAGAAGATAGTGGATGAAGAAAAGCTGCTGGACCTGGACAAGACGGCTATCGCGACCATCGTGGAACACGGCATCCGGCTGG
This sequence comes from Syntrophaceae bacterium, assembly GCA_039680225.1. Classification (GTDB taxonomy): domain Bacteria; phylum Desulfobacterota; class Syntrophia; order Syntrophales; family UBA4778; genus JBDKTK01. The sequence goes on from JBDKTK010000236.1 coordinate 3,200, forward strand.
CCGGGAGGCAGAAGAAACTCTCCACAAGGTTTGCCGACATTACCGACCTGCTCAGGGAGAGCAGCCACTGGGCAAAAGAGGCGGGCAAGAAAGTCGTGCAGAGGGAGGACGTGGACCGCGCCATCCACGAACGCATCAACAGGGTTAATCTGATCGAAGACAAGATCCAGGAAATGATTGATGACGGCACGATCATGATCGACACCGAGGGCGCCGTGGTCGGCCAGATAAACGCCCTGACAGTTTACGATATGGGCGACCACACTTTCGGAAAACCGGCGAGGCTCACCGCGAAGACCGCGCTGGGCAGGTCGGGGGTGCTCAATATCGAACGGGAAGCGAAACTGTCCGGTAAGATTTTCGACAAGGGCGTCCTGATAATCGAAGGATATTTCCGGGGCAAGTATGCCCAGGACAAGCCATTGTCGATGAGCGCCAGCATCGCTTTCGAGCAGTCGTATTCCGGGGTGGACGGGGACAGCGCCTCCTCGACGGAGATATACGCGATAGTCTCCAGCCTGACCGACCTGCCGATCCGCCAGGACCTGGCCGTGACCGGATCGGTGAACCAGAAGGGTGAGGTCCAGCCCATCGGCGGCGTCAATTACAAGATCGAGGGCTTCTTTGACGTCTGCAGGGCCAAGGGCCTGACCGGCACGCAGGGGTGCCTCATACCCGAAACGAACGTGCCGGACCTGATGCTCCGCAAGGATGTGATTCAAGCAGTTTCCGATGGAAAATTTCATATTTATCCTGTAAAAACCATCGACGAGGGGATCGCTATCCTGACGGGAGTAGAAGCCGGCGTCAAAACCAACGGCAAGTACCCGGAGGGGACGGTCAATTACCTGATCGATAAGAAGCTCAGGGAGACGATGGATCTTCTCAAGAAATTCGGCGAGGGCGAAAAAGAAGCTAAGACTGAGGAACAAAGCGAATGACATTTCTGCAGGAGAAGGTAAATGAAGCTCAGAATGGTATCGGTTCTACTGCTCGTGGGAGTTTGTCTGTTTTCGGGATGCACACTGCTGGTGATGGGGGGTGCTGCAGTCGGAGGAGCGGCAGGCGCTTACGTCTGGGTAAACGATGAACTGAAAACCGACTATTACGCGCCCTTTGACAAGACCTGGACAGCCGTGGAAAAGACGGTTGCCGGCCTGCACGGTACGAAAGTCGAGCCTGTCAGGGAGATAAGCCAGGGGACGATCAACACTCTGATCGACGATGAGAAGGTCAGGATCGCCGTCACTTACAAAGAGAGAAATGTCACAACCGTGGCTATCAGGGTGGGGACGGTCGGAAACAAGCTTTCCTCCCAGCTCATCCACGACAGGATAGCCGAGAACCTGAAAAAGTAAGTCGGCCATTTTGCATGTCCAGGCCCGGATTCCTTTTCTCCGGGACCTGGATTTTTTTAGGCCCGGTGTGCGCCTGAATCGATCTGGTCTCAAACCCCGGGCCCTCAAGGGCCCGGCCCGGAATAGAGTTGGCCATGGGGATTAATGTTTTAGCGGGAATCGTAATAAGCGCCATCCTCCTGTTCTTTGCCCTCCATAACATCAATTTCCAGTCGGTCCTGGCCGAACTCAAATCCCTCGATCCTTTTTTCATAATTCCGGCAGTCGCCCTAGGCGCGCTTGTCCAATTCCTGAGATCGTACCGGTGGGGACTGCTTTTGAAGCCGCTCAATAATGGCGGGATCGGACAGCTGACACTTTTTTCCGTGACCAGTGTCGGGTTCCTGGCAATAATGGCCCTGCCGGCCCGGATCGGGGAACTGGCAAGGCCCTACCTGATTTCAACCAGGACCGGAATCCGGATGCCTTCCGCCCTGGCCACGGTAGTTGTCGAACGCATCTTCGACATTCTCACCGTCCTGACGATGTTCCTCGTGCTCCTGTATTTCTTTCCCATGCCCGAATGGCTCGCCAGGTCGGCGGTTGTCTGGCTGGCGATAACCGCCGCGGGAATCGCCATTCTGATCCCGGGGGTCAGGAGAAAGCTTCTCCGGCTTGCTGAAAAATTGCCGGCGCGGCTGGAATTTTTAGGCAGATGGATCGACCAGTTTGACCGGAGCCTGGCAGCCTGCACCGGTTCGGGAGGGAATTTCATCCTGTTCCTGGTTATAACAATCCTTATCTGGGCCGCTAATGCCCTGTGGTTTTATCTGCTGATCGCCGCATTCGGATTCAATGTCCCGGTCCAGGCAGCTTTTGTCCTGATGATTGTCATTATCATCGGGATAGCAATTCCTTCCGCCCCCGGGTTCATCGGGAACTGGCATTTTGCCTGCCTCACCGGCCTTGCCATGTTCGGTATCGCCAGAGAGCAGGCCCTGAGTTATGCCATCGTGTCTCATTTTCTCAGCACCATAACGCTCGCAGTCCTGGGCTTGTCTTTTTTGCCCGCGAACAACGTGAAGGTCATGACCGACCTGGGAAAGATAAAAGATATCCTCAAGGGGCAGGCCGCATGATCGTCTTGCGGCGGCCGATTTTTTTTAAAATCGTTTGACACTCCGCCCGGCTTTTACTAATTAAAATTAAAAGCCCTTCATCCATCACTCATCTCGATCGATATTTCTTTTCAAATCGGATTCCAGCACTAAATCCAGCGCCCTCGCCTGAAATCAATTGAAGGAGGAGGAATGGGATCCGTCCCGGTCTGCAACAGCGATGATCATCAAGGTGCCGCATGAGATACCTTGTCACAGGCGGCGCCGGCTTTATCGGCTCAAACCTGGCCGAAGCCCTTTGGCGCGAGGGCGCAACTGTCAGGATATTAGATAATTTTTCCACGGGCAAACGGGCCAACATCGGCCATCTGGATATCGAGGCCATCGAAGGCGACATCCGGGACCTTGAAGATTGCCGGAAGGCCGCCCGGGGGATGGATTTCATTCTCCACAAGGCCGCGCTGGCATCGGTGCCCGCTTCCGTTGCCGACCCCCTGTATTCAAATGCCGTGAATATCACCGGCACCCTCAATATGCTGACCGCGGCCAGGGAGGCGGGCACCAGGCGCTTTGTCCTCGCTTCCTCCTCTTCCGTCTACGGCGACGGACCCGAACCCGTGAAGACGGAGCGCTCGGGCATCCGGCCGCTGTCGCCTTACGCCCTCGGGAAACTGGCGGGCGAGGAATACTGCCGGATGTTTTTCAGCCTCTTCGGCCTGGAGACCGTCTGCCTGCGCTATTTCAACGTGTTCGGCCCCCGGCAGGACCCCAACTCCGAATATGCGGCCGTCATCCCGAAATTCATAACCGCGCTGCTCGCCGGGAAGCGCCCGGTCATTTTCGGCGACGGCCTGCAGACGAGGGATTTCATCTTCATCGGCGACGTCGTCCGGGCCAATCTCCTGGCCTGTTCAAAACCCGCCGCTGCCGGGGGTGTTTTCAACATCGCGTGCGACCGCGGGATTTCCCTGCTGGAGCTCCTCGATGAGATAAAGGCCGTCTCAGGAAACAATATCGACCCGGTATTCGAGCCAGCCCGCCTCGGGGATGTCAGGCACTCGCGGGCCGACATAAGCCTGGCCAGGGAGCGCCTGGATTTTGAGCCGGCCTTCACCTTCCGCGAGGCCATGGAGAGGACGGTCGAGTGGTTCAGGGGCGCCGGACCATTGACACTCCCGCCGCTTTTTACTAAAGAATTAATTAAAGGCACATCCGCGCTGCACCAGCCGTAAACACTTTCTTTAATCGTTTTATTGCCGCACCTTCCGGAATCCCCCGCCTTAATCCAGCCAAGGACAGGCAGATGGAGTTTGATATACTCGTTGCCACCCGCAACCGGCAATCCGTATTGGAGATATCCCTGCCCCTGATGATCTCGCAGGAGATCCTGCCCTCGAAATTCATCTTTATCGATTCGAGCGACGATCATCTGCTGCTGCGCAGGACCGTCGAGCGGATCTTCAATGAATTCAGCCCCGCAAGCAATATTCAGATAATCAGGTCCGCCCCGGGCCTTGCCCGCCAGCGCAACTGCGGGCTCAGGTACACCAGGGCGCCCGTCATTTTTTTCCCCGATGACGACGCACTGTGGTTCCGGGGGATGGCGAGGGCGGTGATGAGTATTTATGAAAGGGACAGCCGCGAAGTTATCGGGGCCGTGTGCCCGGCCGACTCCCCCGCCCCCCCTCCGGAAGCGCCGAACATCGTGACCTCGTCCCATGACGGTTCCGGCGGGATTTTCAATGCACTCGGAAAGCTCATGAACAGGTTCGAGGACAGATTCCTGATGGACCCGATTTACATAGAAGGGTTCTCCAGGAACGCGGGAAGGACTGCGCCGGAATGGCTCCCGGAAGAAGATGCGGAAGTGTTCGGGCCGATGACCGGTTTCCAGATGTCGTTCCGGACCGATGTGATCAGGATGTACGGGTTTGACGAGAGTCTCGGGAGGTACTCGCTTTTCGAGGACCGCGATGCCTCGTTAAGCGTGTTGAAGGAGCGCCTCATAGTCTGCACAAAAAAAGGCAGGGTGTTCCATTTCCGGGTCCCGGGGAAGAGGACGGACGATTTCGAATGGGGAATTATCAATATGCTCAACCGGGCTTACGTGGTCTGCAAGCATTCCGCGCCGGGGTCGGAAGCACGCCGGAAACTCAACGGCTATTGCCTGTTCCGGTTAGCCGTTTACCTGCTGCGGGCCCGCTCGCAGCCCGGAAGGCAGAGGATCAGGGGCGCCTGGAAGGCCATGGCCTGCTTCCCCCGCCTCGTAAACACACCTCAATCCGAACTCACCGGCTGCTTCGTCCAGCTGCGTGAAGAGTGTCTGAAGGGCCGGATATAAAGTGCCCCGGCTTCTCCGGCACAAATAGCTGCCTGGCTTCTTTAACCCGGTCTATGAACTTCCGCCGGCCTTAATCTTCTCAAAATATTTGACGCGCCGGTCATCAGCAGATGGAAACCCAGCTGCCTTTCGGGGCAGCCCAGGGCCAGTCCCATCAACTGGGTGAAATAAAATACAGGAAGGCCAAAAACTGCGCCGCGGCGCTTTTCAATT
>JBDKTK010000237.1:0-2327 GCA_039680225.1 Syntrophaceae bacterium
CGCGCAACATATTCGCCTTCTTTCTCTGCTCGCTCACGACCGACCTCCGGCCACGAAATTCCATATTCACTCATCAGGGATGAAAAGGTTTCGAGTTCCACCGGGTCAAGGCCGATTGCCCGCATTGCCTCGGACCTCTTGATCTGTCCTGAGGAGTAGTCCTCAAGGATCTCAATGATCTCTTTTTCATGAGGTGTGTTATCGGCCATTCGGTTGCTTAAGCCCAGGTGTTCAGACAGAAGACGTCTTACCATCTCACTGACAGACGTCCTATCCTGCAAAGCCTTCGATTTCGCGGCCATCATCAGGGAGTCATCCAGATTCAATGTATAAGCTCTAAGCATAAATACCTCCGCTTGCCAGAGTTACTTATTAAGTATATACGTAATTACGTATATGTCAAGTGGGATCAATCCCCCGGCCCTTCACACAAGCAAACCCTGTCGCTTTACGTAATCGATGTCGAGCCATTTCTTAGCAGGATATGCGTCCAGTGAAATTCTCACGACACCGTTTTCCAGCATATAAGAGATATATAATTGATGCCGCGGGTCCGAAAGGATGTCAGGCGTGAAGGTGGCGATGTTCGTGCCGTCGGCATCCCGGGCAGACTGAACGAGCAGACCCTTCTGACCCGCCCTGTACAGGTAATCCCCCAGGCGGTGCGTGAAATCATAATGAACCGAGACAAGGTCGGGGAATTCCTTCTCCTTCCCCCTGAGGTCAACGAGGATGCCTGAGGCACGTACTTTGAACACCCGGCGTTCAGCGATCGCTGTTTCAGTCTCCATGCCCGCATCGGTCAGGAACTGCACCCAGTGGAACATGGTCTCGTATACCGTCGTTATAATAGCAAGGCTTCCGTACCAGACACCGAACTTTGTGCCGTCGCTGAAGCGGCTTCTAATAGCCGAGCAAACGGTATCGGGCGCCATGGAGACGCCATAGGTAAAAGGTCTTCCGATGACGTGCGCACAATGATCGTCGCCCTGGCGTTGCTGGGCGACCAGGGCTTCTCCGTAGGCTCTGGCGCCGGGATCCTCGCTCAGATCGTCAAGGAGGTCTTCCGAGGTGATAACCGTTGCAATGTTGCGGAAAACGGACTCATTGAAGTCGACCGCGGCGGTGATGAGGTTCGCAAACACGCTCTAGTTTCCGCGCTGCATGTCGAGATAGCGCCTCACGGTGAGGAGCCCGAGAAAGCCTTCATCACGGATGACCTCAACCGGGCTCTTGCCGTTGAAAGCCCTGTTCGGTGCTGTGGGCCACCTGTAAACAAGCTCCCGGTTCTTCGGGAACAGGATCCTCAGGGACCGATGGACAGAAAGAAGGTTACCAACCCGGTCGAGCAGGTCCCTGTTATCGGCCAGGGGGTCGCCCTTTCTGTATCGCGCAAGGGTCGTCCGGGACCCTTCGGACAACCCCAGTAAGGCCGCCTGATCCTGGGCGGAAACGTTCCAGTGGACGAAGAGGCGCATGACCATTCCTGCAAGCGCTGCCCTGCCTTCCCGGCTTCTCGGATTGTTCTGAACGGCTTTTTCAGCTACCGGCATTGATATCTCCTGCGTATGTTACATCTAATACCAGTAGTGTACCACATGGTACGATATTGTCAAGTGGAAGGTCTGACTGGGGCGAGGCCTTCCCTCTTATGCAAAACCAGGGATCGGCTCCTTGCTTTACATATTACGTTACACGTTATATAATAACGTGGTGATTAAGACGTTTCGTTGCAAGGATACCGGAGCGCTTTTCAAGGATCTTTTTGTCGCACGGTTCTCGTCCATCGAGCGCCAGGCAAGGCGAAAACTGCTCTATCTCAACAGTGCCCGGACATTACAGGACCTGTCCCAACCGCCGGGGAATCATCTTGAATCCCTTAAAGGGGATCGGGCCGGCCAGCATAGCATCCGCATCAACGATCAATGGCGTGTCTGCTTCACGTGGGACGAGGGTAATGCATGGGATGTCGAAATCGTCGATTATCACTAGGAGGTTCAATTATGAGAACTAGATTGCTCGAAATAATACCCCCGGGGGAAATACTCCATGAGGAGTTCATGAAACCTCTAGGGCTTAGCATAAATGCGCTCTCGCGTGATATTGCTGTCCCTCCGGGACGTATCAGTGAGATCATCCGCGGGAAAAGAACAATATCAGCAGATACTGCGTTGCGCCTTGGCAAGTACTTCAATGTTTCACCGGAAGTATGGCTTGCCCTCCAGGCGGACTATGAAATCAGGATCGCTCGTCGCACAACCTGGCCAAAGGTGGAACCACACGTTAAGGCGAGAACTGATGTTTCCGCGTTCTGAACGCACCGCTCA
>JBDKTK010000238.1:0-2083 GCA_039680225.1 Syntrophaceae bacterium
TGAGCGGGTTTGTTTTCAACCTCCGTCAGACCGTAAAACAAATCAAAGAGCGGTTCCCCCTCTTTATCCTTCATGGAGAACAGCGCGGAGCGGATCTTTTCCCCGGCTTGCAGGGCACTCCCGCCGCGCAGATTTTCAAAAAAGCAAAAGTGGAACTCTGCCTTGCGCTGCTCAAAATTGTTGAGCCAGTACAGGCCCGCGATTTCCCCCTGAAATTCGATCACCGTGAGCATGTTGCTCTGGAATTTCATTATCCTTAGGAAATCATCGGCATTGGTTGCCTCGCCGTCATAGAAAACTATATCTGCCAGACCTTCCTCCTGCATGCGCCCGAAAAGGCCCCTGATAAAAGAATCCGGGAAAGTGGCTATTCCGTCTATGGCTGAGTACGGTAACAGTTTCATCAGTGCACCACCTTCAGCGTGTCGCCGGTCCGGTACAGGTCGCCGGCATACAGGCCCGCGGCCTTCGCTTTCGTGTTGTCGGCGTATTCCGGGACGTCCTTCAAATCGCCAAAAGTAATAAGCTGGCTGCGCGGGGGATCGGTTTCGTCCGATTGCGATTGCTTTTTCCCGGACCATATATCGATGGTGTCCTTGATCTTGGTCAGGAATTCCCGGTGATATGTGTCAAGGTTCTGCGGGACCGGTCCCAGGCTTTTCGGTTTAAGCAGCGTCAAGTAATTCCTCCATGGAAGTTGCAACCGCGATCTCGGAAACAGGGAGGTCGCCGGTGATTTCGAAATAGCAGCGCCGGTAAAGGACTCCGCCAGGCAGCCGGAACGGGTCGTTGCTGGTTATGCTCCGCGTGTGCAGCAGGACCCCATCACCATAGAAGCGGAAAGTATTGCCGGTGTAGACTTTTTTCAGGCCGTCATAGTTGACTTCCCCGTCGTTGACAGTGGGCTCGTTGACGACCCCCTGCCCGCCCCCCGATGCAAAAATCGCGGCATTGGAGGCAATATTGGCGGCATTGGCGGCCCCCCATTCGGAGACGTCCAGGACCACCCGGGCCGAGGAAAAGTTAAGGTCAGTCGGGAGCAGGTAGTCTTTCGACCGGTACGTGTAGATCATGTAAGCATCGTTTGAGTTTTCCGCGAACTTATAGAGGGCGTTCACGCCGTCCTCTTCCCCGCCCGAGATGAAATAGAGCTGGCTGTCCTCGAGGGAGACATGGGGCGCGGCCGCGATCGGAGACGTTGAGATGCGCGAAAGTGTCTTGTCCTTTATGTTGAGAGAGAAGCAGCCGCTGTTATGAAACGCAAAATACTGGCTGTTGTAATAGGCGGCCCGGATATCGGAGGGGCTGTAATTGTCGGTGTACTGCTTTTTGGTAAAGTAATCGTAGCTAAACAACTGAGGGCCGTCGAGAGTCACCAGGACAATCCCTTCGGCAGACGGATATAAAACGCCGATTTCGCAAGAGACTATCCCGGCTTTCGACAGACACGGATAGCGCCCCGGAAACTTCGTGGTGCTCATGGAGTCCGCCTGGCCGGTCAGCAAATATATAAACTGGTCGGTCAAAACCACAATCGCATTGCCGATCCATCCCAGACCCACAATCTCCGAATCAACCGGTTACGAGTACGGCCAGGCGTGCGGCAGATAGGGCTCTGTCACATAAACCCGGTTGCCATAGAAGCCAGCCAGGGACCCGCCATCGGGTGAGATAAGCCCGGTCAGTCCTTCGGGGGGAGTAACCCAATTTTCACCGGCGAACGCCTCGCCGAGATCCGCATCCTCAACATCGTCCGTGAAGGTGTACGTGCTGAAATCAACTCCTGCGGTGTCGAATTCCCCGACATACAGATAATCGCCGGAGCCGCTTGAGCCACCTGCTACCCTGTAAATCCTGATCTTGCCGATCGAGCGGCCGGTGGGCGGCTCGATAAAACCGGAGAGCGTGACGCTGTTGCCGACTTCGGTAACGGTATCCATGACGGCAGACGCGCCGGAAGGCGAGGCCGTCATATAGTATTTCTCGTCATCGATCCCGTTTTCCGCCGTGGCCACCGTGACGGAAGCCGCCGAGGGAGAAGCGATCAGGGTGTCTCCCACGCTAAATGTGCCCGAGACGTTTT
>JBDKTK010000239.1:0-2125 GCA_039680225.1 Syntrophaceae bacterium
TCATCCTGGTCTGCGGTCATGGGAAACTGCAGTTCATGAATGCAGGCACCACGCCCAAGATATCGCTTTGTAATAGAGAGCACCTCACTTTCCATAATCTTGGATTTGGGCACGAAAACATGCCGGCACCGGGCCAGGATAACGGCCCCTTTCACTGTAATGAGTTCCGGGTCGCCCGGGCCCACTCCAATGCCGTAAAGAGTTCCTGTCCTCACTGCAAAAAGCTCCTTGAATAGGAAAGATTTTAAAACAAATGAAATTCCCGTAAAGCGCGTTCTGCGCTATCTCCTTTACCTTTACAGGGTAGATCCCGCACACAAACACATGGCTTTACTGTTTTCCGAGATGCTCCATGTAAAGAGTTCATTGCGCCCGGTTTATTACCACATCACGCCGATACAACACAATATCCGAAAGATCTTCAAAAAGAAAACGACCATACCAAAGTAATCGTAAAAATTTGGACTTGATTATATTGGTTCAATTGTATTACCAATTCTAAAATCGTTTATGCAGTTAAATTCTGCTCTGTCGCGTACGGACTCATTGAATATATCCCCTGCCATAAGCCAAGTGATTAATCGTGAATAAGCCTGAATTTCTGAATAAATTTACGGGCAGGATGCCTGACTGGAAAAAGAACCTTTATATTATCTGGATAGCCCAGTTTGTCTCCTCAGCCGGCCTGAGCATGGTAATGCCCTTTCTTCCCTTTTACATCAGGGAGTTAGGGGTGGCGGGCACCGATGAAGTCAAGGTCTGGAGCGGGGTCATATTCGCCGCCCCTCTTCTCGTCTCGTCCTTAATGCAGCCGATCTGGGGCATTCTCGGCGACCGGTACGGGCGCAAGCCCATGGTGGTCCGGGCCATGCTGGGATTAGGCCTGGCGAATGCGCTGATGAGCTTTTCGGGCAACATCTACCAGTTGCTTGCCCTGAGACTCTTCCAGGGCTGCCTGTCGGGTTTCTTCGCACCCTCCATGGCCCTGGTGGCCTCCGGCACCCCCCGTGAGAACATCGGCTTTGCTCTCGGCACATTGCAGTCGGCCTTCATCTCAGGGATGATTGTCGGGCCGTTCATAGGCGGCGTCCTGGCCCACTTCAGCGGCTGCCGCTCCAATTTCCTTTGGACGGGGATCTGCTGCATCTCGGGCGCCCTGATAGTGGTCTGGTTCGTCCGGGAGACCTTTGTCCCGGTGGAGAACAAAAACAACTGCGCCGACCTGAAAAAGAACGTCAGGTCGGTCTTCATGTCCCCGGACCTGCGCACGCTGTTTCTTATCATGCTGATGGTCCCGTTCTCGATCCATTTCGTGGCGCCTTTCCTGAGCCTGTATGTCGAATACCTGGATTTTCCCCAAGAATATTTGGAGATGATGACAGGGGTTGTTTTCGGGATTACCGGAATCACAAACGCCATAACATCACCAATGTGGGGCAGGAAAGGGGATGAAACAGGTTTCAGTAAAGTGCTCGGGCTATCGCTGGCCGGCACCTTGATTTTCATGCTGCCCCAGGCGTTCGTGACCAGCGCATATCAATTGCTGTTCCTGCGTGCCGGACTCGGCATCTTCATCTCAGGGGCCGTCCCGACCATCAATGCGATCGTTCAGCGGTCAACCAATGAGGGGCATCGGGGTGGTATCTACGGCATATTCCAGAGCGGCTTTCTTTTCGGCAACATGGCCGGTCCGCTATTGGGAGGATTTCTGTCGGCTGCTTTCGGCCTGAGAGCGATATTTATCATTACCTCTGCTTTCCTTTGCGTCACCATATTCCTGGAACGAAGGTTCGCAAACCGAATAGCCGAGCACGTCTCGCAGTAACTTCTCAGTGGCGATCTTGAACGGACTTACTTAAGCAACGGTTGCCAGGCAATCCCCCACGCCCCCGGCCCCACGTGCACTCCCGTGGTCAGCGACATCGGCTGGACAATTATCTCGGACCCGGGGAGCTCTTTCTCAAACCGGGGTTTCATTTCCCGCTCCACCCATTGCGCATTGTCCGTGTATTCGAGCATCACGAGCAGCCTGCCCGACTTCGCCTGCTGTTGCGCAGCGCCGATTTTATCCAGGGCAAACTTCACCTGGTCGCCCCGGCTGCGCACCGCTCCGACTTTTCTTGCG
>JBDKTK010000240.1:0-31680 GCA_039680225.1 Syntrophaceae bacterium
CCGCCCGGGAAAAAACCCTGTTTATGACCGATTTCTGGGGCCTGGAGAAATACACGCCTTCATGCTCCCTGTAAGAAACAGCGATATTATAAGCACTTCGGCCCCGATGTCAAGATTGCTGTCAAGATTGCTGTCAAGATTGCTGTCAAGATTGCTGTCAAGACTGCTGTGGAGTCCCGGGGGGCGGCAAACCCGGCGCAGACGCAGCAAAGGCCTATTTGGGTATCGGCGTGCTGGTCAGGAGGTACTTGAGGTCCTCGTCCTCGAAGCGCACCGAGAGGCCGACAAACGGCGATGAGTTGCCCTGGTCGCTGATGAAATCGTCCCAGCCCGCCGAAATGAACAGGTGCTTCAAAAGTTTGTACTCGGCGTACCCCTTGAGGTGGGCCCGGCGGTCGGGATCGAAGTCGAAAGCTTCGAAAGTCAGCTTCAGCCTGTCGTTGAAAGCATAATAATCGAGCCCGACTCCGCCCGTGCTCTCCATGACGCCGCCCCGGAAGGCAAGGTCCCGGAACCTTTTCCCGATCTGGGCGTTGAAGAGGAACTTGTCGCGCTCGAACTGCTCGGTGGTCGTGGTGGTGGTAACCCCTCCCTGGGTCACATTCGTGTCGGTCACCGTCCTTTTTCCCCTCGGATCGTACACGGCGCCAATGATGTAAAATTTGTCGTCCCGGGGCTGGATCCTCAGGTCAAGGTAGCTCTTTGTGTTTCCCCCGTTATCGAACAGGTACTCGCCGCGATAGCTCAGGAAAGTCCGGAACTGTTCCGCCTTGTTCACGTAGCGGTTGATCCCGGTGAGGCTCTCATTGAGATTATTCACCGTCTCTTCGTCATTGATCAGTTTGCCGAGCGTACCTTTTCCTTCATTGAGCTTGTTGGTTATGTCCTGGAGCGATGCCAGGGTCTTGTTCAGGTTATCCGAAAGATCTTTGTCTTTAAGCAGCTTGCCGACGGTGCCCTTCCCCTGGTTCATATCGGTCGCGATATCGGCGAGCTGGGTAAAGGTCCTGTCCATTTCCCTGGAGGCGCTTTTCAGGTTATCGACGAGCTGGTCGAATTTCTGGTCATTGCGCGCGACAACATGGTTCAGGTTCTCGGTGAGCTGCCTGATATTGGCCAGAATGCTCCTGATCTGCTCCTGGCCCTCCTCCCCGCCCAGGGTATTGCCCAGGGAGCTGGATACCTTTTTAATATCGTCCATGACGGAGCCGAACTGGCTGAGCACCTTGTCAAGGTCTGCCTGGCCCTCGGTCCGGGTGATCCGGCCGCCTTCCCCCAGGTATTCGCCCGTTGCTGCCGGGATAAGTTCGATGTATTTATCTCCCAGGACGCCGTGGGTCTTGATGGCCGCCGTCACGTCCCCGCGGAGCTTCACGTCCGGGTTGATCCTCATTGTAACGAGGGCCTTGCTGTCCGTCAGTTTTATGGACTCCACCTTGCCGATCGGGACGCCGGCCATCTCCACGGAACTTCCCTTGTCGAGGCCGGTCACATTGTCGAAAACGGCGCTCAGGGTATAGCCTTGTTTCAGTCCGAACCCGGATTGGCCGACCCTGAATGACATGTAGCCAAGGATGATGAGTGAAACAAGGACAAAGATGCCGACTTTTGCTTCAGTGCTTATCGAACGCATTCGAATTCCTTTTGAAATACAAAAAATACCGCGCGAGATCGGGTTATAAAATGTGTATGGGCCCCTCTATACTGCCGGCCAGAAATTGCCTGAGCACCGGGTTGTCAGAACTCCTTATCTCCTCGGGTGTCCCGTGGATAAGTATCTTACCTTCATATAGAAAAGCGATCTTATGCGCAATCTTAAATATCGATTCCAGGTCGTGGCTGATGACTATGCACGTCAGGTTGAATTCCTTCTGGGTCGACACGATCAGCTGGTTTATCGCCTCGGAGAGCACCGGGTCAAGGCCCGTCGTCGGTTCGTCAAAGAGGACTATCTCCGGTTTCAACGCGATCGCCCTCGCGAGCGCGACTCTCTTCCTCATCCCGCCGCTCAGTTCGGAAGGCATCTTGCTTTCAATCCCGGAGAGGCCGACAGCCCTCAGCCGGTCGGAGACGACTTCCCGTATTTCGCTTTCCTTCAAGTCGGAGTGTTCCCTCAGGGGGAACGCCACATTATCTCCGACGTTCATGGAATCAAAGAGCGCCCCCTCCTGGAAGAGCATCCCGAATTTCTTGCGGATATCGTTGAGCTCCTTGTCCTTGAGCCTGGTGATATCAACTCCGTCGACGAGGATTTCTCCCGAATCGGGCTTTACCAGGCCGATTATGTTTTTCAGCAGGACGCTCTTGCCCCCGCCGCTGCGGCCGATTATGACAGTCGTCCGGCGGTCCTCGATCTCCAGGTCCAGGTCGTCAAGGACAAGCTGTTTGCCGAATTTTTTTCGCAGGCGGTGAATCTGTATCATCGTGCTTCCTAAAACATGATAGCGGTCAGAAAGTAATCGGAAACGAGGATGGAAATGGACGCGAGCACGACAGCTTCCGTTGTGGCCCTTCCGACCCCCTCGGCCCCGCCGCTCGTATAAAATCCCTTGTAGCATCCGATCAGGGACAGAAGGAGCCCGAAGACCGCAGCCTTTATCAGGCCGTTATAGATGTCGTTCAGTTCCACATATTTAAAAATATTTTTCAGGAAAACGCCCTCATTGATATTCAGGATTGTCACCCCGACGAAATATCCGCCGATTATGCCCATGAAATCGGAAACGACCGTCAGCAGGGGCACCATCAAAACACCCGCAACAATCCGGGGGACGACAAGGTGCTGGACCGGGTTTGCCGCCATTACATACATGGCGTCGATCTGCTCTGTCACCCGCATCGAGCCCAGTTCAGCGGCCATTGCCGAGCCCGCGCGCGCGGTCACCATGATAGATGTCAGTACGGGGCCCAGTTCCCTTGTCATACTGAGGGCCACGATGGATCCCACCAGGCTCTCCGCGCTGAAGAGCCGGAACCCGTGATAACTCTGGAGCGCCAGGACCATGCCCGTGAACGTCCCCGTCAGGACGACCACGAAGATCGATTTGACCCCGACAAATTCCATCTGCTTGAAGATGTTATTGATTTTCAGAGGCGGCCGGAAAAGCCATGACAGGGCCGAGAGGAAGAGCAGGAGAATGCTCCCCATCTCTTCCATCCCCGCATACATAGATCTGCCGATCTTTTCCAAAAAGGCAGAAATCACCTTCATTTCACAGGGGTCCCCTCTTCAGGGCGTGGGCCTCGAGGGACAGCTCGATAATGCGGCTGATCATGTCGGTCTGGCTGATCCCCGATTCGGCGGCCTGATGGAACAGGACGGTGGACGGCGTCATGCCGGGAAGGCTGTTCGGCTCCAGCACTGCGACGCTGCCGTTATCCCTCACGAACATATCGATGCGCGAATATGCCTTCAGATCGAGGGCGGCGAAGGCCGCAACAGCCGTTTGCCTGATCTTCTCCAGGACTTCTTCAGAGGCCCGGGCGGGGGTCTTGTTTTCGCCCTGCCCGTAAAGGAATTTGTCTTCAAGCGAAAGTATTTCCTGGGTGGGAATGGTTTCGGAAGGCGTGAGGGCCATGGGGTTGCTGTTTCCCAGGACCCCGCAGGTCACTTCCATGCCGGTGAGGAATTCCTCGACGAGCACCCGCGGGTCCCACTTGAAAGCCTCCTCGAGCGCGGCGGGGATCCCCGCCACTGACACGACTTTCTTAACGGCGGTGCTGCATCCCTCCCTGGTGGGCTTGACAATGCAGGGGAAACCTGTTTCCTTTTCAACGCGGGCGAGGATGTTTTCTTTTTCCGCTTTCCAGGCATTTTCGTCGACTGCCAGCGTCTTCGGGACATCGATGCCGTAAGCGGAAAGTATTTTCCTGCTGACGTATTTATCCATCCCCACTGCAGAGGCCAGCACTCCCGAACCCGTGTACGGCAGGCCGATCAATTCGCACAGGCCCTGAAGGCACCCGTCCTCTCCGTATTTTCCGTGCAGGCCGATAAACAGGATATCGAAGCGGCTTTTCAGTTCTTCATAGGCGATGCGGGAAGCGAATTCTCCGAGGTCTTCCTCTATGTCTTTCGTGCTGTTCCTCATGAGCAGTTTCACCGGGATCTCCCAGAAACCGCAATTGCTGTCCATGAAAACCGCAATGGGCTGGAATTTCCCGCGGTCCATCTTGCTGAAGATATTGCGGCCGCTCTCCAGTGAAACTTCTTTCTCCGAGGACACGCCCCCGAGGACCACGCCGACTTTAATTTTATCCTGCGCCATACCCCTCCTAAAAACCAATTGTCAATGCCACGTACGGACCCGAGAAGTCCGTGTTGATATAAGTGTTCTCCTCGTCATACTTGACCTTCATGTAGCGGTACCCGCCGTGAATATCGAGGAACGGGAAGGGGGTATATGAGAGGTCCGCCATGATGTCGTAAATGTAATTCCCCGAGTATCCCATTGCCGTTGCTTTTGCCCTTGCTTCAAGGATGTTGGCGAGGATTCCCACATGGGCGCCCAGGCCGAGCATCGGCAGGGGATACGTGAATGTCT
The DNA here is from genome assembly GCA_039680225.1 of Syntrophaceae bacterium. Taxonomy (GTDB): domain Bacteria; phylum Desulfobacterota; class Syntrophia; order Syntrophales; family UBA4778; genus JBDKTK01. The sequence goes on from JBDKTK010000240.1 coordinate 4,545, forward strand.
CCTTGTTGTCTATTCCGGTCGTGGAAAGCTTCACGTCACCGTCCAGGAACTTGACCTTGATTACCGGGCCGATTGAAAACCCCGCCAGGACATTCTCCAGGTTCACTATATCATACTGGTAATCCAGGTCGAGCATGGTGGCCTTGAATTCCGAGTGCACGGCGCTTCCGGCCGGATATACACTGCTCTTGAAAGTTACGGGCCTGCTCAACACCGCGTCGCCCGTGTAGTCCAGGGGAGTGTACATGAGGCTCAGGTGATGCCTGCCCACTCCGAAATAGGCTTCAACCGAGGGCAGGTTCTCATTGTCGATCCCGAGGTCGTCCTTGGCGTTGATCACGGTCCCCGCGGCGTTATCCACACCGACACCTAAATCGCCTGAAAATGTTGCGAACCAGTAATATCCCCTCACTCCGAATTCCAGGGCCTGGGCGGCTGTTGTAAACAAAAAGCAAACCATGCAGCAAAGTGCAATCGCAGTCGAAATCTTTTTCATCAGCAATCTCCTTCTCAATAAAACTCCAGCTTCAGACCACGCTCGGAATGGGCAGACTATAATGTTCTTTTTTTTCTTTGTAAAGATTTTTGGCTGGAGGGAATGACCTTGCCGCCCTTTATAGCGGGCCTTTTTTTCCTCTGTGAATCCGCAGGGATATCTCGATCAGCTCGGATATGATCATGGAGGGGAGCAGGCCTGATTCCGCGGCCTGTTCGAAGAAAAAGGACGAAGGCGCCATCCCCGAAGAGGAATTGGGGTCCGTGATCAGGACGCGCCCGTCGCTTGTCACGAATCCGTCGATCCTGCCGTAACCGCGGAAGCCCAGGGCCCGGAAGGCGCGGACGACGTCCGTCTCGATCTTCTTCATATCGTCTTTGTTTATGTTGCGCGGCGGCGTGAACTTGCGGCACCTGCCCGGCATGTACTTGTCATCGTAAGTGTAAAATTCACTCTGCGGCTTGATCTCGGTAAGTCCCAGGGGCTTGAACTCGCCGTCCTGCTCCAGGACGATGGACGAGAATTCTATGCCCTCCAGGTATTCCTCCACCAGCACCGAATTGTCCCATTCAAAAGCGCTTGCCAGACCATCCTGCAGACTTCCAGGATCGCGGATTATGGTGACCCCGATGCTGGACCCCTCGCGCCGCGGCTTGGTCACCAGGGGGAAACCGAATTCTTTCCGCACTTCCGCAATTGTCTCGTCAGGCGCCGCTTCCCATCTCTCTTTCCGGATGAGGACGCTCCGGGGCACCCCCAGGCCTTCAGCCGCGAGGACCTTCTGCTGGATGTGCTTGTCCATGCCGATTGCCGAAGCAAGCACGCCGGGGCCCGTGTAAGGCAGTCCCAGCAGTTCCAGGGCGCCCTGGATGCAGCCGTCGTCGCCGTATTTCCCGTGGAGGGAGATGAAGGCGAAATCGATTTCTTTCTTCATATCTTCATACGGCAGGCGCCTCGCTTCCTTTTCCAGGCGCTCCGTGATGTCGACGGTGGTGTTCTGGGATATGAGCTGCCACGGCAGTATCCACAATTGCGCAGCGGCATCCATGAAAATCGGCACCCCGGTGTATTTTTCACGGTCCAGGTTGTCGAACACATTCCTCCCGCTGTTCAAAGATACTTCCTTCTCCGAGGACATGCCCCCGAATATCACCCCGACTCTCAACAATGCCATTTTTTAAAATCCCGTCCTTTTTATCTGTCCCAGATGAATGTCACGCCGCTTGTCGGGAATATCCATTCATCGTCGCTGATCCTGAGTTTTATCCACTTGCCCTTTTTTTCCGTTACTTCGGGGCTGGAATGCCGGCCGGCAAAGAACCCTATCTGCCTGACGTTCTTCAGGCTCGACCCCTCGTAATTGAAGCAGATCTCCATCCCCCTCGTCGGATACACGAGGTAAGCGGAAAACAGGTTGTTGCTTTTAACTTTCCTGGTCTCGATTTCCAGCTCCATATTCACGGGCTGCTTAACTTTCTTCGCCAGGGCCTCGCCGCCGCACCATATTTCATATCCGCGGTCCGTGCAGTCCGTCCTGATCACGGGAACGTCCACGCCGTCGATCTTCACCGAGCCCACCTTGAAATCCGTGCCGCGGAAGGACTCGTCGCGCCCGGTCAGCAGCCACCGGTATTCGCACCTCTCCTCTTCGAAAAGGGCGGCAAGCTGGCGGTTGTTCATGGCGCAGCCGATCAGGAAAACCTTGTCCCGCAGCATCTTGGTATATGACACGCGGGCCGTGACCTTGTAGAAGCTGGCGGCCGACCCGTTTTCATCCTTGTCCTTTTTTGAAAAATCATTGATGCAGATGTCGTATTTGAAATTGGTCCTCAATTCGAGGGGCCTGTCTTCCTTGCCGAAAAGGGTCTCGAACATTTCATAATAGATCGCGTCGCCCATCTCGGCGTCCCTGGCCCTCGTCTGCAGGCAGCGGCGGATCATGTTGTCTATCCGTTTGATCGACTTCTCTTCATCGGGGATGAAGATCCTCCGGAGCCGCGGCTCGATCGCGTCCTTTTTCCCCTTGTTGACGAATATCCGCGGGGCCCTCTTGCCGAGCGCGCAAAGCACTTCGTAGCTGATGGTGTTGGCTTTCGCTGCGACCTCGTTCGCAGAAATGTATTCGCGGCCCTGCCTGCCCATGAGGACGACTTCGTCGCCCAGCCCGCATTCCGGGATGTGCGTGACGTCCACGGTGCACATATCCATCGAAACGCGGCCGACTATGGGGGCGCGCTTCCCGTTGATCAGAGCCTCCCCCTTGTTCGAAAGGATGACTCCGTAGCCGTCGCCGTAGCCGACGGGGATTGTCGCGATCCGGGTAGTCCCCAGGGTATGGAACGTCCGGTTGTACCCGATCGAGTAGCCCCGCGGGAATTCCTTCAAAAGCACGATTGATGTCTTGAAACTCATGACCGGAAGGAGGTTCGCTTTCGATACGGTCGCCGGCCCCGGGTAAATCCCGTAGGTCATTATTCCCGGCCTTATCATGTCCAGGTCGAATTCCCGGAAATTCAGGACGCCCCCGCTGTTGGACATGTGGCGGATGGGGATATTGATCCCGTGCTTCTCCAGTTCGGAGAGCAGCCCGCTGAGGTTTTCCCACTGCTTCCTGTTGTATTCCTCGTCCTCGATCTCGCTGCACGAAAGGTGGCTGAAGATACCTTCCAGGTTGAGATTGGGCATCTTCAGGATTTGTTCGACAAGGCTGAATGCCTCGTAATAAATTGTGCCGCCGCGTCCCATGCCGGTGTCGACTTCGACATGGACATTGGCGACCGAGCCCGCTTTGGCAAAGAGCTTCTGCAATTCCCTGGCGAACGGCAGGTTCGAAACGGAAGGGTTCAGGTTGTATTTGAGTATTTCGTTTATTTCGGAATTTGTGGACGGGCTGAGGATGATAATGGGGGCGGTGATCCCGCCGACACGCAGCTGCACGCCTTCGTCGGCATTCGCTACGCCCAGGCAGTATGCCCCGTTCTTCAAGGCCACGTTGGATATCTCTATGGCCCCATGTCCGTAGGCATCGGCCTTGACGACCTGGAGCACTTTCACTCCCTTGCCGATGAGCCGTTTGATCTCCCGCCAGTTGTGGCTGAAGTTGTCGAGGTCGACTTCAACCCAGCTGCGATATTTTCCGTTCCTTTCCGTTGCCATCTGCTCCCCGAGCCCTTACTTCCTGGTCATCGTGAATACGCCGTCCCAGTTTTCCGGCGGGCTATTCTTTAACTCATTGCACCTGCGGATGTAAAGCCCGGAGACGCCGTCTCCGGGTTTCGCCTCCAGGGCCTTGTTGAACACCGCAACGGCCTCGTCCCACAACCCTTTTTTATAGAGGTCCAGGCCCTTGTTGAAGGTCTCCATGAACCCGGTCCAGGGGCCGGCATCCCTGATATCGCAGATGAGCTCGTAAATTTTCACGGGCACATGCTTGCCTTTGACCCGGACCGAATCGAGCTCCCGGCAGAAGAGTTTGTCCTTGATCTTCTCATATGTGTATTCGCTGACGACAATGCTGGTACCGTATTCCTTGTTGATCCCTTCGAGCCGGGCCCCCAGGTTCACGCTGTCGCCCATGACCGTGTAATCGAACCGCATGTCCGATCCCATGTTGCCCACGACCATGTCCCCGGTGTTGATCCCCACGCCGATGCGGATGACGGGCCTGCCTTCCGATTCCCATTTTTTCTGCAGTTTCCCAAGCTCCGCCGTCATCTCGAGGGCCGTGCGGCAGGCCCTTTCGGCATGGTCCGGCTGGTCGAGGGGGGCCCCGAAGACCGCCATGATGGCGTCGCCGATGTACTTGTCGAGCAGGCCCTCATACTTGAAAACAATATTGGTCATGGCCGTCAGGTACTCGTTGAGGAGCCTGACCAGCTCTTCCGGCGACAGGCTTTCCGAGATCGTCGTAAAACCGCGTATATCGGAGAACAGGACGGTGAGGTCCTTCTTGTCTCCCCCGAGCTTGAGCTTGGACGGGTCCTTGAGCATCTCGTTTATGACAGAGTTTGTAAGGTAGTACTGGAAAGCGCCCCTGATCTTTTTCTTCTCTTTTTCCTCCGTGACGTACTTGTAGATTGTTATCCCGAGGTAAGCAGCGACACCTGTGAGGACCGGGTACACGAGATTGAGCCATAAACTGTATCTGGAGAAGATGAGGTAATTCAGCACAACATAAGCGGCCACGATTGCGGTGCCCAGGGCCAGTCCCTGCACGGCCCTCACCCGCGGGACTGCGATGCCCATGAATATGCCGACCAGAAGGATCGCGCAGAGGTCGAACAGGGCCGTCCAGGCCGGACGGCGGATGAAATTGCCGTGCAGGATATTATCTATTACGTTGGCGTGGATCTCCGTGCCGGGGTAGACAGTGCTGTAGGGCGTCACCCTGATGTCGTTGATGCCGATCGCGGTGGCCCCGACCAGGATTATTTTGCCCTGGAACAGTTCGGGGGAGAGCCTTCCTTTCAGGACGTCGGAGATGGAATAGTGGGGAAAGGTCCGGGGCGGACCGGCAAAATTCACCAGCATGCGTCCCGATTCATCCGTGGGTATCTCCATTTCGCCGATCCTGACGGCCTCCACTCCCACTTCCGAGATCGTCAGGGACAGCATCGGCCAATCCAGGTATTGCAGCAGGAGGGCCATGGACAGCGGCATGTAAAAATCCTCTTTCAGCCCCACAACGAGCGGGGCCCACCTGATTACGCCGTCCCTGTCCGGGAACACGTTGAAGTACCCGCTGTTTTCGGAACTTCCGGAAAGCTCCGGGATATTGGCCGCGGCGGAATAACCCCTTATGAGGGCCGTTTCATCCGGCTGCCCTTTGACCTGCACGATCCCGTATTTCGCGCCCTCGACCCCCTGCTCCGCTTTTTCCATCTCTTTCGTTTCAAGGTATTTAACTTCCTGGTCGGACATGTGGAAGAAAAACCCCAGGGTCACGTACTCCGAGGCCTTTATGGCCCTTGCGAACAGGGAATCGGTATCGGCTTCGGCTGTTTTCTCTTCCATTATCCGCTTTATCCTGCCGTCATTTAAACCTGTCTGCTGCAGCTCTTTCGATAAGCCCCTGATGTCATTGAGGGAGTTCACGTCGGGTTCGGAAAAGACCACGTCGAACCCTATTGCCTTCGCGCCGTAGCCTTTCAGGGTCGTCACCAGCTCTCCCAGGATGGTGCGCGACCACGGCCACCTGCCGATTTCCTTGAGGCTCTTCTCGTCTATGGCGACAATCACCACTTCGCCGCCCGGGTTGATCACCCCCCTGGACATCATCCTGATATCAAAGGCTTTGTACTCAATGAACCGGAAAAGGTGCACGTTGGCGATGTAGAGGGAGATAGAGACAAATACGACAAGGACGCTGATCTTGAAGGGCGTGACGGAGTAGATTGATTTCGGGATTCTCATCAGTATGCGAAATCCTGCCGGGACCGTTTGAATTCAGTTTTCATGTCAGTTTCAAATTTGGCGGAAAAAGGATAAAATCTTGACAAAGAGTGACCTGTTAATATAAAAAAACCTTTCTTTTGACCATATCTTCAAGCCGCCGTAGCTCAGCCGGTAGAGCAAGCGATTCGTAATCGCTAGGTCAGCAGTTCGATTCTGCTCGGCGGCTCCAGATTTTTCCTCTCCCTTGTGGGAGAGGAAAAACAATCTGAAATTTCAGAATCTGTTATATTTTCTTTAACAATCTCAAATCTGAAATTTGAAATCTGAAATCTTTTTCAGCCCAACCCGTCTTCCAGCTGCCTGCCGCCCAGTACGTGAACATGCATGTGGAATATAATCTGGCCGCCCTCTTTGTTCGTATTGACGACGGTCCGGAAGCCGCTTTTATCGATCCCCTTGATCCTGGCGACCTCCTGGACGGCCCGGTTCAGAGAGCCCAACAGGGCGGCATCACCCGGCTTGAGGTCCAACAATGTGGGGATATGGGTTTTCGGGATGATGATCACGTGGACCGGCGCCATGGGGTGGATGTCGTCAAACGCAAGGATGCTCTCATCCTCGTAAACCTTGCTGCCGGGGATTTCGCCCTTCACGATCCGGCAGAAAATGCAGTTTTCCATCTTCGCCCCCTTTTACTTGGATTGAGAGACCTTTATGGCCTCTTCAAGGTTGATCGCCCCGGTATAGAGGGCCTTGCCGATGATAACTCCCATTATGCCGCTTTGCTCCACCTTCCTGAGTTCGCGGATATCCCGCAGGCCGGCCACGCCGCCCGAAGCGATAATGGGGACCTTGACCGCTTCGGCCAGCTTGCGCGTGGCCTCCACGTTCACCCCCGTCTCCATGCCATCCCTATTTATATCGGTATAAATGATGGAATCAAGACTAAATTGCTCGAACCTCCCGGCCAGTTCAATCGCCGTCCGGCGGGTCGCTTCCGTCCAACCCTCGACGGCGGCCATGCCGTCCCGGGCGTCTATCCCGACGATGATCCGGCCCGGAAACTTCGCGCATGCGGCTTCCACCAGCTCGGGCTTTTTCAGGGCGACAGACCCCAGAATGGCAAACCTGATTCCCGCATCGAAGTATGATTCAATCGTGGCGAGGTCCCGGATGCCCCCTCCCAGTTCGATCGGCGCTTTGATTCTGCCCGCAATCCTGCGGATGACCTCCCGGTTGCGGGGAGTTCCCGCAAGAGAACCGTCGAGATCGACAATGTGGATCCGCCCGGCGCCGGCATCCTCCCATCTCAGCGCGACCTCCAGGGGATCGGAGGAATAAACTGTCGAGCGGTTGAAATCGCCCTGTTTCAGCCTGACGGCCTGGCCGTCTTTCAAATCTATGGCGGGAATTACCAGCAAAATTATTCTCCCCGAGAAAATTTACTATGGAATACGATCATGCGGCGGGATTCTATTCCCGGGCGCTGCCCGAAAATAATGATGTCCAAACCATCATTCCACTATCCTTTCGGCTGCGTTTTCGGGAACGCGCACCGGAAAGGTAGCCAGGATTTCATCGAGCCCGAGGTCGGCGAGTTCTTCGGAGGTCAGCCACTTGCCGCCGCCCTTGATGAAAGAGCCCGCCTGGAGCAGGTTCTCGAACAGCGACTGCTGCGTACGAGTGAAGATGCCCTTCCAGAGGATGGCGCCGTCGCTTGTCCGGACCAGGTAGACCCCGAATGCAACCGAAGCCGGCTTTTCCACAGACAGGGGGTACCCCACCCTCTCCCGGAAGCAGAATACGTGCCCCGTGATGACGGCGTCGGCATTCAGGTCGCGGCCCACTTTCTGCAGGGAGGACACTTTCCACATTTTGAACGATTCGGGAGAAAGCGCAGACCTGGACTTTTCGGAGATCTTCCAGGAGACATCGCTGTAAACGGCGGTCTTCTTCACAAAGAGGTCTTCCAGGATCCTTTCGGACCCGGCAGGAATCGGGCAGGTCCGGAAGATGGCGCCGGTAACCGGGCAGCGGGCGCTGTCGCGGCCGTTGCCGGATTCAGGCGAGCTCCGGAAAGGAGCAACGGCTATGATCTTCAATTTGAGGTCAGCGGGAGATTCGGAACTTTTCACCTCGCCCCAGGCGCACAGGGGCAGGCACGCTGAAAAAAAAACCAGGAACGCTGCGGACAATACGGGAACGGATTTTCGCATATGACACCGATAAGGACCGAGAGGTTTATAATTTGCCTTTAGTGGACGGGACACCCTGGATCCTGTTGTTGAAGGAAACGGCCCGGCTAAGGGCGAGGCCAAAGGCCTTGAAAACGGCCTCTGCCTTGTGGTGGTTGTTTCTACCATAACGTATATTCACGTGCAAGGCTATTTCGGCGTGATCGGTGAAGGACTTGAAGAAGTCGGAAAAAATATTGGGATCGAAATCCTTTATCTTGCGGTTGAAATCGGCGTTGAAAACAAGGTAGGGCCGGCCGGATATATCGAGGTCCACCGAACAGAGAGTCTCGTCCATCGGGACGGTTGCCGAACCGTAACGGCTGATGCCCTTCTTGTCGCCCAGCGCCTTTTTCAGGGCGTCCCCCAGGCAGATCCCGACATCTTCGACGAGGTGGTGATAATCGACATTAATGTCGCCGCTGCTCTTCACGTCCAGGTCGATCAGGCCGTGCCGGGAAAAAAGCGTGAGCATGTGGTCCAGGAACGGGATCGTCGTGCGCACGTTGGATTTTCCCGTCCCGTCCAGGTTCAAGGCGAGAGAAATGGATGTCTCCGAAGTTTTCCTGCTCAGCTTGGCCTTTCTCATGTTTCACCTTTCAGATAATTATTTGCGCAGAGCGTTAATCCGATAACCCGCTAAATCAGTTTGTTCAGGGGATATTCTATTATCCCCTCCCCGCCCGCCTCCTGCAGCAGCGGGATCAGTTCCCTCACAACGTTCTTGTCGATTATTGTCTCCACCGCAAACCACTCTTCATTGTAGAGGCTGGATATCGTCGGGGCCTTGAGCGAGGGCAACAGCAGAATTATCCGGCCGAGGTTTTCCTTCGCCACATTGAGCTTGATGCCGACCTTCTCCATTGCCTGCAGAGAGCTCTTCAGGAGTATTTTTATCTGCTCGATCTTCCGCCGCTTCCAGGGGTCGTTCCAGGCAGCCCTGTTGGCGATCAGCTGCGTGTTGGTCGACATCAACTCGTGGATTATCCTGAGCTTGTTGGCCCTGATGGTGCTTCCGGTTTCCGTCACCTCAACGATTGCGTCGACCAGGTTCTCGACCACCTTCGCCTCCGTCGCTCCCCAGGAGAATTCCACATGGACCTTGATATTGCGTTCGGCGAAATACCGCTTCGTAAATTCGACGAGCTCCGTGGAAATCCTCTTCCCCTGCAGGTCCTCGATTTTCTGCAGGGGGGAATCCTGGCGGACGACGAGCACCCACCTGGCCTTCCCCGCGGATGCCTTTGAATAGATCAGGTCGTCGACAACATGGACATCGGAGTTGTTTTCCAGGATCCAGTCCCTCCCGGTCAGCCCCAGGTCGAGCGTGCCCTCTTCGACATAGCGGGACATTTCCTGGGCCCTCACGAGAGAGCACGATATCTCATCGTCGTCGATATCGGGGAAATAGCTCCTGCTGTCGTATGTGATCCTCCAGCCTGCCCGTTTGAAAAGATCGATGGTATTGGCTTCCAGGCTCCCCTTGGGGATTCCCAGTTTCAGCCTGTTGTTATTGTTCATTTATAAACTTCCTCCGGATTGAAGACCTTTTCCCCGGCAATCACGACTTTGCCGTTTTTAATTTCGCGGTAGAAACAGCTCTGGTATCCCGTATGGCAGGCTGCGCCGCCCACCTGGTCGACTTTCAAAAGAACGGCATCGTTATCGCAGTCCACGTATATGCCCTTCACAATCTGGACATTTCCGGAAGTCTCTCCCTTGATCCATAGTTTCTTTCTGGACCTGCTCCAGAAAGTCGCCTTTCCGGATTCCAGAGTATGCAGCCATGCCTCCCTGTTCATAAAACCGAGCATCAACACGCTGCCGGTTTTGTAATCCTGGATTATGGCGGGGACAAGCCCGCCCTGCTTATCAAAATCAGGTTCTATCATTTGCCCTCTCTCAACCGCGCTCAAAGCACTTATTATTTCTTTTCCCGAAACTTCTTGATTTTTACGTAAAAACCCCTTAAATAAAAACACCAATTAACGTAACGTTGTGTAATAGTTTAATAACTTCTTTTTATCAAGAAATATTTTACCGCCTGGAGGGAATATGACAATCCTTGTTGGAGGAGCAGCTGCTTTGTTCCTGGGCCTCCTCGGCCTGATCTTCTGGTGGAGGGAATTTTTCATTCTCCTGAAAGGCAGTATTCCCGTATTACTGCTCCTGGGGGGCGCCCTCGCGGTCTATGTCGGCCTTGATGAGATCAAGGACAAAATGCGGGAGGAAAAGGAGCGGCAGGAGGAAGAGCTCAACAGGGCCAGGGAGGAACTGGAGAGAACCAAGGCCGAAGCGGAGAAATACAGGGAGGAGCTCGACAAGCTCAAGGAGCCCAGGCCCCGGGACTGAAACAGGTTCAAATCTCTTGACAACACGAGGGAAATTGCATAAAGATCACTTCACTTTTTTTCAGAGCGGTTATATGGACAGCATCGAATCGGCAATAAAAATTTTAATCCTTCCAAAAAATTACACGTATTAATGCCTGCTGTCCGCGTGGCGGGCCAGCAGGCTACCCCGAAAAAGCGCTTTCAATCCCGTTTCATAATCTTTGTTATTAAATCCTCCCTGAAGAAGGGTAATAGGAGGCTTCGATGAAAAAATTTTCTATCTGCCTGAGTTTCATTGCAATCATAGGTTTCCTTTTCGCAGGTCAAACCTATGCGGCCACGAGTCTGACGTACAGCGTCTTTTTCCCGCCCAGCCACGGACAGGCCAAGGCGGCGGACGCCTGGGCCAAGGAAATCGGGAAACGGACCGGGGGAAAGGTAAAGATCACCGTCATCGCCGGGGGGACGCTCACGCCGGCCGAGCAGAATTTTGACGGTGTTACGAAAGGGATCTCCGATATAGGCATGTCGTGCTTCGCCTATACCGGCGGCCGCTTCCCCGTGATGGAAGCCCTTGACCTGCCGCTCGGCTACCCCAACGGCCAGGTTGCAACACATGTCGCCAATGATTTCTACCTCAAGATGAAGCCGAAAGAGCTGGCGGGCGTGAAAGTCCTGTACCTGCATGCGCACGGCCCGGGCCTCCTGCACACAGTAAAACCCGTCAGGACGCTCGAAGGCCTGAGGGGGATGAAGATCAGGTCCACCGGCCTGAGCAAAAAAGTGGTGACGGCGCTGGGCGGCGTGCCGGTTTCCATGCCCCAGGGCGAAACTTACGAAGCACTGCAGAAGGGGGTTGCGGAAGGCACCTTCACTCCCATAGAGACCCTGAAAGGCTGGAAGCAGGCCGAAGTAATCAAGTCCACGACAGACTGCCGCAGCGTAGGGTACACCACAACCATGTTCGTGGTAATGAACCTGAAAAAATGGAATTCCCTGCCCCCCGATGTACAGCGCGTCTTTGAGCAGGTCAGCACCGAGTGGATCGACGTCCACGGAAAAGCGTGGGACAACCTCGATAAAGAAGGCCGGAATTTCACGCTGAGCCTGAAGAACCAGATTATCCCGCTTTCCAGGGCGGAAAACGCGAAGTGGAAGGCGGCAGTCAAGCCGGTCATAAACGAATATATTAAAACTGCCGAAGGCAAGGGTATTCAGGGCCGTGCCGCCGTCCAGGAGGCGGAAAGCCTTATTAAAAAGTACAGCAAGAAATATAAGTAATGCAGACCGTCAACAGGATAGCAGGACTGTTTTCCCAGGCGGCGCGGAAGATAAACTATATCTCCTGCGCCGCCATCGTCATCATGATGCTGCTCACGTGCAGCGATGTCGTCCTGCGCCTGCTGCGACGGCCCATACCGGGCACCTATGAACTGGTAGGTTACCTCGGGGCCACAGTTGTCGCTTTCTCGCTGGCCTATACCTCTATTGAGAAGGGCCACATATGGGTGGAACTCCTTACAGAGCGGCTGCCGCACAGGACACGCAATCTGATCGAGAGTCTGGGCTCTTTTGCAGGAGCTGTTTTTTTTGCGCTTGCCTCCTGGCAATGCGCTGTGTACGGCAATGATTTGAAGGCGGGAGGGGAAGTCTCCCTCACCCTGGAGATTCCTATATATCCGTTTGCATACGCGATTTTCCTTGGCTGTACGGCACTGACACTGGTGCTGGTTTTTGAGGCCTTTCGGGACTTCAGAAGGCTGCTGCAGAAATGAGCCCAGTTGTTGCCGGAATAACAGGTTTCATCCTTCTCGTTTTCCTGATGCTCATGAGGATACCCGTAGGGTTTGCGATGGGCATCACGGGGCTCATCGGGTTCGGGTACCTTGTTTCCTGGGAGGCTTCTCTAAGCATCCTTGCAAGGGACTTCTTTTCCGTATTCAGCTCGTACAACCTGACTGTCATCCCCCTTTTCATCCTGATGGGCCAGGTCGCCCACCATTCCGGGATCAGCGGCCGTCTGTTCAATGCCGCCAACAAGTTTCTCGGCCACCTGCCGGGCGGGCTTGCCGTGGCTACTATAGGGGCGTGCGCCTGCTTTTCCGCCATCTGCGGGTCAACGAGCGCCACGGCGGCCACCATGGCGTCGGTTGCCCTGCCGGAAATGAAGAAATACAAGTATGACCCGGCTCTTGCGACGGGAGTAGTTGCGGCCGGGGGCAGCCTGGGCATCCTCATCCCCCCCAGCACGATCTTCATTGTTTACGGTGTAATGACCGAGCAGTCCGTCGGAAAGCTTTTCATCTCCGGAATACTGCCCGGTATTTTGATGACCGCTCTTTTCATCGCAGCGGTCGTCATCTGGATCAGGCTGCAGCCCGGCCTTGTCGAATCCTCTCCTGCTTTTTCATGGAAGGAAAGATTATCATCCCTGAGCGGGTTAATTGAAACCCTGTTGCTGTTTGTCCTCGTCATGGGCGGTTTGTTCGTGGGCTTTTTCACGCCGACAGAGGCTGCGGCAATCGGAGCTCTCGGAACTATTGCAATAGCGGCAATCGGACGAAACCTGTCGTGGTCCGCGTTCATTCTGTCCCTCGAGGAAACGACCCGAATTTCCTGTATGATCTTCGTGATAGTGGCAGGGGCGACCGTTTTCGGACATTTTCTTACAGTTACGAGCATTCCCGCCGAAATCGGCGACTGGGTCCAGGGACTTCAGATACATCCTTACCTCGTTATGGCCCTTATTATTTTTATCTACATCATCATGGGCTGCCTGATGGACTCCCTTGCAATGATAATGCTTACTATTCCCATATTTTATCCTGTCATCACCACGCTGGGTTTCGATCCGATATGGTTCGGCGTCATTATCGTACTTGTTACCGGTATGGGAGTTATAACGCCTCCCGTGGGCATAAACGTTTATGTTGTTGCGGGAGTTGCCAGGGATGTGCCCCTTCACGTGATATTCAGCGGCGCGACCAAACTCCTGTTTGCCCAGATCGTAACGGCCATCCTCATACTTTTGTTCCCTGAAATAGCGCTATTTCTGCCCAATCTGATGGGATAACGGGTCATGTCTTGAAGAGGGCCGTTCCTGTATGGTACTTAGGGCGACATGGGGAACAAACTTTATCGCATTCTGATTCTGATTATCCCGTTCCTGATTTTTGCCGGCTGCGCTACTGGTTCCACAGGCCCCGAGAAAAAGGAAGTCAGGCGCATGCTCGTGACGGCTTATGACGCCGGGCAGAAATCCACGGGCTGGAAATACAAATGGGGCTGCTGCCTCCTTCCGCCGGTTTATGCTTACGGCCCCAACGAGGGCAAGCGCAAGCAGATCGGGATATGTTCCGACGGGACCAAGGCTGAAAAAGGGACAATCGCGGCGGACTTGAGCCGCTACCCTTACGGGACCAGGATGCATGTGCCCGGATACGGCTGGGGCGAGGTCCATGACAAGGGCAGCGCCATCAAGGGCAACCATATCGATGTATTCTTTCCCAGCGAAGAAGAGGCCAGGGCGTGGGGCAGGAAATACCTGGACGTCACGATAATCAGAAAATAAAAAACATCTGGAAAATCGAAAAAGAATATAGCTACTATATAGAACCTTTTTTCACCGGAGGTGAGAAATGAAAAAGCCCATGCATGTCTTTGCTGTGATTGTTGTCCTTATCCTTATCGGAATCGCCCTCTACTGGGTGGGACTGAGCCAGGGCAAGTCCCAGCTCGAGGCGGAGAGGAAGAATTTCAACACCCAGCTCGAGCAGACGAACTCCAGGCTGGTTTCGGCCGAATACAACGTCCGCCTTAACCAGGCGAGGTTCCTGTTATGCCGGACCGTGCTGGACCTCGATCAGCGCAACTTCGGGCTGGCCAACAATCATTTGAAAGAGGCTTATGCGGCGCTCGGTAATATTAATGCTTCCATGGTGGGCATAGACCCGGGCAGATTCGAATCCCTGCGGAAAGACATCGGCGCGACCGACATCAGCGTGGCGGTCAACCTGGAAGAGCAGAGAGGAAGGGTTTTCACTTTCAGCGAGCAGCTGGAAGCCCTGTTGCCGAGGACTCCGACCGCAGCCAGGCCGGCTGCCGCTCCTCAGACGACGGCGCCTGCCGCGCAGCCAGCGGGCCAGACTGCCGCCCCGGCTCCCGCGCAGCCTGCTCAACCTGCGCCCGGCCAGACAACAGCCCCGCAGCCCGCCGCAAAATAGGGCTGTTGCATAACGCATACATTTGATTCGCAAGAAGGGCGGCCGGCCGGCCGCCCTTACGATAGAAAATGCTACGCTTCTTTCTTTTGAGGACGCTTTAAAAGGCTTATAACCAGAAGGACGGCCCCTGCTGAAATGGCGGAATCCGCCACATTGAACGCCGGCCAGTGGTGGGATGAAACATACACGTCGATAAAATCGATAACCTCTCCGAACCTTACGCGGTCAATCAGGTTGCCGACCGCGCCTGCGAAAATAAACGAAAGGGCCACGACCTGATTTTGGTCGGCGGCTGCGGTCTGTTTCAGGTAATAAAGGATCAGCAGGATCGCGCCGATTGTGACGGTGATAAAAAAGACCGACCGGAACCAGTCCGGCGCCTTGGCGAGGAACCCGAAAGCGGCCCCCGGGTTCCTGACGTGGACCAGGTTGAGAAAGCCGTTGATCAGCGGGACCGAATCATGCAGCTGCAGGTTCGAGGCCACCAGCGCCTTGGTAAGCTGGTCAAGGGCAATGAGCACGGCAGCGGTGATGAAAAAAATCAGGTAACTTTTTTTCATGCCGGTTCTGTTACGGCTTCAGGTTTTTCAGGCAGCGGTCGCACACCCCGGGGAATTCCGGGTTGGACCCGACCGTTTTGCTGAGCATCCAGCACCTCTGGCATTTTTCCCCTTCCGCCTTGGCCACGGAAACCTTCAGGCCTTCAAGCTCCGAGCTCTCGTATGTCACAGGCCCCAGCTCGTCGGCGATCTTTATATCGGAGATGATATTGAGCTGTTTTATTGTCTCCAGATTTTTCTCCAGCATGGCGCGAAGTTTGTCCCCGGCCGACAGCTCCACCCTGGCATCAAGGGGATGGCCCACTATTTTTGCCTTGCGGGCGATTTCGATCGCCTTGGAGATTTCGCCCTTGACGGCCAGCAGCATCTTCCATTTATCGCCCAGATCCTGGTTGAAGTATTCCTTATTCACCTCGGGGAAGAGCGTCAGATGGACGCTCGGGGCCTTCCCCTTCCTGTCGGGCAGGTATCCCCAGATCTCCTCGGCCGTAAAGGTCAGGATCGGCGAAAGCAGCCGGGTGATCGAATCCAGGATGATGTACATCGCGCTCTGGGCCGACTTCCTGGCATTCGAGCCGGCCTTGGACGTATAGAGCCTGTCCTTGGAAACATCAAGGTAGAGGGCGCTCAGGTCGACCGTGCAGAAATTGTAGATCGTGTAATATACCACGTGGAACTGGTACTCATCGTAAGCCTTCCGGACACGCTGGATCACCTCCTGGAGCCTGTGCAGGACCCACTTGTCCATCTCTTCCATATCGGAGTATTTCACCAGGTCCTTGTCGTAATCGAAATCGTAGAGGTTGCCGAGGATGAACCGGCTTGTGTTGCGGATCCGGCGATACGCCTCGACGAGCCTCTGGAGGATTTCATCGGAGATGCGGATATCGACGGTATAGTCCTCGGCGGCCACCCAGAGCCGGAGGATCTCCGCCCCGTACTTGTTGATTATCTCCTGGGGATCGATAACATTGCCGACGGACTTGGACATCTTCTTCCCTTCCCCGTCCACGACAAAGCCATGGGTCAAAACGCTCCTGTAAGGCGCCCTGTTGCGGGTGCCAACCGATTCGAGCAGGGAGGAGTGGAACCAGCCGCGGTGCTGGTCGCTCCCCTCCAGGTACATATCGCACGGCGAGCTCAGGTACGGCCTGGTTTCCAGGACCGCCGCATGGCTCACGCCGGAGTCGAACCAGACATCGAGGATGTCTGTTTCCTTGATGAACTGGTCGTTCTGGCATTTAGGGCAGACCGTCCCGGGCGGGAGCAGTTCCTTCGCGTCCATCTCGAACCAGACATCGGCGCCGTGCTCCCTCATCAGGCTTATGATCCTGTCAAAACTTTCTTTGGAGGCAATCACATTCTTGCAGTGGGAGCAGTAGAATACCGCAATTGGGACGCCCCAGAGCCGCTGCCGGGATATGCACCAGTCGGGCCTGTTTTCGACCATGCCGTAGATGCGGTCCTTGCCCCAGCCGGGGATCCACTGCACGGAGTTGATCGCCTTGAGGGCGTTTTCGCGCAGCCTGTTTTTCTCCATCGAGATGAACCACTGCTCTGTCGAGCGGAAGATGATGGGCTTCTTGCATCTCCAGCAATGCGGGTATGAATGGCTGATATCCACTTCGCCGAGCAGCGCGCCGACTTCGATCAGCTTGTCGATGACCGCCCGGTTGGCGTCGAAGACAAATTTGCCGGCGAAAAAGGCCACATCGGCCGTGAAATTTCCATTTTCGTCGACGGGCGCATAGTTGTCCAGCCCGTATTCCAGGCCGATCTCATAGTCCTCCTGCCCGTGGCCGGGGGCGATGTGGACGAGGCCCGTGCCGGCATCCAGGGTAACAAACGGCGCCAGGATCATGACACTGTGGCGATCGATGAAGGGGTGTTTGCACTTGAGCCCTTCCAGGATGCTGCCGGGGAAGGTGTCGATTATGGAATAGGCCCCGATGCCGAAGGCCTGCATGCAGTAATCCACCAGGTCCTCCGCAACCACCAGGACGCCCTTGTCTGTCTCGACGGCGGCGTAGCTGAAATCCTTGTGGGCCGCTATCGCCAGGTTGGCGGGGATGGTCCAGGGGGTCGTTGTCCAAATCACCATGTAGACTGTCTTGCCCCTGAGCTTGGGACGGATCGCAGAGATATCGTCTACAACAGGGAACTTGATAAAGATCGACTCGGTCGTATGGTCCCCGTATTCGACCTCCGCCTCGGCGAGCGCCGTCTTGCAGCTCGCGCACCAGTAAACGGGTTTTTTCCCCTTGTACACGTCGCCGCTGAGAACGAGTTTCGCGAATTCCTGGACGGTGATCGCCTCGTATCCATAACTCATTGTCAGGTACGGGTCTTCCCACTCGCCGAACACGCCCAGCCTCTTGAATTCATCGCGCTGGATGTTCACGTATTTTTCGGCATAAGTGCGGCAGTAGCGCCTTTTCTCCGCCTGGGACAGCTCCGCCTTCTTCGGCCCCAGTTCCTTGTCGACCTGGTGCTCGATCGGGAGCCCATGGCAGTCCCAGCCCGGCACGTATATGCTGTCTAACCCCGCCATGTTCTTTGATTTTATGACGAGGTCCTTGATTATTTTATTCAGGGCCGTTCCGAGATGGATATCGCCGTTGGCATACGGAGGGCCGTCATGCAGGATGTAAGTCTGCCTGCCTTTCGATACCTCTCTTATCTTGTGGTAATTTTTTATGTCCTCCCATTTTTTCAAGAGCTCCGGCTCCTTCTTCGAGAGGCTGGCCCTCATGGGGAAGTCTGTTTTGGGGAGGTTCAATGTGTCTTTGTAATCCATTCGGATTCTCCTAAAATTTGAATTTATAAGGCGATTTGCGGCAGGAAACGCTATCATAGTTGGTGGTGAGTTTCAAGATCAAGCATAAAAAAACCCCCTGCCGGGGCAGGGGGTTTTTTTGACTGCGAACAGATTTTACATGTCCATTCCGCCGTAACCGCCTCCTGGAGGCATGGCAGGCATCGGAGACTCTTTCTTCGGTTTCTCGGAGATCATGCACTGGGTGGTAAGCATGAGCGCGGAAACACTGGCTGCGTTCTGCAGCGCGAAGCGGGTGACCTTCATCGGGTCGATTACGCCCGCTGCAATCAGGTCTTCATATTTGTCAGTCTGCGCATTGAAACCGAAAGCGCCTTTCTTGTCCTTGACCTTCTCGACAATGATGGAGCCTTCGTAACCGGCATTGAACGCGATCATCTTGATGGGCTCTTCAAGCGCCTTCTTGATAATGGCGACGCCGATCTGCTGGTCGCCGTCCAGTTTGAGTTTGTCGAGCGCCGGAAGCGTGCGGATGTAAGCCACGCCGCCGCCCGGGACAATTCCTTCCTCGACGGCCGCCCTGGTTGCATTGAGGGCGTCCTCAACCCTGGCTTTTTTCTCTTTCAATTCGGTTTCGGTAGCTGCCCCGACCCTGATCACGGCCACGCCGCCGACCAGTTTCGCCAGCCTCTCCTGGAGTTTCTCGCGGTCGTAATCGGAAGTGGTCTCTTCAATCTGGGCCCTGATCATCTTGACGCGGCCTTCCAGGTCCGACCTTTTTCCGGCGCCGTCGATAATGGTGCTGTTATCCTTGTCTATGGATATCTTGCGGCAGCGGCCGAGGTCTTCGATCCTGGTGTTCTCAAGTTTCGCGCCCATTTCCTCTGCGATTACCTTGCCGCCCGTCAGGATGGCGATGTCTTCGAGCATGGCCTTGCGGCGGTCGCCGAACCCGGGGGCCTTCACGGCGACTATATGGAGCGTGCCGCGCAGCTTATTGACAACCAATGTCGCCAGGGCTTCGCCTTCCACGTCTTCAGCTATGATCACCAGGGGTTTTCCCATCTTCGCGATCTGCTCGAGAATGGGCAGGAGGTCTTTCATGTTGCTGATCTTCTTGTCATGGATCAGGATGAAAGGATCGTCGTAGTTTACTTCCATTTTTTCGGGGTTTGTCACGAAATACGGGGAGAGATAGCCGCGGTCGAACTGCATGCCTTCGACAACTTCCAGTTCGGTCTCGAAGCCCTTGGCTTCCTCAACCGTGATGACACCCTCTTTACCGACCTTGCCCATCGCCTCCGCGATAATGCCGCCGATACCCTCGTCGTTGTTCGCGGAAATGGTCCCGACCTGGGCGATTTCCTTCTGGTCCTTGGTCGGTTTGCTGATCCTGCGCAGTTCGGCCACTACCGTCTCGACTGCCTTGTCGATGCCTCTTTTGATATCCATGGGATTGTGGCCGGCCGCGACCAGCTTCGCGCCTTCCCTGTAAATGGCCTGGGCCAGGATCGTCGCGGTCGTGGTGCCGTCGCCGGCTACGTCGCTCGTGCGGCTTGCAACTTCCTTGACCATCTGGGCGCCCATATTCTCGAATTTATCCTCAATCTCAACTTCCTTGGCTACCGTAACACCGTCCTTGGTGACCACGGGAGCGCCGTAAGTCTTGTCCAGGATGACATTGCGGCCCTTGGGGCCAAGCGTCACCTTAACCGCATCGGCGAGCACATTTACACCCTTGAGGATGGATTTCCTCGCCTCTTCATCATATTGAAATACTTTGGCTGCCATTTATATCCTCCTTTATTCCAATTATTTCTTTTCGATAATTCCGAGAATATCTTCTTCTCTCATGATGAGATATTCGGTTCCTTCAATTTTGATTTCCGTGCCGGCGTACTTGCTGAAAAGGACCCGGTCCCCGGCTTTGACATCCAGAGCTACAACCTTGCCTTCTTCGGTTACCCTGCCTTTTCCCACGGCGACAACCTCGCCTTCCATGGGTTTCTCTTTTGCGGTGTCAGGAATAATGATCCCGCCTTTTGTTTTCTCCTCTTCCTGAAGCCGTTTAACAAGGATCTTGTCGTGCAATGGTCTGATCTTCATCCTCTGATTTGTCCTCCTTTCATTATTTTTGCCATTAAAAATATGGCTGAATTCGCATGGATATGAACGTTTTGCGGTAAAAACAGCCCTAAATTAAGCATGAATACGCTTCTGTCAAGTGCCCCACCGGGTTTTTATCTGTTAATCACGGGTCTTAAGAATCAAGTGCTCAGATCGTTCGGGCGAGTTTTCGCAAGCAAGCGAACCTGAATACAATTCAAGGCTGATATTCAAAATCCACGGCCTGGATTCCTTCACACAATGCCCTGACTTTCTGTAGGACGACAACGTGCTTGGGGTGGACCCGGTAGCGGCCCAGCGCCTCGAAATCGGCAAAATCCGCAACGAGCGCGAAATCGAAAATTTTGTCCGGCCTCAGGTCGCGCCCGAAACGCCATCCGAGGATCTCGGGAATTTCACCGGGAAGCGAGGCAAGCCCTTTTTCCAGATCGGAAATTTCAGCTTCGCCGGCGCCAGGCTTGAACTTCATTAAGACCAAATGCTTAAGCATGAGAAACCTCCAGAGAAATTCCCTTCCGGGTGAACATAAAGTGTTTTTTATACCACATTAAAACCGTGTTTTCATCTTATTAAATAGATCCGAGCCGGATGCAGGAAAACAGCAGATTATCAAGGGGCGGGGGACGGGCAAAAGGAGATTTTATTCAGGATTATCAATTACTTGTATCAACATAGGATATTGTTTACAATTCCCGACCGTTATGTTAAGTACTCGCCCGCATACGAGATTTCGCAAGGAGGATTTTCGTGGGCTTAATACCTAAAGACGAGAAGTTCTATGATCTTTTCGAAGAGCTTGCCACCAAGATTGAAGAAGGCGGGATCCTTTTCCAGGAGATACTGGGCAAATTCGATTCTTCCGAACCCAAGGTTTCCAAGCTCAAGGAGATAGAGCACGAAGCCGACATCATAACTCACCGCACATACGAGAAGATGCACAAGACCTTCCTGACGCCGCTGGACCGCGAGGATATCTACGCCCTCGTCAACAAGATGGACAGCGTGCTCGACATGATAGAAGCTTCCGCGGTCAGGATGTACCTTTACAAAGTCAGGCAGCCGGCCGATGAGATCTTCGATTTGACCCGGATCCTTCTCAATGCAATTGCCGGGATCAAGAAAATCATGCACGCCCTGCGCGATAAAAAAAGCTATAAAATGATCCTGGATGTCTGCGTTGAGATAAACACCCTCGAAAACGAAGGGGACTATGTCCTGCGCAATGCCATGGCCCGCCTTTTCGAGCGCGAGAAGGACGCCATCGAACTCATAAAGTGGAAAGAGATATTCGAGAGGATCGAGGAAGCGATTGATGTTTGCGAAGACGTTTCAAACATCGTGGAGGGCATAGTCCTCAAGCATGGCTGATCCCACGCTGATTCTTGTCATCTTCATTGTTTTCATCGCCCTGGCTTTCGACTTCATCAACGGTTTTCACGACGCCGCCAATTCCATTTCCTGTGTGGTTTCCACCAGGGTCCTGCCGCCCCGCTTTGCGGTTTACTGGGCGGCCTTTTTCAATTTCGTCGCCGCATTCAGCATCGGCGCCCCCGTCGCCCACACCATCGGGACCGGAATCGTATCCCCCGGTGTAATTGAAAACACCCTGATCCTGGCCGCCCTTTTCGGGGCGATAGCCTGGAACCTCCTGACATGGTGGTTCGGCCTCCCCAGCAGTTCCTCCCACGCCCTGATCGGCGGACTCATCGGGGCCGGCCTGGTCAAGGGCGGAGCGGGCGTTCTTGTCTGGAAGGGCATAATCAAGACCGCCAGCTTTATCGTCCTTTCGCCCGCCATCGGTTTCTGCCTGGGCTTCATCTTCATGGTCATAGTCCTCAACCTGACGCGCAATATTTCGGCCACAAAAGCAGATAACGCATTCAGGAGGATGCAGCTCTTCTCGGCGGCGATCCACAGCTTCGGCCACGGCATGAACGACGCCCAGAAGACCATGGGAATTATAGCAATAGTCCTGTTCAGCAGCGGCTACATGGCGGTTTTCCACATCCCGTTCTGGATCGTGATTATGTGCAACACTACAATCGCGCTCGGCACCATGGCGGGCGGCTGGCGCATCGTGAAGACGATGGGGACAAAGATCACAAAGCTCCGGCCGATGGGCGGCTTCTGCGCCGAAACGGCAGCGGCTTCGTCCCTGATCGGCGCTTCGATTTTCGGGATCCCGGTCAGCACCACTCACACGATAACCGGCGCCATCATGGGGGTGGGTTCGACACACCGGGTCACCGCCGTGCGGTGGGGGATAGCCGGGACGATCGTCTGGGCCTGGGTCCTCACCATACCTGTTTCGGCCCTGATCGCCGCCGCTTTTTATTTCGTCTTAAGAACATTCATATAACAGGAACACCAGGAAAGGGCAGCCGGCCGGCCGCCCCTGCACATCAATAAACCACAGTTCAGATCTTTTTCTTAATTTTTACCGGAACCGTGCACAGCCCGGCAAATCTTTCGGCGTCCTTAACAGACCCCACGATATCGCCATAATGTATCGGTATGGCCAACTCGGGTTTAATGGCATTGACGGCGTTCGCGGCCTCTTCGGCAGTCATGGTGTATGTGCCCCCGACGGGTGCAATCACAATGTCGGCCCTGATCTGTTTCATCTCCGGGATGAAATCGGTGTCCCCGCAGTAATAGATCCTCTTTCCTTCCACGGTCACAATGAAACCGACCCAGTTGTTCGCCTTCGGATGAAACGCTTTGTTCGTGTTGTAAGAGGGGACGGCCTCGACCGGAACACCGTTTGCCTCTATCCTGTCTCCCGGCTTCACAGTGAGGATGACCGCCTTCAGGCCGGAGCAGTCGCCCGGGCAGACAACGACAGTGCCGTCTTTCAGGACCTTCCCCACGTCATCAGGCGAGAAGTGATCGCCATGGCTGTGGCTGATCAAAACCACATCGGCCTTTTCGGCTTTTTTCAGTTTCCAGGGATCGAAATAGATGACCTTATCGGACTTGATCATCACGCTCGAATGTCCCAGCCAGAATATCTTTTCTTCCATATTCGCCTCCCGAAGTATATTGGTTCTCCCCGATCATGAAAAAATTTGTATCCGTGTGACATCAGAGCATACTTCTAATAAACCAACAGGTTAAATAAATTGAAGCAGCCCAAATGCTTATGACTATAAGGACTCCCAGCCATCCCAACGGCCTGCCCGCCGAAAGCGACCGGGCTTTCAATCTGCATTCCTCCAGAACGTCATCAGGCATCATTTTTATGAGAAGGGCTATACAGAGAGGAATCAGCACAAGGTCGTCCACGTAACCGATAACGGGGATGAAATCGGGGATCAAATCTATAGGGCTCATGGCGTAGCCGGCTATAACCAGCGCAAACAACTTCGCATGCAGAGGGGTCTTCGGATGCCGCGAGCACAAATACAGGGCATATGCTTCCCGTTTAAGTTCCGCGGCTTTGGCCTTCCATTTACCGATTTTTGTCTTCCCCATGGCCCGCATCAGCAATACCCAGTTTTCATGTTTAACATAATCTTAATCCCATCGTAACAATCCTGTAACAATTCTATTATATGCTCCTCTCCAAACAAAGCTTTTCTTCCGTTTTTCAGGACTTGAAAATGTTTAGATCATCTGAATCAAAAAAAGAATATCTGAACCTCTTCGGGGAACTGGCGGATAAAATCAGCGATGGAAGCAGAACGTTTCTCAAAATCTTGAGTGATTTCCAGAATTATGAAGAGATGCGCCCGGAAGTGGCCGCGATTGAGCAGGATGCATATGCTTTAAATCACAAGTTGAGGGAGAAGCTCTACAAATCTTATATGACTCCGTTTGAACCGGCTGATGTGCAGGATTTGGCAGGGAAGATGGTCGGCATTATTCATTTAATTGCTACCTCAACAAAAAAGCTCGGCATATTCAGATTAAAGCAGCCGTTGGGAGATGTCCTGCAACTCACCCTTATTCTGGATGAAGCGATCACCAGGATCAAGGGCATGATCAAATCTTTGGGGGACGCGAAGAACTTTGAGGCCATCTTACAGTCATGCTCTGAAATGAGAGGCCTGAAAAGCGCAGGAGATGATGAATTTTATAAATTGGCCAAAAAACTATTCGAAAATGAGAACGACGCGTTCGAACTGTTCAACAGGAAGCAAATCCTGGCACACAGGGAGGAAGCGATAAATACCTGCGAAGATGTGTCCGGCGTTATCGAGGGAATCATCTTAAAAAATGGATAGCTCCCTCCTTTTCATATTCTTAATCATCTTTATAGCTCTTGTATTCGATTTCATTAACGGTTTTCATGATGCGGCCAATTCCATAGCCACCGTCGTGTCGACCCGGGTATTGAATCCAAAATACGCAGTCTGGTGGGCGGCCTTCTTTAATTTTGCGGCCGCTTTTTTAATAGGCACACAGGTCGCAAAGACGATAGGCACCGGCATAATCGATCCCAAAATTGTGGATAATGTCCTCATCGTGTCTGCTCTGGGAGGGGCAATCATCTGGAACCTGATCACATGGTGGCTGGGCCTTCCGAGCAGTTCTTCCCATGCATTGATAGGAGGCTTGATCGGGGCGGGCTTCGTGAAAGGGGGCCTGGAGGTAATGGTCTGGCAAGGGATAATCAAGACCTCCAGTTTTATTGTCCTCTCTCCGACAATCGGCATGGTCCTCGGCCTGATCATCATGGCAGGGGCCCTCAATTTTACCAGATTAACTACAGTGACCAGCGCCGACAAAATCTTCCGGAGGCTTCAGTTATTTTCGGCCGCAATCTACAGCCTCAGTCATGGAATGAACGATGCGCAGAAGACAATGGGCATAATTGCGATGGTGCTCTTCACGAGCGGCCATCTGGGCCCGAGCTTCCATATACCGCCATGGATCGTCCTGATTTGTTATGTTACGATTGCCCTCGGGACGATGTCGGGCGGATGGCGCATTGTAAAAACCATGGGCACAAAAATAACGAAGCTGGAGCCCATTGGCGGTTTTTCTGCTGAAACCGCGGCGGCCATTTCGATTATCGGAGCTTCGATGGCGGGAATCCCGGTAAGCACAACCCATACAATAACAGGGGCCATTGTGGGAGTGGGGTCAACAAAGAGGTTCTCGGCCGTGCGCTGGGGGATAGCGGGCACCATTATCTGGGCGTGGATACTGACAATCCCGGTGTCCGCCCTGATTGCAGCCGGAATTTATATGTTTTTAAGGATATTATAATCTGCCGGGAGCACCGGGAGCAATTGAGCGGCAACAAAATAACAGCAAACAGAAAATCTTAAAATTTCAAAGTACATTCAACACTGCATTTACAGCCCTTTTTCCATCAATCAATCCGCTTGAAAATTGGACCCGGCATCGGATTTAATATCTTAATTCCGGAACCGCTGATGGTCTAAACCGTAACTTCTTTGAACAGGGGAAAATAAAGCGACACGGCAGTTCCATGCCCCAACTGGCTTTCAATATCCATCCGGCCCTCATGGGCAATCATCAAATGCTTGACTATGGAAAGGCCGAGCCCCGTGCCGCCGAGTTCCCGGGAGCGCGCCTTGTCCACCCTGTAAAATCTCTCGCCCAGCCGCGATATCTCGCTCAGCGGGATGCCGATGCCCGTATCGCTGATCCTGACCTCGACACCGCCGTCCCGTTCCGAAGCAGAAACGGCGACCTCGCCCCCCGGATTATTGAATTTGACGGCATTGTCCAGGATGTTCAGGAATATCTGGACAAGACGGTCGCGGTCGGCCCTGACCAGGGGCAGGTTTTCAGGTATGTCCTTTTTTATTTGAAGTTCTTTTTCCCGGGCTTTGTGTTCAACCATGGAAAGGGCGGTATTAACTGAGTCGCCCAGGGACACGCCTTCGAAATAGAATTTCATTTCCCCGAGCTCGATATTTGATATGACGAGCAGGTCGTCTATGAGCCTGTTGAGCCTTGAGGTCTGCCTGTCGATCACATCGAGGAATTTCCCTGCCGTTTCCCTGTCATCGATGGCCCCGGCCTGAAGGGTTTCGATAAAACCGAGAACGGCGGTGAGGGGCGTTTTCAGTTCATGCGTGACGTTAGCTACAAAATCCGCCCGCATTTTTTCCAGCTTCTTGATCCGGGTAACGTCATGAAATACCAGCATCGTTTTCCGGTCGTTATGCGGAAGCCCTTTGATGGTGGATATTGTGATTTCGAAGACCCTGGGGACAGGCTCCTGGATGTTGATCACCTTGGATATAGGGTTTTCCGTGGCAATGAAGCGTTCATAGAAGTCCTGAAGATCAGTGCTCCGGAAGGCCTCCAGCAGGGTCTTGCCGCGAATCTCGCCGTAGCGCGATCCGATCATGTTCCGGAAGGCCCGGTTGAATGCCTCAATCCGGTTTTCAATATCAAGGACAAGCACACCCTCGCTCATGCTGGCAAAGGCGGCCAGAACCTTGCTTTTCTCCTCATTAGCGGCGCTTATCTGGATTTGCAGTTCCCGGACAAGGTAATTGATATTGCTTGCCAGCTGCTGCATTTCCCCGCCCTCTTTGAGATATAGAGAGCCGGTTGTTTTTCCGTCCCGGAGTTTTTCCGTGAATTCCTCCATCTGGTTTATCGGTTTGGAAAACCGGTAAGCAAAGAAAAAAGCCAGCAGGACGGAAATAACGCTTAATATCAAAATTGAGGTGAGCAGAGAGATATTGAGGGCCCGGATCGAGCCGCCGACCTCTTTGAGCGGGCGCGCGAGACGGATATAACCGCCCGGTTCCGCAGTCCTGGACAATATGGACACATACATGGTTTCCACGTTGGTCGTGCGGCTCACGCGCACGGACCTCCCGCTGCCCTTGACGCGCGCTTCCTGGACCTCCGGCCTGTCGAGATGGTTCTCAGTGGTAGTCGCATCCACCACCGAATCGGCCAGGACCTTTCCCGAAGGGTCGATTATCGTTACGCGGGACCCCGAAATTCCGGCAAGCTGTTTGACCCCTGACTCGATTTCCTTTTCGGAGCTGTTGTCAA
>JBDKTK010000241.1:0-11349 GCA_039680225.1 Syntrophaceae bacterium
GCGATCTGCCTGAAGTGAAGGGTAAATCCTACAGGTCTGAGCCTTATAATCCCGTAATGTGCCTGATAGACTCGTGAATTACGGTGAAGGGTTACCCGAACACCCTGTCATGATACGGACAGGCAACTGGACAGGCCAGACTTGCCCAATGTTATTTTGCCCGTATTCCAGGGGCGCGCCAATAAAACTATAGGTTCTCCAAACATGGATGACCCTTCTTCTTGTTTTGGCTGAGAGGCGGCTAACCGAGGGAAAATATCTTGCAGGTGGATGATCTAAGGTTTTTAGAAGAGCTGATTCTGCCTTTTCCGGATAGCCCCTTAATGGAGATACTGTCTAATATGCGCCTATGATCTCCGGCGAGGACCCCTTCTTCAAATCACCTCATTTGCCTCCCCCCTCGCTAATATTTTTCAAATTGCAGCTTGCGGCAGATTCATGGAGCGGTTTTGACAAGATGGATGTTCTGGCTATTCTCGTAACTCAACGGAGGTTGATCATGAAAATCATAAATTCCACTAAGTGTTTCTTTCTTGTCGCAATCGTGCTTTTGTCGGCAAACGTCAACGCTTATGGTTACGACTTATTCGGCAGTGATATTGCGAGTGTTAATGTCGTAAATGCAGACCAATGTGCGACAGCCTGCAACAGCAATAACAATTGTCTGGCATGGACGTTCGTCCGACTTGGGTTAAAGAGTCCAACAAGCGCAGTTTGTTTCTTGAAGAATCCTGTCCCGGCACCTTCATGGAATAGTGTTTGCCAGACTAACTTTGATTGCGTGTCTGGTTACAAGCAGACTAACTGGTGTGGTGATAAATCGCAAGGAGATGTGCTCAGTTGCCCCGGCGGGACAAGTTGCAACCCAAGAGTAACTCAGACATACGAAACATGCTGGATTTTCTTCAAATGTCGAGGCCCGAAAATACAAACAACAGACTATTTCTGCCAATAGACCAACTTGACTCATCATTCAACCGGACCTGTGCAAAATGCAGCGCAGTTCGGCTAAGGACAACAGCCGGGGGCGGACTTGCACATTGATATTCTCCAGGTCCTGGGTTCGAGCCCTGGAGGGCGCGCCATGAAACAAAAGGGGTTGCGAGATTTTCATTGCTCGCAGCCCCTTTTTTGTGTATTTTTCCTTCAGATATAGATACTTATCAAGCATGACCATGAAGACAAGAATTCACATACCTATTCCGCCTGACGAAATCGATTCGTTCTGTAGACGGAATCACATCAGAAAACTCTCCTTTTTCGGTTCCGTCCTCAGGGATGATTTCAGTCCGGCAAGCGACGTAGACGTGCTCGTAGAGTTCAAGCCGGATCAGCCCGTCGGTTTCTTTCGCCTCGCCGAAATGGAGATGGAACTATCCAATATTCTGGGTCGCAAGGTGGATCTGCGGACACCGGAGGAGTTAAGCAGGTACTTCCGGCAGGACGTTCTCAATTCTGCAGAGGTCCAATATGCTGAAGGCTGATCTCATCCGCATGCACCACATGCTGGATGCCGCAAGAGATGCCATTGCATTTTCTAAAAGCAAAACCCGCCAGGATTGAGACAAAGACAGAATGCTCGTCCTCTCCCTTGTTAAATGCATTGAGATCATTGGGGAGGCGGCTTCCAAGGTGACGAAAGATTCGCGGGATCAATTTCCCGAGATTCCCTGGGCGGTCATCGTCGCCATGCGGAACCGGTTGATCCATGCCTATTATGACGTCGATCTGGATCGCGTCTGGGATACGTTAACCGACGATCTGCCACCGCTGATCTTGTCTCTGGAAAACTTCATGAAGAAAGAAAAACCTTCTGTTTAGGACAAATAGGGAGCGTCCCCTACCTTCTCTGCCATCCCTTGCGTTTCCTTTCTATTTTGCCCTTTTCTTTTGACATGCTAGATTTTCGTATCTTATACTTCTGTTGTCAAAAATCAAAATCTTCAATCAATCGTCCATTCAATGTATCAACCGGTCGACTCGTGCTGCGCGCTGCGGCACTGGCCCGGCAAGGAGGCTCGTCAATGGACCAGGGTCAGGATGTCGTCATCGTGTACTGCGGGAGCGAAGTGATCTCCAGGACATTGCTGCGCCCGGGCATGATGATCGGCCGCGCGGCCGGTGTCGACCTGCAGCTCGAGGATCCCTCCCTGTCGCGCAAGCACGCCATGCTCCAGTCGGACGCAGGCCGCTGGTTCGTAGTGGATCAGAACAGCCTCAACGGCACGTTCATGAACTGCCAGAGGCTCTCGCCCATGCAGCCCGCACAGATCGTTACCGGGGACATCGTGGAACTCGGCGACTTCAAGTTGCATTTCCATCTGGCATCGCAACCGTCCACGACTGTGCCGCCGTTTTCGCAGCCGGTCACGCCCGCTTTCGAGCCGCCGCCGGGCGCCAGTCCGCTCCTCGAGCATCTGGTCGAACGCCACCGTGACATCCCGATCTGGAAGGAAGGCGACGTCCAGCTCAAAGTGGCCGACATCATCGAGGAAACGCACGATGCGAAGACGTTCCGTCTGGTCGGATTGTCGCCGCTGCTGTTCTCGTTCAAGCCCGGGCAGTTCGTCACGCTCAAGCTGACCCTCGACGGCAAGGAAGTGCACCGCTCGTACACCATCTCCTCCAGCCCTTCGCGACCGCACTGCCTGGAGATCACGATCAAACGTGTCCGGGGCGGCCTGGTCTCGAACTGGATGTGTGACCATATCAAGCTCGGCGACCTGCTCTCCGTCCGCGGTCCGTCGGGCAAGTTCTCCTGCTTCAACTTCCCTTCGCGCAAGATCCTGTTCATCGGGGCCGGAAGCGGCATCACGCCGGTGATGTCCATGCTGCGCTGGATCGTCGATACGGCCGCGGACGTCGACGCGCACCTGCTTGTTTCGGCCAAGTCGCCGCGCGACATTATCTTCCGCAATGAGCTCAACTGGATGTCGTCGCGCCACAGCGGAATCCGCGTCGGCGTGACATGCACCAGCCGCATCACCGGCGCGGACTCGTGGACCGGGCTGACGGGTCGCTGCGACGCGAGCATGCTGAAGTTGCTCACGCCGGACCTGCTCGAGCGGCACATCTTCATGTGCGGTCCGGGGCCGTTCATGGACTCGGTCAAGAATTGCCTGCGGACACTCGAATTCCCGATCGCCAACCTGCACACCGAGAGTTTCGGCGGAGCCCGGGTGGCCAAGGGCGATGAAGTCCAGGCGCGCGATGTGCCCAGGCGCGTCGTTATTCCGGTCCTGCCGGTTGAGCCCGCTCCGGCAGCCACTCCGCCCCTGCCCGGCTCAGAACCGGCGCGAGCTGCGGCCGGCTTCCAGGTCCATTTCACGCGTTCGGGCAAGTCCGTCTCGACGGCCGGCGACGCCTGCCTGCTCGACCTGGCCGAGGCCAACGGCGTGGAGATCGAGTACGCCTGCCGGTCGGGGAGCTGCGGTTCGTGCAAGGTTAAGCTCGGCAAGGGCACGGTCGAGATGAGCGACAACGAATTGCCCGCCGACGAGCGCGCCGAGGGTTACATCCTGGCCTGTGTGGCGAGGCCGACGTCGGATGTTGAAGTCGATGCCTGACGAAGCGCCACAGATCCCGGCCGTGAGAAGAAACGGGGTAAGGACCGTGACGCAAACTTGCCTGTGAGAGGGCTCTGCAATGAGTAAATTGTTCGCACCTTTTACGTTGCGCAGTGTTGAGTTCAGAAACCGGGTATTCATGTCTCCCATGTGCCAGTACTGCGCCCAGGACGGTATTCCCGATGACTGGCACCTCGTTCATCTTGGCAGCCGTGCCGTGGGCGGGGCCGGGCAGGTCATGGTCGAAGCCACGGCTGTTTCGCCGGAAGGCCGGATCACGAGCGGAGACCTCGGCATCTGGTCGGACACTCACACGGAGGCATTCAGGCGCATAGCGGCCTTTGTCGAGGCCCAGGGCTGCGTGCCCGCCATCCAGATTGCCCATGCCGGTCGCAAGGCGTCCACGGATGTCCCCTGGCGGGGCGGAACACCCCTCTCCCCGGGCAAAGGCGGCTGGCAGCCCCTGGGCCCCAGCCCTGTTGCCTTCGACGAGGCCTCGACCGTGCCAGGCGAGATGACGACCGCCGTCATGAGAGACCTGGTGTCCAGGTATGCGGCGGCCACGCGCCGCTGCCTGCAGGCTGGCTTCAAGGTCCTTGAGCTACACATGGCTCACGGCTATCTCCTGCATGAGTTTCTATCTCCCCTTTCCAATCGAAGGACCGACGAGTTCGGGGGAAGCCTGGAGAACAGGTTGCGGTTCCCGTTATGGGTTGCCAAGGCCGTCCGTGAAGCCTGGCCTGGCGATCTGCCGCTTTTTGCGAGGCTTTCCTGCACGGACTGGGCGGATGGCGGCTGGGATCTGCAGCAATCCATCGAGCTGTCGCATAAGCTCAAGGAAATCGGCGTTGACCTGATCGACTGCTCCAGCGGGGGCCTGGTGCCCTCTGCGCAAATCCCCACCGGGCCCGGGTATCAAGTCCCGTTTGCGGCGGAGATTCGCGCCCGCGTCGGAATCGCTACGGGTGCCGTTGGCCTGATCACGCAGGCCGCGCAGGCCGAGCAGATTGTGGCAACGGGCCAGTCCGACGTGGTGATTCTCGCCCGGGAGATGCTACGCGACCCCTACTGGCCGCTTCATGCGGCGGGGATGCTCCGGACGGATGTTCCCTGGCCGTCGCAATATCTGAGGGCGAAGTCGTAGAAGGCCATACGGGAATTGACGCTTGTTACTGCGTCGGTTGTCTGCATGAGAAGAAATGCGGTCATGGGTTACATTTCGACCAGGGTCTTGAATCCGCCATAGACCATTCGCTTCATGTCGAATGGCATCTCCGTCTCGCACATCTTCTCTTCCATTTCTCTCATCACCTTTGCATTTACCCGATCGCGGTGCGCCCGGGACTTGAAGACGATATACGAAAACACCGCCGTCTCGCCGGGCTTCAGCTTGAGCAGGGTTGAAAAGGACTTGCCCCACTTGGTCTGCAGGTCTTCCCCCACGCACTCCCTGTAATCGAGGGCGCCGTGCTTCATCCAGACTTTCGCTCCCGTCCTGGCCATGCGGGCGTAGGTCTTCAGGTTCTTCTTCGGAATGGGTATCACATATCCGTCGACGTATCTCATCGAAACCTCCTTACGATCTCGTTATGACTGCCTGGTTTGCCGTCTTTCTCTGTATGGGTCGCGTCGGGGGCGCGAAAGGCCTCGTGTCTCATCATAAAAGATCAACCGTAGACTGAAATAGGGATTTGACTGATTTTATGGCTCCAAAATGATTACGGCAGTGCAATCAGGGGCAAAGGGGGGGGAGATGGACAGTATGGACGACGGGGGGATCACCACAGCGGGGTGACGAGGAAGTATTGCGAGTTCTGAAAGTCCGCGGGGCTGAAATCGACACCCGCGCCCAAGGAAATGGGGGTCAGGTTCGACCCTGCCCCCCACCGTTGACCTCCCTGTCGGGCAACGAACTCATTCAGACTGCAGCGCCGTTATAAACCTGTCTGCCTCGGTAATGGCAGTCTCCATGTCGCGTACGAGTCTGTCCACATTCGCCTGAACACTCGTCAGTTCTCCGCTCAGACCGGCGATAGCCCTGGCGTTGAGATTGTGCTTCATGAAGAGGACCTGGTCACGCAGGGGGGCCAGCGCAGGTTCCAGTTTGGACTCGGCCTTTTTCATGGCCTTCATCAGGTCCTCGTATTTCTGTTTTGTGATGTCATATTTCTGTTGGCTGGCTCGCCGCAAAGCATCACTGCTGTATTGCTTGATCTCCGAGCGCCATTCGCTGAACAGCGCCTCGGACACATCCGCCACCGCCTGGATGCGACTGTGAACCTCCGCAGCCTTCGATTCGCTCTTCTTCAGCGTTGCATTGAGTTTGTTGTATTCCTTTTCCAGGTCTCCGCCCTTGAAATTGACAACGCTCTTGAACTGTTCCATGGCCGTGAGGAACTGTTCCTTCGTTTCATTTTGCGTGTCACGTGCCGCTTTGACGCGGTCCACCATGATGTCCCGCTTGTGAACGCCCATTTTTTCCATCGTCCCGTAGTACACGGAGCTGCAACCCGTGACCCCGAGCATGAAAAGGACAAAAACAAGACAGCGGATGTACATGTGACTTTCCTTCATCTTTCGTACAGAGTAGAAGTGAATCGGTGGAATCCTGTGAAGATGCAGAACACGGGAATCTTCTATTCCGCGCTTTAGATTTGCCCGGCTCGAGAGACCTTGCCTTAGTGATGCCTGTCGCCGTGTCCGCGACCCTTTCCCTTGTCCTTCTTGCCTTTCTTTTCTTTCTTCTCTTTCTTCTCTTTGTAAGGCTTGCCGCTGTGTTTCGCGTAGTGGGGAACGTAGACATCGTTGTACCATCTGTCGCGGACGAAATAGACCGGGTGCCCGCAGGCATTGTATCTATTGCAATAATTGCCCCAGTGTTCCGCATGGCCGGGGGGCACGTGCATGTAGACGGGCCGATAGGCAGCACCGGCAGGAACGGGATGAACCACAATGGGCTGCGAGTAAATGAGATCCGGCCGCGGCGCATTCCCAATGTCGATGCGTCCGTAAAATCCAGGCTGACCGACACTGACTGAGACAGCCACGTCGGAAGCAAGCGCAGAGGAGGCGATACAGACGATCATGACGGCAAGAAAGAATGGTTTCATGGTGATCCTCCCTGATTGATTCACTGGTCTTGTTTTTTCCGTGTCGTGCGACACTTCCTGATCTCCGAGATGCAACAGGGCAACGCGCTGTTTTCAGAGGCCTCTGAGAAAAACAGAAGAACTTCACCTTACGCTACATCGGGAAAAATAGAAATCAAGAATCGCTGCAATATTATCACATTAATCTTCTGCTTCAAATCCTTTCCCGCCCTGGATGGCGTATATGTCATACGGACAGGTGACTGGTTTGGGTCCTCGGGCAGGCACCCTCCGAAGAGGTCTTCAAAGCGACAACTACGCTTGACGGACGTTTTCAGAGGTGAACCCCATCTTGAATCGTTCTGTGCGTGTGACCCCATCTTTGCGGACCTGACAGATGATGTGCTTCATGGAGGGCGTATTTTTCTGTTGACATACCAGGCTGATATATTTAGACATTTAGAGGGTTCAACGAAACCGGGAAAGGAGGAATACTTTCATGGCCATCAAAATCGTCAAACAGGACAAAAAGCAAACCGAGAGGGCATTCTCAAAAACAAAAAAGGGGCAGGCTTCGAAAGGGTTGTCCAGCCGCTGCATGTGTCAATGTCCCGGCAATGACTCCAAGGCCAAGCAAGTTGCCATGGTCAAGTAAAACCGGGGATTCGGAGTGGATGGGGACAGCTCAGAGAGATGGAAGAACGGGGGGACAGGGCTTCCAGCCTCTACGCCTCTGGATGAGGAATCATGACGAAAGGCCCTTTCATCCACAGGTTCCGCACGGATAACGGGCGTTACATCTATGACGTCAACAGCAACCATGTCCTGGGAGTCGATCCCGTCGTCTACGAGGTCGTCAAGCGCTGGGGCACGACAACCGACGACAAAATCAGCGAAGCGCTTTGTCACAAATTCTCGCAGGAGGAAATCCGGCGCGCCATAGCGGAGATTGTGTCGTTTTCGGAAACAGGTTTCTTTCAAGACTTTCGTCCCACCGCCCTTCGCTACCACAAGCCCTTCGCAGCGATAAGAAGAGATCTCAACACGCGGCTTGAACAAGTCGTTCTCAGCATCACGGAAGCCTGCAACCTCCGCTGCGGCTACTGTGTCTACTCCGGCCGATACCTCCACAAGCGTTCGCACTCTTCCCGAAACATGCCCTGGAGCATCGCCCGAAAGGCGGTCGATTATCTCCTTTCGCACAGTCAGGACAGAAAAAAGATCGCAGTGGGCTTTTATGGCGGCGAACCGTTGCTGCGGTTCGGCCTCATCCGAAAGACTGTTCAATACCTTAAAAGAACCGCCGGAGAGAAACGCGTCCGCTTCAACCTCACCACAACCGGCACCCTGATCACCGACGCCATCATCGATTTTCTGGCTGAAAACGACATGGACGTTCTCATCAGTCTCGACGGCCCGAAGGACGTCAACGACAGGTACCGTCGTTTTCGCAACGGACAGGGCAGTTACGATCGAATCACAAAAAACCTGGAAAAAATCCTGACGCGGAACGAGGACTATTATCGCCGCCGCATCTCGTTCAACATGATCATGGCCCCGCCTTACAGGCCGCTGAAAATCGAATCCTTCATCCGGAACCATGCGCATCTATTTCAAAATGCCAGGATCACGACAGGCGGCGTCGACGCACAGGGAACGACATTCTTTGACCCATTTTCCCCCGGGGATCGCTCCGACAGAGAATTCAGGATTCTTGAAAAAAGAATGCTGGCGGATGTCGCGCGCGGTTGCAAAACGAATACCCGCCTCCTGGGCATCACGATGAAGGATAGCATCCTGCTGAAAATCTACAAAAGGGACATCGGCAGACAAATGACTCATTACGAATATCCCAACGGGGTTTGCACTCCCGGCCTGAGGCGGTTTTTCGTCTCCGTGGACGGGACGTTCCACATGTGCGAAAAAATTTCCGAAACCATGGCCATTGGAGACATCGAAACCGGGTTGGATCCTGATCGGATCATCTCGCTGATGAAAACCTACGCGGAAAAGAGCACGCCGGATTGCTGCAAATGCTGGGCGTTGAGACTGTGCACCCTGTGCTACATCCACGCGTACTGCGCGGATTTCGATCTGGAAACCAAACGCATGAATTGCGAGAGCGCCAAAAAGATCATTCACCGCGGGCTGCAACTTTACTGCAGGATTCTCGAAAAAAATCCGGATGCCCTGGCCCCCATGAAGCATATCGCCCTCTCCTGAATCGTGTGATCAGAGGCGTCAGGCCTGTAAATGGGCATTTGGCCCGCTTTTCGAGGGCACGCCGGCAAACGGAAGGGGCTGCGGGATGTTCATTGCCCGCAGCCCCTTTTCCTTTTTGACCGCAGGCGGCCTGGCGTCGTTTCACTTGCGAAACGGGCCGTCGCGGACAGGGCAGATAATCCTGTGCAAACGGATAGCGATGGGGTAATGAACGGTCTGGCGGGAGGGCCTGTGCCCGGACGAAAAGGGCAGTCGATGATCGAGGGCTTTACGCACCGGAAAGGAGGCGTCTGTCACGGAGAGCAAACCTGCAGGCAATGAGCGCCGCGCATCCGATCTGCCGCTGCTGGGGCTGCTGTCGATGCTGTACTTCGCGCAGGGCCTGCCGTCCGGCCTGCTTGGCAAGGCGCTGCCGCCCCTGCTCCGCGATCAGGGCGTGTCGCTGTCCGCCATCGGGTTCACGGCGCTGCTTGCCCTTCCCTGGACCCTGAAGTTTTTGTGGGCACCGTTCCTGGACCGTTTCTGGACGCGCCGGCGGTGGCTGCTGACGCTCAACCTGGCGACCTGCGGGCTGATGCTGCTGGTCGCCTCGCGTGATTTCGGCGACTGGGTGTCGCAGTCGTTCGCGCTGCTGCTGGCTCTTCTCTTCCTGATGAACCTTGTTGCCGCGACCCAGGACATTGCAACGGACGGTCTTGCCGTAAGCCGCCTGGAACCGCGCCTGCGCGGCCTGGGCAACAGCGTGCAGGTCATCGGCTACAAGATCGGCATGATCGTCGGGGGCGGCCTGTTACTGTGGCTGGTCGCGCGCTTCGGCTGGCATCTGTCTTACTCGGCGCTGGCGCTGCTGATCGTGCCGGTCCTGCTGCCCGTCTGGTTCATGCGCGAAACACCTGCGGCACAGCGCGGCGCCGTAAAAAGCGAGGAGTGGCAAGGCTGGCACGGCTACGTGCGGTTGTTTGCCGATTTTCTGTCGAGGCCGCACATGGGGTGGTGGATGGTCACGGTCGCGACGTTCAAGGCAGGCGACGCGCTGGCCTCGCGCATGATCGGGCCGCTGCTTTCGGATCGGGGAATGTCGCTCGCGGACATCGGGCTGCTGACCGGCGTGGTCGGCGCAACCGTGGGGCTGGCCGGCGCCCTGCTTGGCGGCCTGTTCCTGCTGCGGCTGGGACACCGCAAGGCGCTGCTGCTGTTCGGGGGGCTGCAGGCGGCGGGCTTTGTCGGGTACTGGCTCGTTGCCGGCGGTGCCTGTGACCCGTGGGTGCTGGTTGCGGTGGTCTGCACGGAGCAATTCGCCGACGGTCTCTCGACGGTGGCCCTGTTCACATCGATGATGGACGTCTGCCGCAAGCATTCCCCGGGCACCGACTACACCCTCCAGGCGGCATTGCAGGTGACGGTCTCCGGTTCTGCAGCGCTGGCCAGCGGCGTTTTCACCCAAACCTTCGGATACCAGGCCGTGTTTGCCGCCGGCGGAGCACTCACCCTTTGCGCGCTTGTTCCTGTAATGATGTTTTTCCGCGGACATTCACCCGCGACCGGCAACCGTCGCTGAGGGGGAAAGGCAGGCCGTTCCATTTCGGTTCGGACTTACAAGGAAACATTCGTAAATTCAACGCGTTACAGGCTTTTCGCTGTAACCTTTTTTATTCGCATCCGATTTCGATCAGCCACTCGGATCGGTTGTCGGCCCGATGCTCTTTCCTGCATGAAAACCCCCTTGACATACAAGGATGCATTTACTATCGTCCCTCTTCAAGTCTTGTTCTCCTTCAGAACGCATTTACTGCCTGTGAAAGCCGATGCCGCGTGTGCCTTGGTCCTGCCCGTGCAGCACAGGTGCAAATCAACCCGAGAGAGGAGGTCCCTGATGGTTCACTTCAAGTCCCGCATGACAATCTGGCTCCTTGTTGCAGTGGCGGTCACCCTGGTGCTGGGCGTCGCCCCCGCGCCGACCCTGGCACAGGAAAAGGTCATCAAGATCGGCACCATCTTCCCCCTGACCGGCCCCGTCGCGCTGGCCGGCCAGCGCTGCAAGGCCGCGGTGGAGACGGCCGTCGAGATCCTCAACAACAAGCACCCCAACATCAAGGTGCCGCTGGCTAACAACAAAGGCTGGCTTGCGGGGTACAAGTTCGTGCTCGTGCACACCGACAGCCAGCGCAAGCCCGACGTCGGCAAGGCCGAAGCCGAGCGCCTGATCAACCACGAAGGCGTTTGGGCCCACATTGGCGCCTACAACAGCTCGGTGAGCATGCCGGCGAGCATGGTGGCAGAGCGGGCCAAGAAGATCTTCATGTGCGGCGCCTCCAGCTCCGCGGCCCTGACCCAGCGCCCCGGCATGAAATATTTCTTCCGAACGGCTTCCACCGACGAGGTCGAGTCCCACGAGTTCGTCGAGGTCCTGAAGTGGCTCAACAAGACCCAGAAGAACGCCAACGTGAAGACGCTCGGCCTCATCTATGAGA